>NZ_PSTL01000017.1:0-77424 GCF_002930845.1 Rathayibacter sp. AY1A7 | reverse complement strand
CCCCCTGCACCACCCCGCCACTCGGGAGCCGGGACGCTCCTGAGGCGTCCCGGCTCCCGAGTGGCGGGGTGGTGCAGGGGGTGGGGCTGGTGATCCGGGATCAGGAGGCGGCGATCGCCTCGGTGACCGCGGAGCGGGCGTCGACGGCGCTGTCGGCGGCGAGAGCGAGCTCCGCGTACCGCTTGGCGTCGTCGAGGGTGTGCTCGGCAAGCTCGGCGCGGACGTCGGCGAGAGCCGACGGCGACATCGAGAGGGTGGTGGCGCCGAGGCCGACGAGGACCACGGCGAGCAGCGGGTCGGCGGCGGCTTCTCCGCAGATCCCGACGGGCTTGCCCAGCGCCGCTCCCGCGCGGCCGACCTCGCCGACGAGGCGGAGCACGGCCGGGTGCCACGGGTCCTGGAACGCCGAGACCGTGCCGAGCATGCGGTCGGCGGCGAGCGTGTACTGGGTCAGGTCGTTGGTGCCGATCGAGGCGAAGTCCGCGACTCCGAGGATGCGGTCGGCGAGCAGGGCGGAGGAGGGGACCTCCACCATCACTCCGGCGGTGCGGATGCCGAGCTCCCGCGCCATCGAGGTGAAGTAGCGGGTCTCGTCCACGGTCGCGACCATCGGCGCCATGACCCAGAGGTCGGCGTCGGTCGCGGCATCGGCCTGGGCGAGGGCGGTGAGCTGGTCGCGGAGGATCTGCTCGCTGGCGCGGAGCGCACGCAGTCCGCGGAGACCGAGGGCGGGGTTCTCCTCGTGGTCGTCGTTGAGGAAGCTCAGCGGCTTGTCGGCGCCGGCGTCGAGCGCGCGGACGACGACCTTGCGGCCGGGGAACGCGGCGAGCAGGCGCGTGTACTGCTCCGCCTGCTCGGCGACCGAGGGCGCCTCCTTCGCGTCGAGGAAGAGGAACTCGGTGCGGAACAGCCCCACTCCCTCGGCGCCGAGCTCGACCGCGTTCGCAGCGCCGTCGGCCGAGCCGAGGTTCGCGAGCAGCGGCACGGCGTGGCCGTCGGCCAGCGCGCCGGGGACGACCGGTGCGGCGAGCATCTCGGCGCGCTCGGCGATCGAGGACTTCGCGGCGCCGATCTCGGCGTCCGAGGGGTTCACCGTCACGACGCCGGAGGTGGCGTCGAGGATGACGAGCTGGCCGTCCCGCAGGTCGAGGGCGCCGGTGGTGCCGACGATGGCGGTGATCGACTTCTCCCGGGCGAGGATCGCCGTGTGCGAGGTCGGTCCTCCGTCGCTGGTGATCAGGCCGAGGACCTTCTCGAGGTCGAGCAGCGCCGTGTCGGCCGGAGCGAGGTCGCGGGCGACGAGCACGAACGGCTCGTCCGACTCGGGGACGCCGGGAGCGGCGACGCCGCGGAGGTGCGCCACGACGCGCTGCGAGACGTCGTCGAGGTCGGTCGCGCGCTCGGCCATGTAGCCGCCCATCGCCACGAGCAGGTCGCGGAAGCCGGCGAAGGCCTCGTGCACGGCGCGCTCCGCGGTCTTGCCCCCAGCGATCCGCGCCTTGACGTCGTCCGCGAGGGACGGGTCCTCGGCCATCAGGGCCTGGGCGTCGAGGACGTCCTTCGCCGAGCCGCCGGCCCGCTCGCCTCGGTGGCGGATCGTCGCGGCGGTGGCGGACAGCGACGAGACGGCGCGCTCCTCCTCCTGGGCGACGCTGCGGGTGCTGGCGGTGTCCTCGGGCTCGGGCAGCGGCTCCGGCATGCGCAGGACCGGCCCGAGGGCCAGCCCGCGTCCCACTCCGGTGCCCTGGAGCTTGGCGGAGGCGTAGGCGGTCTGAGGAGTGGACAGCGTCATGGGTGCTCGTTCCTGTCGTGCGGAGTGCGGGCGGGAGAAGAGGATGCGGGGGCGGCGGCGTGGGGCCGGCAGAGGGCGGGGCCGGGTCCCGCAGGCGCCTGATGCGACCCGGTGAGGGTCGCCGTCACGCTCCAGGGGCTGCCGCGGCTACCGGCGCCGTGGGCGCCGGGGCCGGCCGCCTCGCGTGACGCTAGGCGTCACGCGTCGTGGTCGGTGGTGAGGAAGGTCGCGAGCTCCTCGAGCACGGCCTGCTCGTTGTCGCCCTCGACGCTGACGGTGAGCTCGTCGCCGTGCTCGATGCCGAGCGAGATGATCCCGAGGATCGACGCGGCGTTGACCGGGGTCGCGTCGCCCTTGGCGACGAGGACCTTCTGACCCGACTTCGCCGCGGCCTGGCTGAAGAGCGAGGCGGGGCGGGCGTGGAGGCCCTTCGACGATGCAACCTGCACGGTGCGCTCGACCATGAACGTTTCTCCTTGATCCTGCAGTCGCGACTGCATCAGTGGTGCCCGGAGTCGGGCTCGCCCGGACGGACCGGGCGGGTGGAGGAGTCCCCGTCCGCGCCTGCGACGACCGCGCGAGCGGCGAAGAGGACGGGCAGGGTCTCGAGCACGGCATCGGCACCGTGCGCTCCGAAGACATCGGGCGGGAGGAGGGCGGCCGCGGTTCCCACGAGCTCCGCACGGTGGCGGAGTCCGTCGAACTGCGACTCGAGGTGCGGCCCCACGAGGAGGACGTCGGCCTCGGGGAGGGAGTGGTCGAGACCGGTGAGGGTCTCGGAGCGGAACACGGCATCCATGCCGCGCTCCTTCGCGCCCGCTCGCAGCCGATGGGCCAGGAACGTGCTCGACGCGCCTGCACCGCAGACGATCAGGATCTTCCGCACCTCGTTCGCCTCCTCGCGTCCGGGTCGTGATTCATCCAAGCATCCCCTCGGAGGGGCGGCACCCTCCAGCAGACAATCTTCCGCGGGGGCGGAAGACGGCCCCTTCCACCCCCGGCGCGGGGGCTCCCGGGCGCGTCGCCGGGGTGATTGACTGACGGGACGTACGACTCGCCGCCCGCGTCCTGCGGGCCCGCGGCAGGGTCGTGGCGCTCCCGGCGCCCGCCCCGACCGCACGCCTGGAGCCTGATGCCTGACAACCGCGAACGACTGCTGGAGTACCTCTCCCGCGCCGACGGCTGGGTGACGGCGCACGAGCTCGCCGACAGGCTCGGAGTCACCACACGCAGCGTCCGGAGCTACGTCACCGCGGTGAAGGCGCAGGCCGCCCCGCTGGAGCCGGTCGAGTCCTCCGCGAACGGCTACCGGCTCGCGCGGGAGGCGTACGCGGCCTACCTGGAGGCGCAGCGCAGCCGCGACGTCGAGCCCGACACACCGCGTGACCGGCTGTACAGCATCGTCCGCCGCCTGGTCGACTCCGACGAGGGCCTGGACGTCTTCGCCCTCGCCGACGCGCTGTCAGTGAGCGAGTCGACCGTCGACGCCGATCTGCGCCGGGTGAAGGCCCTCGCCGACGAGGCCGGCCTCGGGCTGCTCCGGCGCGGCCCGTCGGTGCGCCTCGAGGGCAGCGAGGAGGCCCGCCGCCGCCTGATCTCGCGGATGTTCCGCGACGAGAGCGCGCAGGGCGTCTTCACGCTCGACGACGTCCAGCGCGAGTTCGCCTCCCCCGGCCTCGGCGCCTTCAAGACCGAGCTGCTGGCCGAGCTCGAGACCCG
This sequence comes from Rathayibacter sp. AY1A7, assembly GCF_002930845.1. Taxonomy (NCBI): domain Bacteria; kingdom Bacillati; phylum Actinomycetota; class Actinomycetes; order Micrococcales; family Microbacteriaceae; genus Rathayibacter; species Rathayibacter sp. AY1A7. The sequence continues at coordinate 73,913 of NZ_PSTL01000017.1, read as the reverse complement.
CGGCTACTACATCAACGACTACGGCGTGAACAGCGTCCTCCTCCACATCGCGATCGCCGTCGACCGCGTCGCCCGGGGCATCGGGGACCCCTCCGGCTCCCGCCCCTCCCCCGCGATCCACGGCGAGCTCGCGGCCCTGCTGGCGGAGCTGGTGGAGCGGCACTTCGCGACGCGCCTGACCGACGCCGAGCTCGCCCAGCTCGCGATCCTGATGACGACGCGGGTGGCGACGCCCGGGCAGAACGAGCCGGTCGCCGCCGTGGTCGAGAACTACCTCGACCCGGAGGACCTCGCCGTCGTCCGCGAGCTCGTCGCCGACGTCAACCGCGAGTACCTGGTCGACCTCGACGACGAGGGCTTCATCGTCCGCCTCGCCCTGCACGTGCGCAACCTGATCGCCCGGGCCGCCGAGGGCGGCTACTCCCGCAACCCGCTCACCCGCTCGATCAAGACCAGCTACCCGATGACCTACGAGATCGCGGTGTTCCTGGCGAGCGGGCTGCAGCGCCGGCGAGGCATCGTGGTCAACGAGGACGAGATCGCCTACATCGCCCTCCACGTCGGCTCCTTTCTCGAGCGGGTGTCCCGGCGGGAGGAGCGTCTGTCCTGCGTGATCGTCTGCCCCAACTACTACGACCTCGCTCACATGCTGCGCCTGCGCGTCGAGCGCTCCCTCGGCACCGAGGTGGAGGTGCGCTCGCTGATCACGCGGAGCGACGTCGACTGGGACCGGCTCACCGCCGACCTCGTGATCACCACGATCGACGAGCGCCCCGCGTCCGACGACGTCGTGGTGGTGCAGCCGTTCCTCACCGACCACGACGTCGAGACGGTGCGCCGGGCCATCGCCCGCGTCCGCAGGCACCGCCGCCGCGCGCAGATCAAGGACGAGCTGCTGCAGTTCTTCGACGAGGGGCTGTTCTTCCGCAACGTGCACGCGCGCGACGAGGCGGCGATGATCCGGATGTTGGGCGAGCGGATGATCGCCGGCGGCATCATCGACGAGGACTACGTCGACGGCGCCATCGAGCGCGAGCGGATGAGCTCCACGGCGTTCACCGACAACCTCGCGGTCCCGCACGCGATGGCGATGAGCGCCCGCCGCACCTCCATCGCGATCGTCGTGAACGACACCGCGATGGAGTGGGGCGAGCAGCGGGTGAACGTGATCGCGATGATCGCGTTCGCCTCGGCCGGCCGCAGCACCTTCCAGTCGGTGTTCGACCAGTTCGTCGAGGTGTTCGCCGACCGGGCGGAGGTGCAGCGCCTCATCCGGCGCTCCACGGACTTCGGCGGCTTCATCGAGGAGCTGGTGCGGGTGATCGACAGCTAGCCGACACCCGCACTCCGGGTGGAGCCGGAGGGCGCTGTCGTCCTCCCGCTCCCGCGCTTCGTGGGCGCCCGACGGACCCCCGCCGGGCGCGAGAGGCCACGAGGAGCCTCCTCCGCATCGGATCTGAGGAGCTCCGCGTTGGGGCCTCTAGGCGAAGGGCGTCGGCACGATCCCGTAGGGGGCGAGGCCGGCCGCGCCGCCGTCGGCGAGCGTGGTGACCCAGATGCCGTCGTGGTGCACGGCGACGGAGTGCTCCCAGTGGGCGGCCATGCTGCTGTCCTCGGTCGCGACCGTCCACTCGTCCTCGCGGACGAAGGTCTCGGCGCTGCCCGCGGTGACCATCGGCTCGATCGCGACGACGAGTCCCGGCTTCACCTCGGGGCCGCGCTGGCGCACCCGGTAGTTGAAGACCGGCGGAGCCTCATGCATGGTGCGCCCGATGCCGTGGCCGATGTAGTCGGTGAGGATGCCGTAGACGCGGCCCGAGCGCTCGGCCTCGTCCTCGATGTACTCCTCGATCGCCGCGCCGACCTCGTTGAGATGGCGGGCGGAGGCGAGGGCGGCGATCCCCCGCCACAGGGATCCCTCGGTCACCCGCGAGAGCTCGGCGCGTACCGCGACCTCCTCCGGGCGGGAGGGATCGGGCAGGACCACCGTCATCGCGGAGTCGCCGTTCCAGCCGTCGATCTCGGCGCCGCTGTCGATGGAGACCAGGTCGCCCGGCTCGAGCACGCGCCCGCCGGGGATGCCGTGGACCACCTCGTCGTTGACCGAGGCGCAGATCGTGTGCCGGTAGCCCGGGACGAGCTGGAAGTTCGAGTGGCCGCCGAGTGCGACGATCGCCGACTCGGCGATCGCGTCGAGCTCGAGCGTGGTGACGCCCGGGCGGATCGCCGCGCGGACCGCATCGAGCGAGGCGGCCGTGGCGAGGCCCGGAGCGAGCATCGACCGCAGCTGCGCGGGCGTCTTGTAGAGCGAGGAGCGGAACGCCACGGCTCAGGCGGCCGGGGTGTCGAGGCGGCCCACGCGGTGGCCCTCGAGGGCGACGACGATCCGCTCGGTCACCTCGTCGACCGGCCCGAGGCCGTCGACCACGACCACGAGCCCGCGGGCCGCGTAGACGTCGATGAGCGGAGCGGTCTGCTCCTCGTAGAGCGCGAGTCGGCGCCGGATGACGTCCTCGGTGTCGTCGCTGCGCCCCTGCTCGAGCGAGCGCTTGAGAAGGCGGCCGACGACCTCGTCGGGATCGGCCGTCAGCTGGACGACCGCGTCGAGCCGGTTGTCGTCCGCGGCGAGGATGCGGTCGAGCTCGTCGACCTGCTCCGTGGTGCGCGGGTAGCCGTCGAGCAGGAATCCGGTCGACGCGTCCGCCTCCTGGAGGCGGTCGTGCACGATCGCGTTGGTCAGCTCGTCCGGCACGTAGCGCCCGTTGTCGAGGTAGGCCTTCGCCTGGAGACCGAGCTCGGTCTCGTTGGCGACGTTCGCGCGGAAGATGTCCCCGGTCGAGATGGCGGGCACCCGGAGGATGTCGCTCAGCCGAGCGGCCTGGGTCCCCTTGCCTGCGCCGGGAGGGCCGATCAGCAGGAGACGGAAGCCGATCGGGTGCGACGTCATCGGAGGAGTCCTTCGTAGTGGCGCTGCTGCAGCTGGGAGTCGATCTGCTTCACCGTCTCCAGGCCGACTCCGACGATGATCAGGATGGACGTGCCGCCGAAGGGGAAGTTCTGGTTCGCACCGACCAGCGCGAGGGCCACGAGGGGCACGAGCGCGATGAGGCCGAGGTAGACCGATCCGGGCAGCGTCACCCGGGTGAGCACGTAGTTGAGGTATTCGGCGGTCGGGCGGCCGGCGCGGATGCCGGGGATGAAGCCGCCGTAGCGCTTCATGTTGTCGGCGACCTCGTCCGGGTTGAAGGTGATCGCGACGTAGAAGTAGGTGAAGCCCACGATCAGGAGGAAGTACAGCGCCATGTAGAGCGGGTGATCGCCCTTGGTGAGGTAGTTCGTGATCCAGGTGACCCAGACCGGGGCCTCCTGGCCAGCGGCGGGCTGGTTGAACTGCGCGATGAGCGCGGGCAGGTACAGCAGCGACGAGGCGAAGATGACGGGCACGACGCCGGCCATGTTGACCTTGATCGGGATGTAGGTGTTGTTGCCGCCGTAGGTGCGGCGGCCGACCATCCGCTTGGCGTACTGCACGGGGATCCGCCGCTGAGACTGCTCCACGAAGACCACGGCGACCACGAGCACGAGGCCCACGCCGAGGACGAGGAGGAAGGTCTCGAAGCCGCGCGACTGCGCGATCGACCACAGGGAGGTGGGGAACTGGGCGGCGATCGAGGTGAAGATCAGCAGCGACATGCCGTTGCCGATGCCGCGCTCGGTGATGAGCTCGCCCATCCACATGATGATCCCGGTGCCCGCGGTCATGGTGATGACCATGAGGAGGATGGAGTACCACTCGTCGGTGATGATGAGCGCCGAGCACTCCGGGACACCGGAGTTGCCGAAGAGGGCGCCCGAGCGGGCGACGGTGATCAGCGTCGTCGACTGGAGGACGCCGAGCGCGATGGTGAGGTACCGCGTGTACTGGGTGAGCTTGCCCTGACCGGACTGCCCCTCCTTGTACAGCGTCTCGAAGTGAGGGATGACCACGCGCAGCAGCTGCACGATGATCGACGCCGTGATGTACGGCATGATCCCGAGCGCGAAGATCGACAGCTGGAGCAGTGCTCCACCACTGAAGAGGTTCACGAGCTCGTAGAGACCCGAGGTGCCCTGGTTGCCGGCGAGACAGGCCTGCACGGCGCTGAAGTCGACGAACGGAGCAGGGATGAAGGATCCCAGCCGGAAGATCGCCACGATCGCGAGGGTGAAGCCGATCTTGCGGCGGAGGTCGGGGGTGCGGAAGATCCGCGCAATGGCGCCAAACACTACCTAAGGTCTCCTGCTCAATTCTGTGGTGCGGGATACAGGTCGAGCTTGCCACGCGCTCCCGGAGGGAGTCGGCGTGACAAGCTCGACCGACAAGCTGCTGGTGCTACTTGATGGATCCGCCCGCAGCGACGATCTTCTGCTCGGCAGAGCTGGAGACCTTGTCGACCGCGACGTTCAGCTTAACCGCAATGTCGCCGTCCCCGAGGACTTTGACCTTCTCGTTCTTGCGGACAGCACCCTTGGCGACCAGGTCGCCGATGGTGACGTCGCCGCCCTGGGGGTAGAGCTCCGCGAGAGCGGACAGGTTCACGACCTGGTACTCGACCCGGAACGGGTTCTTGAAGCCGCGGAGCTTCGGGGTGCGCATGTGCAGCGGCATCTGCCCACCCTCGAAGCCGACGCGCACCTGGTAGCGGGCCTTGGTGCCCTTGGTGCCGCGACCGGCGGTCTTTCCCTTGGAGCCCTCACCGCGACCCACGCGGGTCTTGGCCTTCTTGGCTCCGGCAGCGGGGCGGAGGTGGTGGACCTTGAGCACGTGCTCCTTGGTCGCCGGCGCCGCCGCGCCCTTCGTGGTGGTCGCCTGCGCGGGAGTCGTGGACTCCGCGGCGGCGGCCTTCTTCGTCTCAGCCATTAGTCAATCTCCTCGACCTTCACCAGGTGGGCGACGGTCTTCACGTATCCGCGGTTCTGGGCGTTGTCCTCGCGGACGACGCTCTGACCGATCTTCCTGAGGCCGAGCGAGCGCAGCGTGTCGCGCTGGTACTGCTTCTCGCTGACCTTCGACTTGATCTGGGTCACCTTGAGCTGGGCCATCAGGCACCTGCCTTCGCGTTGGACGCGGCGGCGAGGGCGTCGGCCTCGGCACGGACGAGACGTGCCGGCGCGACCTGGTCGAAGTCGAGACCACGACGAGCGGCGACGGCGCGCGGCTCCTCGAGCTGCTTCAGAGCCTCGACGGTCGCGTGGACGATGTTGATGGTGTTCGACGAGCCGAGCGACTTGCTCAGGACGTCGTGGATGCCGGCGCACTCGAGGACGGCGCGGACGGGACCGCCGGCGATGACACCGGTACCCGCGGCGGCGGGGCGCAGGAGCACCACACCGGCGGCGGCCTCACCCTGGACGGGGTGCGGGATGGTCGAGGCGACGCGGGGGACGCGGAAGAAGTTCTTCTTCGCCTCCTCGACGCCCTTGGAGATGGCGGTCGGGACCTCGCGGGCCTTGCCGTAGCCGACGCCCACCAGTCCGTTGCCGTCTCCGACGACCACGAGCGCGGTGAAGCTGAAGCGACGGCCGCCCTTGACGACCTTCGACACGCGGTTGATGGTCACGACGCGCTCGAGGAACTGGCTCTTCTCGGCGTCACGGCCACCGCGGTCGCGGCCACCCTGGTTGCGGTCGCGGCCGCCGCGGCGGGGCTCACGAGCCTCCTGCTGCGGCTGCGTGGACGCAGCGGTCTCGACGGGGGCCTCCGACACAGCGGCGACCTCGGGTTCCTTGTTCTCTGCGGCGCTCACAGGTTGAGCCCTGCCTCTCGTGCTCCATCGGCGATCGCGGCGACGCGACCGGCGTACTTGTTGCCTCCGCGGTCGAAGACGACCGCCTCGACACCGGCGTTCTTGGCGCGCTCGGCGACGAGCTCGCCGACCTTGCGGGCCTTGGCGGTCTTGTCGCCGTCGAACACGCGCAGGTCGGCCTCGAGGGTCGACGCCGACGCGAGGGTGCGGCCCTGAGCGTCGTCGACGACCTGCACGAAGACGTGGCGGGCCGAGCGGTTGACGACGAGGCGGGGGCGCTCGGCGGATCCGACGACCTTCTTGCGCAGACGGTCGTGACGACGACCGCGCGCAGCGGACTTGCTCTTTCCTCTGGTTCCGAGTCCCATGATCACTTACCGCTCTTTCCGGCCTTGCGGCGAACGACCTCGCCGGCGTAGCGCACGCCCTTGCCCTTGTAGGGCTCGGGCTTGCGGATCTTACGAATGTTGGCGGCCACCTCACCGACGGCCTGCTTCGAGATGCCGTGCACGGTGAGCTTGTTGTTGCCCTCGACCGTGAACGAGATGCCCGCGGGCGGGGTGACGACGACCGGGTGCGAAAAGCCGAGCGCGAACTCGATGTCCGAGCCCTTCGCCAGCACGCGGTAACCGGTTCCGACGACCTCGAGGCCCTTGGAGTAGCCCTGCGTGACACCGATGATGTCGTTCGCGATGAGCGTGCGGGTGAGGCCGTGGAGCGAGCGCGACTCGCGCTCGTCATCGGGACGCGAGACCAGCACCTGGCCGTTCTCGACGGACACCTGGATGGGGCTGGCGACCGAGACGGTCAGCTCGCCCTTGGGGCCCTTGACGGTCACAGCGGACCCGGCGACGGAGACGTCGACGCCCGCCGGGATCTCGATGGGGAGTCTTCCAATACGCGACATGAGGGGTTACCACACGTAGGCGAGGACTTCCCCACCCACGCCCTTCTTCTCGGCCTGGCGGTCGGTCAGGAGACCGCTCGAGGTGGACAGGATGGCGACGCCGAGGCCGCCGAGCACGGTGGGGATCTCGGCCGACTTCGCGTACACGCGGAGTCCGGGCTTCGAGACCCGCTTGATGCCGGCGATCGAGCGCTCGCGGTTCGGGCCGTACTTGAGGGAGATGGAGAGCGTCGTGCCGACGCGCGCCTCCTCGACCTTCCAGTCGGCGATGTAGCCCTCGGTCTTGAGGATCTCGGCGATGTTCGCCTTGAGCTTCGAGCCCGGGAGGGTGATGGAGTCGTGGTGCGCGGAGTTCGCGTTACGGATTCTGGTCAGCAGATCTGCGACCGGATCAGTCATGGTCATGGCTGATGGTGCCTTTCTCGCCTGGTTTCGGCACCCTTTACAAGAGTGACGACCTGTGGTGTGGGACGGCGCCGACGACGTCGACGCCCATGCGGCCGCGCGAACGCAGGCCAACGAGCCATGCTACATGGCCGAGGTCCTGCGGTCGAGGGCCGATCGTGCACGGGATCCGGGGATCCCGCGTGGCGCCCGCCGCCGGCTCCGGACGGACCGGTCCGGCGGCGGACGCACGACGAGGCCGGAGGGCGGTTCTCACCGTCCCCCGGCCTCGAGGCTTGCTGCTTACGCGTTGTCCGACGACTTGAACGGGAAGCCGAGCTGCTTGAGCAGCGCGCGACCCTCGTCGTCGGTCTTGGCGGTGGTCACGACGGTCACGTCGAAGCCGCGGACGCGGTCGATGCGGTCCTGGTCGATCTCGTGGAAGATCGACTGCTCCGTGATGCCGAAGGTGTAGTTGCCGTTGCCGTCGAACTGGCGGTCCGACAGCCCGCGGAAGTCGCGGATGCGGGGCAGCGCCACCGAGAGCAGGCGGTCCAGGAACTCCCAGGCGCGGTCGCCCCGGAGGGTGACGTGAGCGCCGATGGCCTGACCCTCGCGCAGCTTGAACTGCGCGATGGACTTGCGGGCCTTGGTGACCTGCGGCTTCTGACCGGTGATGGCGGTGAGGTCCTTGACCGCGCCGTCGATGATCTTGCCGTCGCGGGCGGCCTCACCGACACCGGTGTTGACGACGACCTTGACCAGGCCGGGGACCTGGTGGACGTTGCCGAAGCCGAACTGCTCCTTGAGAGCGGGGATGATGTCGGCCTGGTACTTGGCCTTGAGCCGCGGCTGAACCTTCGCAGCCACTGCGGTGGTGTCAGTCATTACAGTTCCTCACCCGACGCCTTCGCGTAGCGCACGCGAACGGTCTTGGTCACGCCGTCCTTGGTGACGGCCACGTTGCGGTGGCCGACCCGGGTCGGCTTCTTGGTCTTCGGGTCGACGAGCGCGACGTTGGAGATGTGGATCGAGGCCTCGACGGTCTCGATGCCGCCCTCCTTCGAGCCGCGCTGCGTCTGGCCGACGCGGACGTGCTTCTTGACGAAGTTCACGCCCTCGACGACGACGCGGTTGCGCTCGACCAGCACCTCGAGGACCTTGCCCTGCTTGCCGCGGTCTCCACCGCGGGCCTGGGTAGCGCCCGAGATGACCTGGACGAGGTCACCCTTCTTGATCTTGGCCATGACTAGATAACCTCCGGTGCCAGCGAGACGATCTTCATGAACTTCTTGTCGCGGAGCTCGCGACCGACCGGTCCGAAGATGCGGGTGCCACGGGGGTCCCCGTCGTTCTTGAGGATGACGGCGGCGTTCTCGTCGAACTTGATGTACGAGCCGTCGGCGCGACGGGTCTGCTTGATGGTGCGGACGATGACGGCCTTGACCACGTCGCCCTTCTTCACGTTGCCACCGGGGATCGCGTCCTTGACGGTGGCGACGATGATGTCACCGAGGCCCGCGTAGCGGCGGCCGGAGCCTCCGAGGACGCGGATGGTGAGGAGCATCTTGGCGCCGGTGTTGTCGGCGACCTTGACTCGGGATTCTTGCTGAAGCATGTGTCTCTCCTGCTAACTCAAGTAGGCCGCGGCCTACTTGGCCTTCTCGAGGATCTCGACCAGGCGCCAGCGCTTGGTGGCGCTGAGGGGACGGGTCTCGCTGATGACGACGGAGTCGCCGATGCCGGCGGAGTTCAGCTCGTCGTGGACCTTGACCTTGGACGTACGGCGGATGACCTTGCCGTACAGCGGGTGCTTCACCCGGTCCTCGACCTCGACGACGATGGTCTTGTCCATCTTGTCGCTGGTGACGTAGCCGCGACGGGTCTTGCGGTATCCGCGAGCGCCCGCCTCCTTCACGTCGTGGGCGGCCGACTCGTGGCCGGCGCTGTCATTGACGGTTGCCATTACTTGGCCTCCTCGTTCGACTCGGTCGCCTCGACCTCGGCCTTGGCGGCCTTCTTGGTCTTCGGCTTCTTCTCCGCCTTGGCCGGGGCCTCGACGGGTGCGGGGGTGGCGCGGATGCCCAGCTCGCGCTCACGGATGACCGTGTAGATGCGGGCGATGTCGCGCTTGACGGCACGCAGGCGGCCGTTGGTGTCCAGCTGACCGGTGGCCGACTGGAAGCGGAGGTTGAACAGCTCCTCCTTGGCCTTCTTCAGCTCGGTGACGAGACGCTCGTCCTCGTAGGTGTCGAGCTCGGCGGGGGCGAGCTCCTTGGATCCGATCGCCATTACGCGTCTCCCTCCTCGCGCTTGATGATGCGTGCCTTGAGGGGCAGCTTGTGGATGGCACGGGTCATGGCCTCACGAGCGAGCTGCTCGTCGACGCCGGCGACCTCGAAGAGGACGCGACCCGGCTTGACGTTCGCGACCCACCACTCCGGCGAGCCCTTACCGGAACCCATGCGGGTCTCGGCGGGCTTCTTGGTGAGCGGACGGTCGGGGTAGATGTTGATCCACACCTTTCCGCCGCGCTTGATGTGACGCGTCATCGCGATACGAGCGGACTCGATCTGACGGTTGGTCACGTAGGCGGGCGTGAGGGCCTGGATGCCGAACTCACCGAACGACACCTTGGTGCCACCGGTGGCCTGGCCGGACCGGCCCGGGTGGTGCTGCTTGCGGTGCTTGACTCGACGCGGAATCAACATGGTTATGCCTCAACTCCTGCTGCGACGGGCGCCTCGCTCTGCTGGCGGGGTGCACGGCGCGGACGGTCGCTGCGCTCGGGGCGCGACGACTTGCTGTTCGCCTGCTCGCGGGCGAGCTCCTTGTTGGTGATGTCGCCCTTGTAGATCCAGACCTTCACGCCGATGCGGCCGAAGGTGGTCTTCGCCTCGTAGAAGCCGTAGTCGATGTTCGCGCGGAGGGTGTGCAGCGGCACGCGTCCCTCGCGGTAGAACTCCGAGCGGCTCATCTCGGCGCCGCCGAGGCGGCCGGAGACCTGGATGCGGACGCCCTTGGCGCCGGCGCGCTGAGCACCCTGCAGGCCCTTGCGCATCGCGCGGCGGAAGGCCACGCGGGCGGAGAGCTGCTCGGCGATGCCCTGGGCGACCAGCTGCGCCTCGGCCTCGGGGTTCTTGACCTCGAGGATGTTCAGCTGGATCTGCTTGCCCGTGAGCTTCTCGAGGTCGGCGCGGATGCGCTCGGCCTCGGCGCCGCGGCGGCCGATCACGATGCCCGGGCGGGCGGTGTGGATGTCGACGCGGACGCGGTCACGGGTGCGCTCGATCTCGATGCGGGCGACGCCCGCACGGTCGAGCTGCGTGGCGAGGAGTCGGCGGATCTTGACGTCCTCAGCGAGGTAGTCGCTGTACCGCTGGCCCTTCTTGGTGCTGTCGGAGAACCAGCGCGACACGTGGTCGGTGGTGATTCCCAGACGGAAACCGTAGGGGTTTACTTTCTGACCCATTACTTGGTCCCCTCCTCAGGAGTGGCCAGCACGACGGTGATGTGGCTGGTGCGCTTGTTGATGCGGAAGGCACGACCCTGAGCACGGGGCTGGAATCGCTTGAGGGTGGTTCCCTCATCGACGAAGGCGCGGGACACGATCAGGTCCTGGTCGTCGAGGTACTCGTTCGAGGCATCGGCCTTGACGCGAGCGTTGGCCATCGCCGAGGCGACGAGCTTGTAGACGGGCTCGGACGCACCCTGCGGCGCGAACTTCAGGATGGCCAGTGCCTCCTGAGCCTGCTTCCCGCGGATCAGGTTCACGACACGGCGAGCCTTCTGGGGGGTGACGCGGATGTGTCGCACGCGTGCGATCGACTCCACCATTTCTCTCCTCCTTCTCGTCGCCGCGTCAGCGGCGACGGCCCTTCTTGTCGTCCTTCTCGTGACCGCGGAAGGTCCGAGTGGGGGCGAACTCGCCGAGCTTGTGGCCGACCATGGTCTCGGTCACGAACACGGGGATGTGCTTGCGACCGTCGTGGACCGCGATGGTGTGACCCAGCATCGCCGGGATGATCATCGAACGGCGCGACCAGGTCTTGATGACGTTCTTGTTGCCGGCTTCGTTGGCCGTGAACACCTTGCGGAGCAGGTGGTCGTCAACGAAGGGGCCCTTCTTGAGACTGCGAGGCATCTTCTACAACTCCTACTTGCGCTTCTTACCGGCGGTGCGGCGGCGAACGATGAGCTTGTCGCTCTCCTTGTTGGGGCGACGGGTGCGTCCCTCGGACTGACCCCACGGGCTGACCGGGTGGCGTCCACCGGAGGTCTTGCCCTCTCCACCACCGTGCGGGTGGTCGACCGGGTTCATCGCGACACCGCGGACGGTCGGGCGGACGCCCTTCCAGCGCATGCGGCCGGCCTTGCCCCAGTTGATGTTCGACTGCTCGGCGTTGCCGACCTCGCCGATCGTGGCGCGGCAGCGCGCATCGACGTTGCGGATCTCGCCCGACGGCAGGCGGAGCTGCGCGTAGGGGCCGTCCTTGGCGACGAGGCGGACCGAGGTGCCGGCCGAGCGGGCGAGCTTGGCGCCGCCTCCCGGCTTGATCTCGATGGCGTGGATGACCGTACCGGTCGGGATGTTGCGCAGCGGCAGGTTGTTGCCGGGCTTGATGTCGGCGCCGGCGCCCGACTCCACGACGTCGCCCTGCGAGAGCTTGTTCGGGGCCAGGATGTAGCGCTTGGTGCCGTCCACGAAGTGGAGCAGCGCGATGCGCGCCGTGCGGTTGGGGTCGTACTCGATGTGAGCGACCTTGGCGTTGACGCCGTCCTTGTCGTTGCGACGGAAGTCGATCAGACGGTACTGGCGCTTGTGGCCACCACCGATGTGACGCGTCGTGATGCGGCCGGAGTTGTTGCGGCCACCGGTCTTGGACAGCGGGCGCAGGAGCGACTTCTCAGGCGTCGAGCGGGTGATCTCGGCGAAGTCGGCAACGCTGGAGCCGCGGCGACCGGGGGTCGTGGGCTTGTACTTACGAATAGCCATTGTCTGTTTCCTCTACGCTTCTTCGGCTCAGCCGACGCTCGTGAAGATGTCGATGGAGCCGGACTTCAGCGTGACGATCGCGCGCTTGGTGTCCTTGCGCTTGCCGGTGCCGAACTTCGTGCGGCGGGTCTTGCCCTGGCGGTTCAGCGTGTTGATCGACGCGACCTCGACGCCGAAGATCTTCTCGATGGCGAGCTTGATCTCGGTCTTGTTCGAACGCGGGTCGACCACGAAGGTGTACTTGCCCTCGTCGATCAGGCCGTAGGACTTCTCCGAGACCACCGGGGAGATGATGACGTCGCGGGGGTCCTTGTTGAACGCGGCGGACTGGCTCATGCGTTCACCTCTTCCTTGTTGGACTCGACGCCCGACTTGGCCGCGATGAACGCGTCGAGCGCGCCCTTCGAGAACACGATGTCGTCGGAGACGAGCACGTCGTACGCGTTGAGCTGGTCGGCCGGCAGGATGTGCACGAACGGCACGTTGCGGAGCGAGAGCTCGGCGATGTAGTCGTCGCGCTCGAGCACCACGAGGACGTTGCGCGACACCGAGAGGGCGTCGAGCAGGACGAGGACGTCCTTGGTCCGGGGGGTGTCGCCGAGGGCGAGAGACTCGACCACGTGGATGCGGGCACCGCGGGCGCGGTCCGAGAGAGCGCCGAGCAGAGCCGCGGCGATCATCTTCTTGGGGGTGCGCTGCGCGTAGCTGCGGGGGGTCGGTCCGTGGACCACGCCACCACCGGTCATGTGCGGGGCGCGGATCGAGCCCTGACGAGCGCGACCGGTTCCCTTCTGCTTGAACGGCTTGCGACCGGCTCCGGAGACCTCACCGCGGTTCTTCGTCTTGTGGGTTCCCTGGCGCGCCGCGGCGAGCTGGGCCACGACGACCTGGTGGATGAGGGGGATGTTGGTCTGGACGTCGAAGAGCGCGGCGGGAAGCTCGACCGAGCCCGCCTTCTGGCCCTTGACGTCGATGATGTCGACAGAGGTAGCCATGGAACTACGCTCCCTTCACGGCGTTGCGAACGAACACGAGGCGACCGCGGGCACCGGGGACGGCGCCCTTGACGAGCAGCAGGCCCTTCTCGGCGTCGACGGAGTGCACCTTGAGGTTGAGCACGGTGACGCGCTCGCCACCCATGCGACCGGCCATGCGCATGCCCTTGAAGACACGGCTGGGGGTCGAGGAGGCGCCGATGGAGCCGGGCTTGCGGTGGTTGCGGTGCGAACCGTGCGAAGCCGAGACGCCCTTGAAGTTGTGACGCTTCATGACACCGGCGAAGCCCTTGCCCTTGCTGGTGCCGACGACGTCGACCTTGGTACCGGCCTCGAAGACGGCGTCCACGGTCAGCTCCTGGCCTGCCGAGTAGTCGGCGGCGTCGGAGGTGCGGACCTCGGTGAGGTGGCGGCGGGGGGTGACGCCCGCGGCGTCGAAGTGACCGGCGGCGGGCTTGTTCACCTTGCGCGGGTCGATCGCACCGGCGGCGAGCTGGACGGCGGTGTAGCCGTCCTTCTCCTCCGTGCGGACCTGGGTCACGACGTTGGGGCTGATCTCGATGACGGTGACCGGCACGAGCTTGTTGTTCTCGTCCCAGACCTGGGTCATTCCGAGCTTGGTGCCGAGGAGGCCCTTGCTGGTCTTCAGCGTGGGGGAAACAGTGACAGACATGGTGGCACTCCTCCTTAGAGCTTGATCTCGATGTTGACGTCGGCCGGCAGGTCGAGGCGCATGAGCGAGTCGACGGCCTTGGGCGTCGGGTCGATGATGTCGATGAGGCGCTTGTGGGTGCGCATCTCGAAGTGCTCGCGGCTGTCCTTGTACTTGTGGGGAGAACGGATCACGCAGACCACGTTCTTCTCGGTCGGCAGCGGCACGGGGCCGACCACCGTTGCACCGGCACGGGTGACCGTGTCGACGATCTTGCGCGCCGACGTGTCGATGACCTCGTGGTCGTACGACTTCAGTCGGATGCGGATCTTCTGTCCCGCCATGTGTGATCTCTCACTCTCTTGTTATTGCGTCGTACGCGACTCCCCCGGCCGGAGCCGGACTCGTCTCGCATTGGACGCGCTCGCGAAGGAACTCCGGTGACCCGGAAAAGTGCAACCAGTGTTCTTCTGTCAAAAGCACCGCACCCCTGGGGCGCTCCGATCGGCGTGCAGAACGCACGACGCACGGAGAGACCGTTGAGATGTCGGTTGTTGTCGTTCTGCTACCCGCCGCCTCGACGTCGCATCCGCGTGGCCGCCCTCTCGGGTCGAGCCTCCGCGATGCCGTCTCGGCACTGCCTGGCAGTGTCCCCCTCCGAGCAGCACGCCGCCCGAGAGGAAATTTTGAACTAGAAGAGTCTCCCACAGATGCCCCACCCCTGCAACCCGGGCGTGTCGCGCCGGAGGGCTCCTCCGCGAGCACGTCGTGACGGCCCTGGGGAGCCGGTCGCTCCGAGCAGCAGCGCGGGTCGGAGCGCCTCCCCCGCTACTCGAAGAGCAGCGCCCGGACGGCGGTCTCGGCCGACGCGGGGCGCGACGCGTCGATGGTCTCGCCGGCGCGGAAGTGGTCCAGCAGCCGCGGGTCGACGTAGCTGGCGCGGGCGACCGTCGGCGTGTTCCCGAGCACGTCCGAGGCGTCGCGCATCGCCTGGGCGATCGCGGAGTTCCGAGCGCGCTGCGTGGCCTGCGGGCCCGACTTCGCCAGGCTCAGCGCGGCCGCGACCGTGCCGTGCAGAGTGCGGAAGTCCTTCGCCGTGAAGTCGTCGCCGGCGCGCTCGCGCACGTAGTCGTTGATCTCGGGTGCCGAGATCGGCCGCCACTCCCGCCCGTCCTTCCAGGCGAGCAGGCGGGCGTTCGGCCCGCGACGCTTGAGTGCACGGACGACGCGCGAGAGATCGTGGTCGAGGATCTCGCTCGTCCACGCCTGGTGGCTCTTCCCGGGGAAGGCGAGGGCGACCCGGTCCCCGTGGGTCGTGGCGTGCGCGCACAGGAGCGTCGAGAGGCCGATGCTGCCGTGCTCCTTCGCGTACCTCTCGCTGCCGACGCGGAGCGACCCGGTGTCGAGCATCCGGAAGGCGGTGGCCAACGCGCGCTCGCGGCTGGGTCCGTCCGAGCGGAGGGCGATGGTCACGGCCCGGCGCGCCCCGGGCAGGGCCTCCGCGAGCCGCAGCGCCCGGTCGAACTTGATCCGGTCCTTCTGCTCGCGCCAGGTCGGATGGTAGATGTACTGGCGGCGGCCGGCCGAGTCGACGCCGGTGGCCTGGATGTGCCCGTTGGGGTACGGGGCGATCCAGACGTCCGTCCAGGCCGGCGGGATGCCGAGACGGTCGAAGCGCACGCGCAGCTCCTTGTCGGCGACGGTCGCGCCCTTCGGGTCGCGGTAGCTGAAGCCGGAGCCCGCGCGCACCCGGGTGTAGCCGCGCCCGCTCGAATCGGTCCTGCGGAGTCGTTGCGCGCGAGTGTCAGCCATCGATCCGACGATAGGACGGCGGATCGGAGGCCCGCACCCGCTTGACGGCGGGGAGGAGCAGTCGGACGGCAGCCGCTACTCGTTGCCGATCCGCTTGTCGGCCTGGCGCTTCAGGTCCTCGATGCGGTCGTCGTACTTGCCGTTGGTGAGGCGGCTGGCGATCTCGCCCGCCTTCTCGAGGGTCTGGTCGGAGACCTGCTCGGCCTTCTCGCTCCGCAGCGCGTCCTGGGCCTTCCGGCTGTTGAGCAGTTCGCCGGCCTGGCGTCCGAGCTTCCCGAGATCCACGATGATGCCTCCTTGTAAACGCGCACAGGGCGGCGCGTGCCTCAGTGTGGCGCTCCCGGCTGGGGGAACGGTGCGGGCGCGCCGGTCAGCCGGCCAGTGCGATCACCTGCTCCGCTGCGTCTGCCAGGGCGCGGCCGTAGGAGGGACCGTGACCGGCGGCGTGGACGGCGAGCGGGTGCAGCTGGTGGAGTGGCACCCGCTCCTCGTAGCCGGCCCCCAGCGGATGCTGCTCGCGGTAGCCCTTGAGGACGGCGTCGAGGTGCGGAGCACCGAAGAGGGCCAGCATCGCCAGATCGGTCTCGCGGTGTCCCCCGTGAGCGGCGGGGTCGATCAGGACGGCGCCGTCCGCCGTCCAGAGCACGTTGCCGGTCCAGAGGTCCCCGTGGATCCGGGCGGGCCCCGCACCGTCGTCGAAGGCTCCGGCCGCCACCCGGTCCAGAGCCTGCTCGACGAGCCGCGACTCGGCTGCCGTGAGGTTGCCCGCCTCCACGGCGGGGCCGAGGAACGGCCGCACCCGCTGCTCCGCGTAGAAGCGCCCCCACGAGTCGTCCGGGCGGCACGGCATCTCGCGGCGGCCGATGTAGGCGGGGCCGGTCCATCCCGGGGGCGGCGCTCCGAACGCCGCGGCTCCGGCGTCGTGCGTCCGGGCGAGCGCGGCGCCGAAGGCCCGAGCCGACTCGGCGGAGGGTCGCGCGGAGCGGATCTCCTCCAGCTCGATGCGCCCGGGCGACACCCTCTCCACCCCGACACAGCGCGCACCGCCGTCCGCCGCGCGCAGCCAGTCCAGGCCGGCCGCCTCCCACTCGAAGAACTGCGGGAGGGCACGGGGGTCGCTCTTCACGAAGGGCATGCCGCCACGCTAGCCGGGCGTCCCCGGGAACGACGAGAGGGGCCGCCCGCCGAAGCGGACGACCCCTCTCGAGAGATCAGTAGGACGGACCTACTTGATGATCTTGGTGACCGTACCGGCACCCACGGTGCGTCCACCCTCACGGATGGCGAAGCCGAGGCCCTCCTCCATGGCGATCGGCTGGATCAGCGCGACCGTCATGTCGGTGGTGTCGCCGGGCATGACCATCTCGGTGCCCTCGGGCAGCGTGATGACGCCGGTGACGTCGGTGGTGCGGAAGTAGAACTGCGGACGGTAGTTCGCGTAGAACGGGTTGTGACGCCCACCCTCATCCTTGGACAGGATGTACGCGGTGCCCTCGAAGTCCGTGTGCGGCGTGACCGAACCCGGCTTGACGACGACCTGGCCGCGCTCGACGTCCTCGCGCTTGGTGCCGCGGAGGAGCAGACCGCAGTTCTCGCCGGCCCAGGCCTCGTCGAGCTGCTTGTGGAACATCTCGATTCCGGTGACCGTGGTCTTCTGCGTCGGGCGGATGCCGACGATCTCGACCTCGGAGTTCAGAGCGAGGGTTCCACGCTCCGCACGGCCGGTGACGACGGTTCCACGACCGGTGATCGTGAAGACGTCCTCGATCGGCATGAGGAACGGCTTGTCCTTGTCGCGCACCGGGTCCGGGATGGACTCGTCGACCGCGTCCATCAGGTCGAGGATCGACTGGGTCCAGGTGTCGTCGCCCTCGAGGGCCTTGAGGCCGGAGACGCGCACGACGGGGGCGTCGTCGCCGGGGAAGCCCTGCGACGAGAGGAGCTCGCGGACCTCGAGCTCGACGAGCTCCAGGATCTCCTCGTCGTCCACCATGTCGGCCTTGTTCAGCGCGACGAGGAGGTAGGGGACGCCGACCTGCTTGGCGAGGAGGACGTGCTCACGGGTCTGAGCCATCGGGCCGTCGGTGGCGGCGACCACGAGGATCGCGCCGTCCATCTGGGCCGCGCCGGTGATCATGTTCTTGATGTAGTCGGCGTGACCCGGGGCGTCGACGTGCGCGTAGTGGCGCTTCGGCGTCTCGTACTCGACGTGCGAGATGTTGATCGTGATGCCGCGCTGGCGCTCCTCGGGAGCGGAGTCGATCGACGCGAAGTCACGCTGGACGTTGGTCGCGGACGGGAACTTGTCCGCCAGAACCTTCGAGATCGCCGCGGTGAGCGTGGTCTTTCCGTGGTCGACGTGACCGATGGTTCCGATGTTGACGTGCGGCTTGGTCCGCTCGAACTTGGCCTTAGCCACTGTGGGTCCTCCTCAGGACTTAGGTGCAAGCATCCGCATCCGGGCGGCCGCACGGGGCGGCACGAGGACAGGAGGACTTGCGGGGGTTTTGTGTACGTATGTTACCGGCAGTGGTCGTGCGGCCGTCCCGCTGCGACAGGGGGCGCGCTGCACTCGGCAGCAAACCCGCACGACACTACCAGGCCGCCGCCGTTCCGGGGAACGGCGACGGCCCAGGGGCGGAGCTACTCGCCCTTGTTCTTCTGGACGATCTCCTCGGCCACGGCCTTGGGGACCTCGGCGTAGGTCTCGAACGTCATCGAGTAGACGGCGCGGCCCGAGGTCTTCGAGCGCAGGTCTCCGATGTAGCCGAACATCTCGGACAGCGGGACGTTGGCCCGGATGACCTTGATGCCGGTGGCGTCCTCCATCGACTGGATCATCCCGCGACGCGAGTTGATGTCGCCGATGACGTCGCCCATGTACTCCTCGGGAGTACGGACCTCGACGGCCATGAGCGGCTCGAGGAGGACCGGCTGCGCCTTGCGCGAGGCCTCCTTGAACGCGATCGAGCCGGCGATCTTGAACGCCATCTCGGAGGAGTCGACGTCGTGCGCCGCTCCGTCGACCAGGGTCGCCTTCACGCCGACCATGGGGTAGCCGGCGAGCACGCCGACCTGCATGGCGTCGCGGATGCCCGCGTCGACGGAGGGGATGTACTCGCGCGGGACGCGGCCACCGGTGACGCCGTTGACGAACTCGTAGGTCTTGTCGGCCTCGACCTCCATCGGCTCGATGGTGATCTGGACCTTCGCGAACTGGCCGGAGCCACCCGTCTGCTTCTTGTGGGTGTAGTCGTACTTCTCTACCGTGCGGCGGATCGTCTCGCGGTACGCGACCTGGGGCTTGCCCACGTTGGCCTCGACGTTGAACTCGCGCTTCATGCGGTCGACCAGGATGTCGAGGTGCAGCTCGCCCATTCCCTTGATGACCGTCTGACCGGTCTCCTGGTTCTGCTCGGTGCGGAAGGTGGGGTCCTCCTCCGCGAGCTTCTGGATCGCGGTGCCGAGCTTCTCCTGGTCCGCCTTCGTCTTGGGCTCGATGGCGACCTCGATGACGGGCTCCGGGAAGGTCATCGACTCGAGCACGACCTGCGCGGCCGGGTCGCTCAGGGTGTCACCGGTGGTGGTGTCCTTGAGGCCGATGACGGCGTAGATGTGGCCGGCGGTGACCGAGTCGACCGGGTTCTCCTTGTTGGAGTGCATCTGGAAGATCTTGCCGATGCGCTCCTTCTTGCCCTTGGTCGAGTTGATGACCTGGGCGCCGGAGTCGAGCTTGCCCGAGTAGACGCGGACGTAGGTCAGGCGGCCGAAGAACGGGTGCACGGCGACCTTGAACGCGAGCGCCGAGAAGGGCTCGGTCGAGTCCGCGTGGCGCATGATGACCTTCTCCTCGTCGCGGACGTCGTGCGCCTCGATGGCGGGGACGTCGAGCGGGGAGGGGAGGTAGTCCACGACAGCGTCGAGCATCGGCTGGACGCCGCGGTTCTTGAACGCCGAGCCGCAGAGCACCGGGTAGATCTCGGAGTTGACGGTCATCTTGCGGATGGCGCCCTTGATCTCCGCGACGGTGAGCTCCTCGCCGCCGAAGTACTTCTCGAGCAGCTCGTCGGAGGTCTCCGCGACGGTCTCGAGGAGCTTCTCGCGGTACTCCGCCGCCTTGTCGGCGAGGTCGGCCGGGATCTCCTCGATCTCGTACTTCGCGCCGAGCGCGACGTCGCCCTTCGAGTCGCCGCGCCAGGTGAGCGCGCGCATCTCGACCAGGTCGACGACGCCCTCGAAGGAGGACTCCGCGCCGATGGGCAGCTGGATGACCAGCGGCTTCGCGCCGAGGCGCTTGATGATCGTGTCGACCGTGTAGTAGAAGTCGGCGCCGAGCTTGTCCATCTTGTTGACGAAGCAGATGCGCGGGACGTCGTACTTGTCGGCCTGACGCCAGACGGTCTCGGACTGGGGCTCGACGCCCTCCTTGCCGTCGAAGACGGCGACGGCGCCGTCGAGGACGCGGAGCGAGCGCTCGACCTCGACCGTGAAGTCGACGTGACCGGGGGTGTCGATGATGTTGATCTGGTTCTTGTTCCAGAAGCAGGTCGTCGCGGCGGACGTGATCGTGATGCCGCGCTCCTGCTCCTGCGCCATCCAGTCCATCGTCGCGGCGCCGTCGTGGACCTCGCCGATCTTGTGCGTGATACCCGTGTAGAACAGGATGCGCTCGGTGGTGGTGGTCTTGCCGGCATCGATGTGGGCCATGATGCCGATGTTGCGGACCTTGTTCAGGTCGGTGAGCACATCTTGTGCCACGGAGTTCCTCCGATAGGTGATGGAGCCAGCGCACCGGGTTCATGGCCGAATGGCTGGGATTCTGGTGGTGGCGGTCGCCCGGTCGCGGGGATCGGGCGATCCGCCGCCGGGACCGGGCCCGCAGCGGTGACGCCGCGGGCCCGGTGGTCGCGGTCGCCCGGGGGCGGCCGCGGGGTGCGCTACCAGCGGTAGTGCGCGAAGGCCTTGTTCGACTCGGCCATCTTGTGGGTGTCCTCGCGACGCTTGACAGCGGCGCCCAGACCGTTCGACGCGTCGAGGATCTCGTTCATGAGACGCTCGGTCATCGTCTTCTCGCGACGGGCCTTCGCGTAGCTGGTGAGCCAGCGGAGCGCAAGGGTGTTGGCGCGGTGGGGCTTGACCTCGACCGGGACCTGGTAGGTCGAGCCGCCGACGCGGCGGCTGCGGACCTCGAGGGTCGGGCGGACGTTGTCGAGCGCCTTCTTGAGGGTGACGACCGCGTCCTGGCCGTTCTTGCCGGCGACGCCCTCGAGGGCACCGTAGACGATGCGCTCGGCGAGGCCCTTCTTGCCGTCCAGGAGGATCTTGTTGACGAGCTGGCTGACGATGGGGGCGCCGTAGACGGGGTCTGCGACGACGGGGCGCTTGGGAGCGGGGCCCTTACGAGGCATTACTTCTTCTCCATCTTCGCGCCGTACCGGCTGCGAGCCTGCTTGCGGTTCTTGACGGCCTGGGTGTCCAGGGCGCCGCGAACGATCTTGTAGCGGACACCGGGGAGGTCCTTGACGCGACCGCCGCGCACGAGCACCATCGAGTGCTCCTGCAGGTTGTGGCCCTCGCCGGGGATGTAGGCGGTGACCTCGGTGCCGTTGGAGAGCTTCACGCGGGCCACCTTGCGGAGGGCCGAGTTCGGCTTCTTGGGCGTGGTCGTGTAGACGCGCGTGCAGACGCCGCGCTGCTGGGGGTTGGCCTTCAGGGCGGGCGCCTTGGTCTTGGTGACCTTCGGCGTGCGTCCCTTGCGGACCAACTGCTGAATCGTTGGCACTGGTTTTGCTCCTTGAATGCTGCACGGTGACAGCGGATCGATGGTCGACATTCGGCCCTCCCGTCTCCGGGAACGGCCGAGTTCATCTGGACCCGACGCACCCCGCGGCCCCGCGAGCGGGACCGGGAGGGTGAGGGGTATGCCGTGGGGGCCGCCCGATCGGACGAACCCGCGGATCCTCGCGGACCCGGTGGAGCGAAGTGCGGCGACCGCATCGACCCGGAGGCACGACACGAGCGCACGGCAAAGCGCACACCCGAAGAACATTACGGGGAGTGACGGGGCCGGTCAACCGAGCGGCGTTCGCCCTGGGAGATGCCGCAGCGCCGCGACGAGCCGCGCCGGGACTCCGCCGTCACTCCCGCTCGTCGCCCTCCCAGCCCCAGTGGGGGCTGCGGCCGCCGGCGTCGCGACGGGCCAGGAGCAGGAGGAACACGAGCTGGACGGCGGCCGCGAGCACGCCGGTCGCGATCGCGAAGACAGTGGGGGCGTGGTCGAGGATCCAGCCGAGGATCTCCCCCGGCTCCTGGCGGCCGAGCCCGTAGAGCGCTCCGCCCGTGACGAGGAAGAGCAGGTAGACGACGACCCCGGTCAGCAGCGACGGGCCGAGGACGCGGTGGACGGCGGGACGGGCGGCGAGGGTCACCATCGCGACCAGCACGGCGACGACGCAGACCGCCACCGACACCGGCCCCAGCAGCGGGCCGGCGTCGCGCTCGGGCACGACGTCCTGGTCCAGCAGGAGGCTGAGGACCCCGAACGCGCAGACGACCAGGGCGAGGTAGAGGAACGCGGCGAAGCCGGCCAGCGCGAGGCCGTAGCCCAGGCCGGCTCCGCGGCCCTGCCCCTGCCCCTCCGGAGTCACGACTGCGCGGCCGCTTCGCGCTCGGCGTTGCGGCGCTTGACGCCCCGGGCGCGGCCGGCGATCGCGGCGCCGCCCCAGACGCTCGCCTCCCGGCCGAGGACGCCGGCGGCGAGGACCGCCGCGAGGACGGCGGGATCGCTGACGTAGTCGAGCGCGAGGGAGCGGTCGATCGGCAGGGCGAGCGGTCCGACGGCGCTCCAGCCGCCGACCAGCGCGGCCGCGGCCGTGAGGAGGGCGACGAGGAAGCCGCCGAGGACGTAGGCCCACCAGCCCGCGCGGTTCACGACCAGCACGATCAGCGCCAGGCCGACCAGGAACGCGGCCACCGGGGCGAGGAAGAGCGCGGTCGGCGCAGCGTCGAGCGCGAGGGCGACCGGGTCGCCGCCGACGCGGTCGACGAGGAGGCGGATCGCCGTCAGGGCGACGAGGTACAGGACGGCGAAGACCGCGGTCGTCAGGAGGGCGAGCGCGAGGCCCGCGAGGCGGTTGCCGGAGCGCCGGACCGGCTCGGGCTCGGCCTCGACCGGCCCGAGGGCGCTGGGGGCGGACGCCGCGGCGGCCGGGGCGGCGGGCTCGACGGTCGGCTGCCGACCCGTCACGGGCTCGGGCCAGACGTACTCCCGGGTCGGCTGGGGTCCGGTTCCGCCGGACGTCTCGGTCGCGGAGGGGATCCGCGTGGTCTCGGCGTCGCTGCTCCAGGTCACCCGGACAGCATAGGCACGCCTTCCGCCGCGCCCGGTGCGCCGCGCGGCTCCCCGTCGACGGGGGACAGCGCCGACCGTCTACTCGAGCGGGTGGAGGAGGCGGTGCAGGAACTGCCGTGTGCGCGGCTCGCGCGGCTCCCGGAGGATCTGCGCAGGGGCGCCCCGCTCGACGACCACGCCGTCGGCCATGAAGACGACCTCCGAGGCCACCTGCCGGGCGAACTCGAGCTCGTGCGTCACGACGAGCATGGTCCAGCCCTCCCCCGCCAGCTCCCGCATCAGCGAGAGCACGTCGCCGACCAGCTCCGGGTCCAGCGCCGAGGTGGGCTCGTCGAAGAGGAGCAGATCGGGCCGCAGCGCGAGCGCCCGGACGATGCCCACGCGCTGCTGCTGACCGCCGGAGAGCTCGAAGGGGTAGGCGCTCCCCCGGCCGCCGAGGCCGACGCGCTCGAGCAGGCGCTCCGCCTCCGGGACCACCTCGGACGCGGGACGGCGCTGCACTCGCAGCGGCCCCTCCGTCACGTTCTGGAGGACGGTCAGGTGCGGGAAGAGGTTGAAGTGCTGGAAGACCATCGCGGAGTGGTCGCGCAGCCCGGTCAGCGCCTTCCGTCCGACGCCGCGGTCGAAGTCGAGGACACTGCCGTCGGCGAGCTCGACCACCCCGCCGTCCGGCACCTCGAGGCTGTTCAGCGAGCGCAGGACGGTGGTCTTGCCCGAGCCGGACGGCCCGATCAGGGCGACGACCTCGCCGCGGTGGACCTCCAGGTCGATGCCGCGCAGCACCTCCACCCCGCCGAACGACTTGCGGAGGCCGCGGGCCGTGAGCACGGGCCGGGCGTCGGTCGGAGTGTCAGCGGGCGACATAGCGGTCCAATCGCTTCTCGAGCAGGCCCTGGCCGCTGGAGAGCACCAGGCAGATGAGCCAGTAGATCAGAGCGGCCTCGAGGTAGAGGAGCATGAACTCGCTCGACGCGGTGGCGATCTTCTGCGCCTGCCGGAAGAGCTCGGTCACCAGGATGAGGGAGGCCAGCGAGGTGTCCTTCACCAGCGAGATGAAGGTGTTAGACAGCGGGGGGACGGAGACGCGCGCGGCCTGCGGGAGGATGATGCGCCGCAGCGAGAGCGAGCGGCTCATGCCGATCGTGTGCGCCGCCTCCCACTGCCCCTTCGGGACGCTGAGGATCGCCGCGCGGATCACCTCCGCCGCGTAGCCGCCCACGTTGAGGGCGAACGCGATGGTGGCGCTGGGCCAGGGGTCGATCTTCAGTCCGAGGCTCGGCAGCCCGTAGAAGATCACGAACAGCTGCACCAGGAGCGGCGTGCCCCGGATGACGGAGATGTAGGCGCGCGCGATCCAGGAGAGGATCCGCACCCGCGAGAGCCGCATCAGGGCGACCGCCAGCGCGAGCACCAGCCCGATGGCGAAGCTCGCCAGCGAGAGCGGGATCGTCCCGACGATGCCCCCGGAGAGGATCGGCCAGAACGACCGGAGGACGAGGTCCATTGTGTTCTCCCGCCTTCGCGGGAGGATCCGCGGTCGGCTCGATCGGGTGGTGGCGTCGGGGGCGGATCGTGTCCGCCTCCTGGGGAATGCTGGCACGCTTCGCGCCGGGGCGGGCGCCCTTGCGGGCGGACCCGCTGCCTGAGCCGCTCCGCCGCTCCCCCGCGTCGGGGCCGCTCACGCACGAGACGGCCCCTCCCGGAAGGGGAGGAGCCGCCTCGGGGTGGGGCTACTGGGAGACGTCGGCTCCGAAGTAGCGCTCGGAGATGGAGGCGAGGGTGCCGTCCTCGCGCAGCTCGTCGAGGGCGGAGTCGACGGCCTCGACGAGGTCGTCCGAGCCCTTCGGGAAGGTGAAGGCGCTCTCGGAGGTGTCGTCGGTGGTGACGGCGACCTTGAGGCCCGCGGCCTGGTCGGGGTAGGTCGTGGACCAGTCGAGCCAGGTGAGGCGGTCGTTCACGGTCGCGTCGACGCGGCCCTGCTCGACGAGGGCGATGGCCTGCGCCCAGCCCTCGACGCCCTCGACCTCGGCGCCGTTCTCCTGCGCGACGGTGTACCAGTTGCTCGAGAGCGACTGCGCGGTGGTCTTGCCGGAGAGGCCGGCGAGGTCGGTGATCGAGGTGTCGCTCGAGGGGACGATCACGACGCCGGGGCTGACCGAGTACGGCTCCGAGAAGTCGTACTTCGCCTCGCGCTCGTCGTTGATCGAGACCTGATTCGCGATCACGTCGAAGCGCGCTCCGTCCAGGCCCGCGAACATCGCGTCCCACTGCGTCTCCTGGAAGTCGGGCTCGACGCCCAGCTTCTCGGCCACGGCGGTGATCACGTCGACGTCGTAGCCGGTGAGAGCTCCGGTCCCGCCGTCGGCGTGGAAGGAGAAGGGCGGGTAGGTGCCCTCGGTGCCGATGGTGAGCTTCCCCGAGTCCTCGACCTCGGCCAGGGTCAGACCGGAGCTCGCGGAGGCGGTTCCCTCGCCGCTCGAGCCGGAGACCACGTCGTCGGTCGAGGCGGGCGCGCAGCCGGCGAGGACCAGGGCGGCGGCGGCGGCGGTCGTGCCGAGCAGGACGCGCAGGGAGGTGCGGGCGGAGAGGGTCACGGTGTTGTCCTTCGGTGCATCACGGAGTCGTGGCGGTCCCGCTGCGCCGGATGCGGCGCGGGGATCGACGAGGGGACGGGTCGTCCCGGGGCGGACCGCTGCTCGGCGGAACCGCCCGGAGTGACGATAACCAGTGGAGGGGGCGGCCCTATTCCCGCATGTCGCCGTGTGACGCCGGGAGTCCGGCCAGGAAGTGCTCGGCACCGGCGACCTCGTCGCTCGTGAGGCCCGTCGCCGACTCCGGACGCACCAGGTGGAAGGGGGTGCTCTGCTCGCGGGCCCAGTCGTAGGCGTCCTCGTGGAGGTTGTCGTCGATCCACACCACGGCGTCGATCGCGCCGCGCTCGGCGGCCGCCTCCAACCACACCGCGATGGGCTGGAGCTTGCCCGTCCGGCCCGGGAACCGCGGGTCGCGCGGGAGGCCGCCGTCGAAGACGATCGCCTCCGTGCCCGCCGGCAGCCCGAGGTCCTGGGCGAGGACCCGCGTCAATCTCGGCGGCCAGGTCGTGGCCCACACGATCGTGCCGACCGCGGCCAGGCGGGCGACGAGCGCCGCCCGCTCGGGCTCGAGCTCCAGGCGGTGCGAGCCCGAGGCGCGATCGCTGCTGACGGAGGGGTTCAGGACGCCGTCGACGTCGAGCAGGATCAGGGCGGCCATGCCTGTCACCGTAGCGGCGGCGGGGCGGATCGCGCGAGGAGCGCTAGCGTGACGGGATGCCTCCGTCCCTCCTGCTGCCGGGAGGCCGCACAGCTGTGCTGGGGCCGGATCCCGTGCGGCCGGAGGCGCTGCTGCTCACGGTCGACGGCGCGGAGCAGTCGCTGATCGATCCGGGCGATCCCCGTGCTCTGCACCTCGAGTACCTCGCGCGCCTCGGCGCGGTGGTCGACGCCGCCGCCCCGCCCGGCGAGCCGCTGCGCGTGCTGCACCTCGGAGCCGGAGCCCTGGCCCTGGCCCGGTACGTCGCCGCGACCCGGCCGGGCTCCGAGCAGCTCGCCGTGGAGAGCGCGGCGGGACTCGTGGAGTTCGTGCTCGAGCACGCGCCGCTCCCCCGCGGCGCGCGCGTCCGACTCCTCACGGCCGACGCCGCAGGGCCCCTGCCGCCCTGGAGCGCCGACCTCGTCGTGCTCGACGTCTACGACGGGGACGAGATCCCGGAGGCGTTCTACCGCGCGTCCGTCCTCGCTCCGCTCGCCGCCCGGGTCGGCGCCGACGGGCTCCTCGCGGTCAACGTCGCCGACGACGCCGACCACCGGAGGCTGGACCGCCTGCGCGGGGTGGTCCGCGAGCTGCTCCCGGTGACCGCAGCGGTCGGATCGACCGCCTTCGTCGAGGGGCGCACCGGCGGGAACGCGATCCTGCTCGCCTCAGGCTCGGCGCTCGCCGACCACGTCGCCGGCCGCCTGCTGCAGGCCGGCCCGCACCCGGTCTCCGCCGCGGCGGATGGCGACGTCGTGGTCGCCGAGGTGGCGGTAGAAGTCGACACGTGAGTCGAGAGTGACGCCGGTCTCGAGGTACTTGGCGCGGATCCGCTTGATGTAGGTGCGGACGGTGTGCTCGGCGACGCTGAGGTCGACCGCGACGGTGCGGACCGCGGCACCCGCTCCGTAGGCGCGCATCACCCGGCTCTCCTGCGGGCTCAGCACCGGGCGGCGCTCCTCGCGCCCGTGCACGAGCCGGTGGCGGGCGGTGTCCGAGATCCAGGTCCGGCCGGAGGCGACCGAGACGACCGCCGCCGCGAGCTCGCTGGGGTCGTCGCCCTTCCAGACGTAGGCCGCCCTCTCCCGTCGCAGCACGGCCCGCACCGGCTCCAGGGAGTCGGAGGAGGAGAGCACGACGAGGCCGACGGTCCGGGCCGCCGCACGCTCGAGGGTGTCGGCCACCTCCTCGCCGGGCACGCCGTCCAGGTCGAGGACCGCGATACGGTCGACGCCCTGCTCGTCGTGCGAGAACTGCGGCAGCAGCTGCGCGAGCAGCGCCTGCAGCGCGGCGCGCTCGATCGCTGGTCCGTCGACGACGGCCAGCGTGAACCGATCGAATCCGGTCACGGGGGTCCCCTAGCAGGGGCAGGTTCGGGTCCGCCCCGGCTGCACCGTAGCGGTCCGCGACGTCGTCGTGCACGTGATGGGACATTCCGTCTCAGTGGGAGGACGCCCCCAGAGCACTCCGGATCGGCTCACGGAGCGCGTGGAGGACCACCCGCGGCACCGTCTCCGGCTAGTGTCCCTCTCCATGGACGACAGCGCAGAGGGCTCCCGGCGGGCCCGGAGGATCCCCGCGGAGCAGGTCCGCAGCCGCATGATCGCCACGGCGCGCGACGTCGTCTCGAACCACGGCCTCACGGTGAGCTTCGCGCACCTGCCCATGGAGGAGTACATCCGCCTGGCCGGCGTGCCGCGCAGCTCCGTCTACCGGATCTGGAGCACGCGCGAGGAGTTCGTGGCCGACCTGGTCGGCGAGGTCTTCGTGCGGGACCGGTACGCGGAGGGCGCCGATCCCGAGGCCCAGCAGGAGATGCGCGAGGTCTACGAGCGCTCCACCGATCTGCTCTCCACGGCCGCCGGCCGCCGCCGGGTCGCCTGGGAGACCATCCGCATCGGCGCGCGGGCCAATGCCGAGTCGCTCCGCCGCTCCGCCGACTGGTCGTCGTACAACGCGCTGCTCGCCTGCACCTTCTCGATGGAGGAGGGGCCTGCACGCGACGCCGTGCGCGCCACGGCGAAGCGGATCGAGGGCATGCTCACGCGCCGGATGCGCGACTTCTACGAGGAGACGCTGCAGGTCTTCGGCGGGACGATGCGCCCGGGATTCACGACGCTCCAGCTCGCCCACCTCACCGCGATCGTGATCGACGGGCTCGCGCACCGCGGCCGGCTCCTCGACGACGACCTCGACGCTCCGGTGACCGCCCCCGGCCTCGACGGCGAGCCGGTCGAGTGGACTCTGGCGGCCTGGACGATCCGCTCGATCGTCGACGGGATGCTGGAGCCGGTCGCGGAGGACTGAGCGGACCCCGCGACCCGGATCACTCGTCCGGTTCGGTGAACCCGTCGATCAGCAGCAGCACCGACACCACCGCCAGTGACGGCCCCTCGGGATCGGCCGGGTCGAGCGGGCCGGTCACCAGCTCCGGTGCCGCGATCCGCGCGATGCACAGCCCCTCGATCAGGGCCGAGACGGCGGAGGCGAGAGCGGCGGAGCCGCGGTCCGGGCGCAGCCGGAGCCCCGCCTCGGCGAGGGTGTGCTCGTAGTACTTCGCCATGTTGTCGATGAAGTGCAGCTGGCGGGCGCGCAGAGCGGATCCGATGGCGGTCCGCGCCGGCTCTTCGTGCGAGCCCACCGCGCCGGCGAGAGCGATGAAGTTGCGCCAGTGCTGCGACGAGAAGACGTTGTCGACGTTCGCATCGACGGCGACCCGGACGGAGGCGATCAGGGCCTCGCGGCGCTGCGCCGGGGTCGGCTCGGGGTCGAGGCTGCGGTGGAGGTGGGAGTTCCCGGCCCGCAGGGACGGCTGGTCGAGGCGGGTGGCGAGGACCCGCTCCGGGATCGCGGCGATCAGCTCGTCGTAGAACGCCTGGCGAGTGGGCCAGATCCGGTACACGGTGCTGCGCGGAACACCCGCCGAGCGGATGACGTCCTCGAGGGGCAGGTGGGCGACTCCGACGCGCAGGCCCTCGGCGCGGACGACCGCGAGAGCGGCGTCCAGCAGGCGGGTGCGGACCTGCTCGCGGGTCAGGCGGGGAGGACGCGCCGGCTCCTCCGCATCGAGGGGGTCGTCGCTCATCAGGCCTCCGGCGCCGGGATGCACGGAGGAGCCTCCGACATCTACTGTCCAGCCGAGCGTACCCGGAGGGAGCGCGGAACGTGAGAGGAGATCGGAGACGGGCGCGGCCCGCGCATGCGGCTCGGGTGCCGCGCGGGCCGCGCTGCCTGTCCCCCAGGCGGCCTCCCCATGGGCCGGTCCGACCGTATGCTTCCCGACAGACGTCCGTCAACTGACGCGACATGGTGTCTCCTCGGCGGTGTCCGCCGACCGGTCACGAGGACCGCCTCCGGGACTCCTCCGCCGCCGGGAGCGCCCTCGCCGCGGTCTGCGCTCGAGAGGCGTGCGGAGCGGACAGCTCGCCCGCGACGACGTCCGACACGACGCCGGTGGCGTGCTCGACGAGGTCGACGTTCCGGGTCAGCCGCGCGTGGTGGCACGGGCTCGCGTCGACGTCGACCACGAGCTTCGCGAAGCGCAGAGCATCGCCGAGCCGCGCGAACGGCGAGAGCTCGGCGACGAGGGACGGCACGTCCGCCGCGGCGAGGTAGGTGTAGCGGCAGGTCGAGACCACGTAGTCGTCGACTCCGGCCGTCGCCGATCCGGTTGCGACCATGATGTCGCCGAGGTCGACCGGCGCGGTGGCGAGGCCGAGCGCCACCGCGGCGGTCACCTGGATGTCACCCACCAGTGCCGTCACGTGCACGCCGGCGGGCCAGGGCGGCAGGGAGCCGAGCTCGGTCGATCCCGTCCGCAGGCCCTTGCCCGCCGCCGAGGCGAGGGCGTCGATCATCGGCACTCCCGTGCACTCCCCCGCGTGCTCGGCGTCCTCCGAGACGGCGTCCCCGCAGGAGGCGAGCATCGCCGAGACGCTCAGCCGGCTCTGCGGGTCCAGTCCTGCGATCACCGCGGGGCTGACCTGGCCGGAGTCGTCGACCATTCGTCCGAGGCGCTCCGCGACGTCGGATCCCGTGTTCGGGGTGCCGAAGGTGAGGACGGACGAGACCATCGAGGCGACGGCGGTCCCGTCGACTGAGCCGCTCAGCGCCTGGCGGGCGGCGAGCCCTCCCATCGAGTGCGCGACGACGACGGCGCGGTGCCCGGTCGCGGAGACGAGGCAGGCGATCGAGGAGGCGAGCGCGTCGCTGATCCCCGGGTCGGTGACCCAGCGCGCGGCGAGCCGGCGGTAGTCGAAGGTGTAGACCGCGGCGCCGTCGATCTGCTGCAGCCGGCCGAGGAGGGACGGCTCGGGAGCATCGAGCGGAGCGGTCGCCGACTCCGACGACACCATGTCGACGAGATGGGAGAAGGCCCCTGTGCGGTCGGCGTCGTGCGTCGCCGTGCCCAGCCAGCCGTGCAGCATCACGATGGGGACCAGCGCGGCGGCGGAGCGCGGCCGGACGTCGTCGCCCGCGAGCACAGGAGCCAGCTCCGCGACGCCGCAGGACGAGGGTGCGACCGCCTCTGCCGCCTCCGCCCGCCCCGCGGGCACCACGACGACGCCGACCACCACGAGCAGTGCGGCCAGCACGACGATCACGAGTCTCATCCGCGCGTTTCCTCACGTGCCGCGACCAGGACGGGGAACGGGTACAGGCTCGACCCGACGAGCACCCATCGAGTCAATCACCCCGCTCCTGCGGGGAAGGCCGCTCGTCGCGAACGGGCGGCCCCCCGTGCGGGTGACCGCGGGTCGGGGACGACGAAGGCCCCGCCGGTGTCCCGACGGGGCCTTCGATCGTTCAGCTCACCTGGATCAGCTGTAGTTGCCCGGCTCGTAGCCGTCGCTCGAGAACGAGTCGAAGTCGACGAACGAGAGGTCGGCGTCGCTGAACGCGGCGTCGTCGGCGAAGATGCGGTTGGGGTACCGCTCGGCCTTCGCCTCCTCGGTCGCCTCGACCGACACGTTCCGGTACTTGGGCAGACCGGTTCCCGCCGGGATCAGCTTTCCGATGATCACGTTCTCCTTCAGGCCCATCAGCGGGTCGCGCTTGCCCTCCATGGCCGCCTGCGTCAGGACGCGGGTGGTCTCCTGGAAGGACGCGGCCGACAGCCACGACTCGGTCGCGAGCGAGGCCTTGGTGATGCCCATGACCTCCTGGCGGGCGGACGCGGTCCGCTTGCCCTCGGTCAGAGCCGCACGGTTGACCTCGCTGTAGCGCGAGCGGTCGACGAGCTCGCCCGGCAGCAGCTCCGTGTCGCCGTGGTCGACCACGGTGACCTTGCGGAGCATCTGACGCACGATGACCTCGATGTGCTTGTCGTGGATCGGCACACCCTGCGAGCGGTAGACGCCCTGGACGCCGCCCACCAGGTGCTTCTGGACCTCGCGGACGCCCAGCACGCGCAGGACCTCCTTGGGGTCGACCGTTCCGACGTGCAGCTGCTGCCCGAGCTCGACGTGCTGGCCGTCCTCGATGAGGAGCTGCGAGCGCTTGAGCACCGGGTAGATGACCGCCTCGTCGCCGTTGTCCGGCTGGAGGATGACGCGGCGGGCACGGTCGGTGTCCTCGATGGTGATCCGGCCGGCGGCCTCCGCGATCGGCGACGCGCCCTTGGGGGTGCGGGCCTCGAAGAGCTCCTGCACGCGGGGAAGACCCTGCGTGATGTCGTCGGCCGAGGCCGATCCACCGGTGTGGAAGGTGCGCATCGTGAGCTGCGTGCCGGGCTCGCCGATCGACTGGGCCGCGATGATGCCGACGGCCTCTCCGATGTCGACGAGCTTGCCGGTGGCGAGCGAGCGGCCGTAGCAGGCCGCGCAGACGCCGACGGCGGACTCGCAGGTCAGGACGGAGCGCACCTTGATGTGGCGCACGCCCGCTCCGACCAGCTTCTCGATGAGCACGTCGCCCACGTCCTCGCCGGCCTCGGCGACGAGCTCGCCGGCCTCGTTCGACGCCGGGGTGGCGAGCGAACGGGCGTAGACGGAGTTCTCGACGTTGGAGTCCTTGATCCAGGCGCCGGTGGCGTCCTGGAGCATGATCGGCAGGTCGAGGCCCTTCGAGGTGCCGCAGTCCTCCTCGCGGATGATGACGTCCTGCGAGACGTCGACGAGTCGACGCGTCAGGTAGCCCGAGTCCGCGGTGCGGAGCGCGGTGTCGGCCAGGCCCTTGCGGGCACCGTGCGTGGCGATGAAGTACTCGGCGACCGACAGGCCCTCGCGGTACGAGGAGATGATCGGTCGGGCGATGATCTCGCCCTTCGGGTTGTTCACCAGGCCTCGCATGCCGGCGATGTTGCGCACCTGCAGCCAGTTGCCGCGGGCACCGGAGGTGACCATGCGGTTGATGGTGTTGTCCGTCGGGAAGTTCGCGCGCATGGCCTTGGCGACCTCGTCGGTCGCCTCGGTCCAGATCTTCACGAGCTCCTGGCGGCGCTCGGCCTGAGTGGTCAGACCCTTGTCGTACTCGGACTCGACCTTCGCGGCCTTCTTCTCGTAGCCCGCGATGATCTCGGGCTTCGACGGAGGCGTGAGGATGTCGGACAGCGCCACGGTGACACCCGAGCGGGTGGCCCAGTAGAAGCCGGCGTCCTTGATCCGGTCGAGGGAGGCGGCGACCTCCACCTTCGGGTAGCGCTCCGCGAGGTCGTTGACGATCCCGGAGATGGTCGTCTTGTCGGCGACCTGCTCGAAGTAGGGATAGTCGACCGGCAGCGCCTCGTTGAAGAGGGCGCGGCCGAGCGTGGTCTCGAGGAGGACCGGCGCGGTGACCTTGCCGTTCTCGTCGATCTCGACGCCCTCGGGTGCCTGACCCTGCGCGAAGTACACGTCCGACATGCGGATCCTGACCTTCGAGTTCAGGTGCAGCGAGCCCTGGTCCTTCGCGAGGATCGCCTCCGAGACGGAGGAGAACGCGCGGCCCTCGCCGGCGGCGCCCTCGCGGATCGTCGTCAGGTGGTGGAGGCCGATGATCATGTCCTGCGTGGGCAGGGTGACCGGACGGCCGTCCGAGGGCTTGAGGATGTTGTTCGACGCGAGCATCAGGATGCGCGCCTCGGCCTGGGCCTCGACGGACAGCGGCAGGTGGACGGCCATCTGGTCGCCGTCGAAGTCCGCGTTGAACGCGGCGCAGACGAGCGGGTGCAGCTGGATCGCCTTGCCCTCGACCAGCTGGGGCTCGAAGGCCTGGATGCCGAGACGGTGCAGCGTGGGCGCGCGGTTCAGCAGGACGGGGCGCTCGCGGATGATCTCCTCGAGCACGTCCCACACCTGCGGGCGCGAGCGCTCCACCATGCGCTTGGCGGCCTTGATGTTCTGCGCGTGCGACAGGTCGATCAGGCGCTTGATCACGAACGGCTTGAACAGCTCCAGCGCCATCTGCTTGGGCAGACCGCACTGGTGCAGCTTGAGCTGCGGGCCGACGATGATGACCGAGCGGCCCGAGTAGTCGACGCGCTTGCCCAGCAGGTTCTGGCGGAAGCGACCCTGCTTTCCCTTGAGCATGTCGCTCAGGGACTTCAGGGCGCGGTTGCCGGTTCCGGTGACGGGGCGGCCGCGGCGGCCGTTGTCGAAGAGGGCGTCGACCGCCTCCTGGAGCATGCGCTTCTCGTTGTTCACGATGATCTCGGGGGCACCGAGGTCGAGCAGGCGTCGGAGTCGGTTGTTGCGGTTGATCACGCGACGGTAGAGGTCGTTCAGGTCGCTGGTCGCGAACCGGCCTCCGTCGAGCTGCACCATCGGGCGCAGCTCCGGCGGGATGACCGGGACGACGTCGAGGACCATCGCGGCCGGCGAGTTGCCGGTGGCGAGGAACGAGTTGACGACGCGCAGGCGCTTGATGGCGCGGATCTTCTTCTGACCCTTGCCCTCGGCGATCTGCAGGTGCAGCGTCTCGGCCTCGGCCTGGAGGTCGAATTGCTCGAGGCGCTTCTTGATCGCCTCGGCGCCCATGTAGGCCTCGAAGTAGACGCCGTACCGGTCGACGAGCTCGTTGAAGACCGCGTCCTCGGGCTTGAGGTCGCCGACCTTGAGAGTGCGGAACTGCTCCCACACGCTCTCGAGCCGCGCGATGTCCTCGTCGAAGGACTTGCGGATCTGGCCCATCTCCTTCTCGGCGCCGTCCTTGGTGCGGCGCTTCTGGTCGCTCTTGGCGCCCTCCGCCTCCAGGGCGGCGAGGTCGGTCTCCAGGCGCGCCAGGCGGTCCGCGATGCGGGAGTCGCGCTGGTCCGAGAGGGTCTTGATCTCGAGCCGGAGCTCGTTCTCGAGGCCGGGCATGTCGGCGTGACGGCCGTCGTCGTCCACGTCGATGATCATGTACGCCGCGAAGTAGATGACCTTCTCGAGGTCCTTCGGCGCCATGTCCAGCAGGTATCCGAGGCGCGAGGGGACGCCCTTGAAGTACCAGATGTGGGTGACGGGGGCGGCGAGCTCGATGTGGCCCATCCGCTCGCGGCGGACCGAGGACTTGGTGACCTCGACGCCGCAGCGCTCGCAGACGATGCCCTTGAAGCGGACTCGCTTGTACTTGCCGCAGGAGCACTCCCAGTCGCGAGAGGGTCCGAAGATCTGCTCGCCGAACAGGCCGTCCTTCTCGGGCTTCAGGGTGCGGTAGTTGATGGTCTCGGGCTTCTTCACTTCACCGTGCGACCAGCGACGGATGTCATCGGCCGTTGCGAGGCCGATGCGCAGCTCATCGAAAGTGGTTACGTCGAGCAATGTTTTCTCCTTGTCGGAAAACAGGGTGTCTCGTCAGAGACGGGAGGTCGTCAGATGCTGGCGCGGATCAGATGTCGTCGACGGAGGACGACTCGAACCGGGAGGAGATGTTGATGCCGAGCTCTTCCGCGGCGCGGTAGACCTCGTCATCGGTGTCGCGCAGGCTGACCGCGGTGCCGTCGGCCGAGAGGACCTCGACGTTCAGGCACAGGGACTGCATCTCCTTGATGAGGACCTTGAAGGACTCCGGGATGCCGGGCTCCTGGATGTTCTCGCCCTTGACGATGGCCTCGTACACCTTCACTCGGCCGAGGATGTCGTCCGACTTGATGGTGAGGAGCTCCTGGAGGGCGTAGGCGGCGCCGTAGGCCTCGAGGGCCCACACCTCCATCTCGCCGAAGCGCTGGCCGCCGAACTGCGCCTTACCACCGAGCGGCTGCTGGGTGATCATCGAGTACGGGCCCGTCGAGCGCGCGTGGATCTTGTCGTCGACGAGGTGGTGCAGCTTCAGGATGTACATGTAGCCGACCGAGACCGGGTCCGGGAAGGGCTCCCCGGAGCGGCCGTCGAACAGCTGCGTCTTGCCGGACGAGCCGATCAG
Source organism: Rathayibacter sp. AY1A7 (assembly GCF_002930845.1). Classification (NCBI taxonomy): domain Bacteria; kingdom Bacillati; phylum Actinomycetota; class Actinomycetes; order Micrococcales; family Microbacteriaceae; genus Rathayibacter; species Rathayibacter sp. AY1A7. The sequence continues at coordinate 38,418 of NZ_PSTL01000017.1, read as the reverse complement.
GCGCTCTCCGTCGCGGGTCGGGGTGGTGGAGTCGAGGAGCCCTGCGAGCTCCTCCTCCGCCGCGCCGTCGAAGACGGGGGTCGCGACCTTGGTGCCGGGCGCCGCCTCGCGGGCGTGCTCGGGCAGGCGCGCGGCCCACTCCGGCTGGCCCTCGACCTTCCAGCCCTGCTTCGCGATCCACCCGAGGTGGATCTCGAGGACCTGGCCGAAGTTCATGCGGCCGGGGACGCCGAGCGGGTTGAGGACGATGTCGACCGGGGTGCCGTCGGCGAGGAACGGCATGTCCTCGACCGGCAGGATCTTCGAGATGACGCCCTTGTTGCCGTGGCGGCCGGCGAGCTTGTCGCCCTCGGTGATCTTGCGCTTCTGGGCGATGTAGACGACCACGCGCTGGTTGACGCCCGAGCCGAGCTCGTCGTCGCCGTCCTGCGCGTCGAACACCTTGACGCCGATGATCGTGCCCTGCTCGCCGTGGGGCACCTTCAGCGACGTGTCGCGGACCTCGCGGCTCTTCTCGTTGAAGATCGCGCGGAGCAGGCGCTCCTCGGCCGAGAGCTCGGTCTCGCCCTTGGGCGTGACCTTGCCGACGAGGATGTCGCCGGGGCGGACCTCGGCGCCGATGCGGATGATGCCGCGCTCGTCCAGGTCGGCCAGGAGCTCCGGGCTGACGTTGGGGAGGTCGCGGGTGATCTCCTCCTTGCCCAGCTTGGTGTCGCGGGCGTCGACCTCGTACTCCTCGATGTGGATCGAGGAGAGGACGTCGTCCTTCACCAGGTTCTGGCTGAGGATGATCGCGTCCTCGAAGTTGTGGCCCTCCCACGGCATGAACGCGACGAGCAGGTTCTTGCCCAGCGCGAGCTCGCCGTTCTCGGTGGCGGGGCCGTCGGCGACGACCTCGCCGACCTCGATGCGCTCGCCGGCCGAGACGACCACGCGGTTGTTGTACGAGGTGCCCTGGTTGGAGCGGTCGAACTTGCGGAGGAAGTAGGTCTGCGTGCCGCCCTCGTCCAGCTGGACGGTGACGGAGTCGGCGGAGACCTCCTGGACGACACCGGCCTTGTCGGCGGTGATGACGTCGCCGGCGTCGATGGCCGCGAAGCCCTCCATGCCGGTTCCGACGACGGGCGACTCGCTGCGCAGCAGCGGGACGGCCTGACGCTGCATGTTCGCTCCCATGAGCGCGCGGTTCGCGTCGTCGTGCTCGAGGAACGGGATCAGCGAGGTCGCGACCGAGACCATCTGGCGCGGCGAGACGTCCATGTAGTGGACGCGCTCGGCGTCGACGAGCTCGACCTCTCCGCCCTTGGGGCGGACGAGGACCTTGCCCTCCGCGAAGCGGAAGTCCTTCGTGAGGGGGGCGTTCGCCTGGGCGACCAGGTACTCGTCCTCCTCGGACGCGGTGAGGTAGTCGATCTGCGAGGTGACGGTGCCGTCGACGACCTTGCGGTACGGGGTCTCGATGAAGCCGAACGAGTTGATGCGCGCGAAGGACGCGAGCGATCCGATCAGGCCGATGTTCGGGCCTTCCGGGGTCTCGATCGGGCACATGCGGCCGTAGTGCGAGGGGTGGACGTCGCGGACCTCGACGCCGGCGCGCTCACGGGAGAGTCCGCCGGGGCCGAGCGCCGACAGGCGGCGCTTGTGGGTCAGACCCGCGAGCGGGTTGTTCTGGTCCATGAACTGCGACAGCTGGCTGGTCCCGAAGAACTCCTTGATCGCGGCGACGACGGGGCGCACGTTGATCAGGGTCTGCGGGGTGATCGCCTCGATGTCCTGCGTGGTCATGCGCTCGCGGACGACGCGCTCCATGCGGGACAGTCCGGTGCGGACCTGGTTCTGGATCAGCTCGCCGACCGCGCGGATGCGGCGGTTGCCGAAGTGGTCGATGTCGTCGACGTCGAGACGCAGCTCGACCGGCTCGCCGTCGCGCACGCCGGGGAGGGCGGTGCGGCCGTCGTGCAGGGCGACCAGGTACTTGATGGTCGCGATGATGTCCTCGACCGTGAGCACCGAGTCGGACAGCGCCTTGTCGATGCCGAGCTTGCGGTTGATCTTGTAGCGGCCGACCTTCGCGAGGTCGTAGCGCTTGGAGTTGAAGTAGAAGTTGTCCAGCAGCGCGCGGGCGGCCTCGGCGGCGACCTGCTCGCCCGGACGGAGCTTGCGGTAGATGTCGCGGAGGGCGTCCTCCTTGGTGAGGATGTTGTCCTTCTCGAGGGTCAGCTCGATCGACTCGTAGCCGGCGAACTGCTCGAGGATCTCCTCGCTCGTCAGGCCGAGGGCCTTGAGGAACACGGTGACCGACTGCTTGCGCTTGCGGTCGATGCGCACGCCGACCTGGTCGCGCTTGTCGATCTCGAACTCGAGCCAGGCGCCGCGGCTCGGGATGACGCGGGCGGAGTAGATGTCCTTGTCGGACGTCTTCTCCTGCTGGCGCTCGAAGTAGACGCCGGGGCTGCGCACGAGCTGGGACACGACGACACGCTCGGTGCCGTTGATGATGAACGTGCCCTTCTCGGTCATCAGCGGGAAGTCGCCCATGAAGACCGTCTGGGTCTTGATCTCACCCGTGAGGTGGTTCATGAACTCGGCCTCGACGTACAGCGGAGCGGCGTAGGTCTTGCCGCGCTCCTTGCACTCCTCGATCGTGTACTTCTCGGGCTCGAGGTACGGGTTCGTGAAGCTCAGCTGCATCGTCTCGCTGAGGTCCTCGATCGGGGAGATCTCCTCGAAGATCTCGTCGAGGCCGGAGTTGGCGGGGAGGTCCTCCCGGCCGGCGGCCTTCGCCTCGGCGACGCGGGTCTTCCACGCCTCCGAGCCGACGAGCCAGTCGAAGCTCTCGGTCTGCAGCGCGAGCAGATCCGGAACGGTCAGGGTGTCGCTGATCTTGGCGAACGAGAGACGCGAAGCTCCGCGTCCGTTCTTGGGTGAGGTGGTGGTCGCGGTGGACGCAGCAGCCAAGGAAGGAACCTCCGTAGACCCTCGCGGGTCTCAATCTGTGGGATGTGTGGAGTGGGCTCCCGCCGGACGGGCCGCCACCCCTGCCCGCACGCCGTGCGGACCGAGGCGACTCGGTCTTGGGGGCGGGGCTAGAGTGTGGCAACGGCATCCACCATCTGATGCCGGGTTCCGGTGACCTGCCGACCGCGATATGAGGGCATGGGTACTCGGGAGCGCAAAGTACGAATATAGCCGCATCGCGCCACGCCGCGCAAGTGCGGATGCTTGCGCCGCCCCGCGGGGTCCGGTATACGAGGCCACGGCCTCCCGGATCGATCCGACCAGGCCGGGCGCGGAGCCCCGCCGTCCCGCCGCCGCGGCAGACTGGTCGGATGCAGGAACGCACCGGCCGCCGACGCGGAGACGACTCCGAGCACCCCCGCGCCGTGCTCGCCAGCGGGTACACCGCGCGGATCGAGCCCGACCGCCACTCGCCCGAGGCGGCGACCCTGGTCGTCGACGGCACTCCGCAGTCGCACGTCGACCTCGCGGATCCGACGCACCTCTCGTTCGAGTACGTCCGCCGGATCGGCCACGCGATCGACCTCGTCGCCCCCGAGGGCGAGAGCGTCACGGCGCTCCACCTGGGCGCCGGAGCGCTGACCCTCCCCCGCTACGTCGCCGCGACCCGGCCGGGCTCGCGCCAGCAGGTCGTCGAGATCGAGGGCGCTCTGGTCGAGCTGGTGCGCGAGGCGCTCCCGCTCCCCCGCGGGGCGCAGATCCGCATCCGCCAGGGCGACGCCCGCGAGGTGCTCGGCAAGCTGCCGCCCGGGCTGCGCGGCACGGTCGACGTGGTCGTCGTCGACATCTTCTCGGGCGCGCGCACTCCCGCGCACGTGACCAGCGCCGAGTTCTACGGGGCGATCGCGCCGCTGCTCGCCCCCGGCGGCCTGATCGCTGTGAACGTGGCCGACGGCGGCGCGCTCGCCTTCGCCCGCGCCCAGGCCGCGACGCTCGCCTCCGTCTTCGCGCACACCGCGATCATGACCGACACCCAGATGCTCAAGGCCAAGCGCTTCGGGAACGTGGTGATGCTCGCCTCGGCCGATCCGCTGCCGCTCGACGGCCTGCCGCGGCGCCTCGCCTCCGACCCCGCCCCCTCCAAGCTGGTGCAGGGGCGGGAGCTCGAGAACTTCATCGCCGGCGCCCTCGTCGTCACGGACGCGACCGCCACCCCGTCGCCGCTGCCGGCGCGGAGCATCTTCCAGGTGCGACGGGGCTGATCCGGGCCGCGCGTCGGGGCGCCGTCCGGGGACCCGCCGGTACACTCGACGCCGGGGTCAGCGACCCCGACCGTCCTCTCGTCCGCCGCGCGCGACGACCCGGATCCGCACTCCACGAGGAAGCATCGCCCTGAGCATCATCATCCGCCACGACCCCGCGACCCTCCACGAGGAGATCGACGTCGACGCCGCCCAGGAGCGCCTGGGAGAGATCGGCGCGCTGCGCAGCCTCGCCGCGCTCACCGAGAAGGCGGAGCTGCTGCGCCTGCTCGGGCGCGTCGACGAGGCGTGGGACCTCGCGAACGAGGCCGTCCGCCGCACCCGATTCTCCGGCGACCGCGCCGAGCTGCTCACCGCCCGTGTCCGCCGCGCCCGCCTCATGCAGCTGCGGGGCCGCACCGACGAGGCCCTCTCGGAGCTCGCGCTCTGCGTCGAGGAGGCGCGCACGCACGAGTGGCACCTCGAGCACTCCTTCGCGCTCAAGCACCGCGGCCTCACCTTCTTCGAGCTGGGCGAGTACGGCCGGGCGATGCGCGACTTCGACGCCGCGACCGCCCTCGGCGAGCGCGTCGGGGTCCCCGAGGAGGAGCTCGAGGTCGCGCGCCTGGGCTACGCCGCCGCCTCCGAGTTCCAGGACGGGACCGACCGCGAAGCCCGCACCGACGGCACCGCCCGCGGCCGCCGCCGCGCCGACGGCGACGAGTCCTAGGCAGCGCCACCGGTGGCCGACCTCGAGGACGTGGCCCGCTGGGCCGACGCGCTGATCGAGGAGCACCTCGACCCCTCCTGGTCCTTCGCGCTCGACCACGCGCGCACCCGCGGCGGCGCCTGCCACTGGACGCGCCGCCGGATCACGGTCTCGCGCCACCTCGCAACCCGCTGGAGCGACGAGGAGGTCCGGCAGACCCTCCTGCACGAGGTCGCTCACGCGCTCGCGGGGCCCGACGCCGGGCACGGACCGCAGTGGCGGCGGATCGCGGCGCGGCTCGGCTACACGGGATCGCGCACCCACAGCAACCCGACCGCGGACGAGCTCGCGCCGTGGGTCGGCACCTGCCCGGGCGGACACCTCTTCTACCGCCATCGCCGGCCCACCCGGCCCCTGGCCTGCGGCCGCTGCGCGCGCCGGTTCGAGCCCGCGAACGCGATCCAGTGGCGGCGCCGACCGGTCCCGGCGCCGTGACCGCGGACGAGGCCCCGCACGGCGGGCGCACGCCGGTCACCGGGCAGTGGCTCCCCGAGGCCGACGGCCGGCGCTGGTGGTTCGACTCCGGAAGCCTCGCACTCGACTTCGCCACGACGGGAGCACTGCCTCCGGGAGCGGCCGAGCACCTCGACTCCGACGCCGCCCTGGCCGCCTGGCTCGCCGAGCGCTTCGAGGCGGTCGGCCCCGAGAGCCGGGACGCGCGCCTCGACGACGCGCTGATGCTCCGGGGCGCGATCGCCCGGCTGGCCGTCGCGGCCGAGGCCGGCACCGCGCCCGACCCGCGCGACGTCGACGTGGTCAACCTGGTCGCGGCGATGCCCGATATCCCGCCGGTGCTGAGCGGCGGATCGCGGCAGGCAGGACGGCTCCACGCGGCGGGCAGGCAGGCGCTCGCGTCCATCGCCCGGGAGGCCGTGGGGCTGCTGGGTCCGGCCGCGACCGGACGGCTGCGGCGCTGCGCGGATCCGGAGTGCCGGATGCTCTACCTCGACACGTCCCGAGCCGGGTCGCGCCGCTGGTGCTCGATGCAGCGCTGCGGGAACCGGTCGAAGGTCCGGGCCTACCGCGCGCGCGCCGCCGCCCCGCGCGGCTGACGCACCGCGCGGCTGAGGCACCGCCGCGGCACCGGGAGCGGCACCGCGGCGGGACGGGTCAGTCGGAGACGCGGACCGAGCGGTCGAAGGCGACGTAGCCCGAGAAGTCCTTGCCGACGCGGTCGAACGCCGTCGGGTAGGGGTGCGGGTACGACCAGGCCTTGTCCTTCTGCAGGCCGTCGCCGGTCTGCACCGAGAAGTACTGGCACTCGCCCTTCCACGGGCAGGTGTAGGGCGTGGGGCTCTCGACGAGCACGCCCTCGGCGATGCTCGACGGCGGGAAGTACCAGTTGCCCTCGATCGAGATCAGGTCGGAGTCGGGGGCGTCGGCGAGGACGACGTCGTTGAGGACGGCTTTCATGCGGGCCAGCTTTCGGTCGGGGCGGGGACGGAGGGACCGCCTCCGCCGAACGCTACGCCGGGGGCGGGCGAGTGGTCGAGGCGGCGGCTCGGATCCGCAGGGGCTTGTGCGCTCCGCGGACGCCCTGCACCGCTCGGAGGCCGCGCCCGCCGGAGCGGCGGGTCAGCGGAGGACCGCCACCTCGTCGACGGTGTCGACCCGGGCAGCGGCCCGGACCTCGTCCGCCCGCCCCTCGGCGGCGAGCAGGCGGCCGGACTCGGACGCGGTGAGCAGATGCGCGCACGCCCGGCGCAGGCCCTCGTAGGACGCGCAGGCCACCGCGGCCTCGGGCGAGACGTGGTCGATGCCCAGCCCGATGAGCGCGTCGACGACGGCGCCGGCCGCCAGCTGGTCCTCCATCGCGAACCGCGCCGCTCCGCTGTCATCGATGTCGCCGAGGGCGATCACGTTGACGCTGGTGCGCCCGCCGTTCTCGTGCTGGCGCTCCAGGATCCAGCGGGCGACGGCCGAGCGGTCGGCCAGGCCCGCGCGGACGACGCGGCCCTCCACTCCCCCGAGGTCGGGGCTCTCGCCTCCGGGCAGAGCGTCGACGAGCACCGTGACGTGGGCGGGGGCGAGCACGCGGAGGGCGCGGGCCCCCCACTCGAAGCGGATCTGGTAGGTCGACTGGTCGACGGAGGCGGCGGGAGCGGTCACCCTGACACGGTAGCGAGCACCGGAGGCGCATACACGTCCGGGGCTCCGCGCGCACCCGGTTCCCGCGCGGGGGCGGGCGGAGGAGGATGTCCCTCGTGAAGGTGATGCTCAAGCACGTGCTCGACACCGACGCCGACTCCGCCTGGCGCGCCCTGCAGAGTCCGGCCGTGTTCCGGGAGGTGATGTCCCCGCTCCTGACCGCCGCGTCGCTGGACGAGGGCGGCTTCCGCCCGACCTGGGGGCTCGGCTCCCACGAGGTCGCGATGGACGCCCTCGGGATCGTGCCGATGGGCGCGCAGGAGATCGACCTCTCCTACCGCCGCGTCCCCTCGATGCCCGACGTGCGGATCCTGCGCGACAGCGGCGGGCCCCTCACCGGCTCCCTCCGCCTGATCACCGCGTGGGACCACCGCATGGCCGTCGCCCCGCTCCCCGACGGGCGCACGCTCTTCCGCGACCGCCTCGAGTTCTCGGCGGGCCTCGCCTCGGCCGCGCTCTGGCCGTCGATGTGGGCGTTCTGGCAGTGGCGCGGCATCCGCATCCGCTCCCTCGCCCCGTCCTGGCGCCACGATGTCGGTGCCGACACCCGCCCGCGCGGGGAGCCCGCCGCATGAGCCCCGACGGTGTCGCCGAGGAGGAGACCGAGCTGTCGCGCTCGGAGCTCCTGCGCCTCCAGTGGCCCTCCGCCGACGAGGAGGAGCAGGACGACGACGGCGTCTCGCCCCGCCGCCGCCTCACGAACGCGGTCGAGGTGTCGGACTGGCGCCGCCACGTCCAGGCCCTCTACGCGGAGGTGCGCCGGCTCTCGAACGTGGACCTGCTCGCCGCGCACGCGTCCTGGATCCGCGGGCGCAACGCGCTCTTCGCGCAGCACCCCTCCACCCCCCTCCTCCCGCCCGACCGTGCGCACTTCCGCTCGCTGCCGATCGCGCCCTACGACGCGGCCTGGCGCTTCGAGCTCGAGGTGGCCCCCGCCGAGGAGGCGCGGCGGATGGACGTGGAGACCGGCACCGACGGCACCGTCCCCTTCGAGCTGATCGGCACGGTCGAGGTGCCGGACGCCGGCAGCCTCGACGTCTGGCGCCTCGCGTCCTACGGAGGAGGCCTGTTCCTGCCGGTCAAGGACGCCCTCGCGGGGACACCCGGAGGCACCTACGGCGGTGGCCGCTACCTCCTGGACACCGTGAAGGGCGCCGACCTCGGTCCGGGCTCCGCCCCGGGGACGCTGGTCCTCGACTTCAACTTCGCCTACAACCCCTCCTGCGCCTACGACCCGGCCTGGGCCTGCCCGCTCGCCCAGGCGGGCAACCGGCTGCCGGTCGAGGTGCCGGTCGGCGAGCGCTACCGGGGCTGACACCGACCCTGGACGTTCTCGGAGGGTCGGCCGATAGCCTCCGGGCGGCGCCGTCGTGCGCCGGAAAGCAGGAAAGCCGCATGCCCCGTCCCGTCCTCCTCGTCACCGGAACCTCCACCGGCATCGGCCGCGCCACCGCGATCGAGGCCGCGCGCGCGGGCTGGCGGGTGGTCGCCACCGTGCGGGATCCGGAGCGGGCGGAGGGCCTGCGCGCCGCCGCCGCCGAGGCACGCGTCGAGCTCGACCTGCGGGCGCTCGACGTGACCGACGCGGACTCCGTCGCGGGCTGCCTCCGCGCCGTGGAGGAGGAGCTCGGCGGTCTCGACGCCCTCGTGAACAACGCCGGAGCCGGCCACCTCGGCACCCTCGAGCTGGAGGATCCGGAGGAGCTGCGCCGCGTGATGGAGGTCAACTTCTTCGGCACCGTCGCGGTCACCCGCGCCGCGATGCCGATGCTGCGCTCGTCCCGCGGTCGCATCGTCACCGTCTCGAGCGTCGGCGGCGCGATCGGGCAGCCGTTCAACGAGGACTACTGCGCGGCGAAGTTCGCGGTCGAGGGGTTCTTCGAGGCGCTCGCCCCGGTCGCCGCCTCCGTCGGCGTCCACGTGTCGCTGATCGAGCCGGGAGCGGTCCGCAGCAGCTTCGTCGAGAACGTCGGCATCGACGCGGCGGCGATGCTCGCGCAGGCCGGCCCCTACTCGCCGGCGCTCGGCGCCTACCTCGACCGCGCCGCGTCGTCCTTCTCCTCGACCCACGCGCAGGACCCGTCCGACGTCGCCGCCGTCATCCTGAAGACCCTGCGCGACCCGGAGCCGGCCTTCCGCGTGCAGACCTCGGACTGGGCGGGCGACTTCGTCGGGACCAAGCTGAGCGACCGCGACGGCTCCCGCGTGCAGGCCGCGATGCGCGGATGGATCGGCATCCACTAGAGTGGAATGGTGCGAGCGCAGCGACTGCGCTCCCCCGCGTCGTAGAACGCCCCTTGTCCCCTAGGACTCTGACCGTCGAGGATCCGTCCCGACCATCTGGCGCACGTGCATGAGGCCCCCGGCCGCGCGCACCGAATCGTACGGCGAACGGATGTGACCACCGTCACCTTCGCCCGAACGCCGATCACCCGCGCCCCGGCCACCGCCCGCGCGTCCTCGATCGGCATGATGCCCCCGAAAGGCACCACTCCATGTCGAACACCCCCCTCTCCTTCAGCGCCCTCGGCGTGCCGGCCCCCCTCGTGGCCGCGCTCACCGCGAGCGGCATCACCGAGCCCTTCCCGATCCAGGTCGACACGCTGCCCGACACCCTCGGCGGACGCGACGTCCTCGGCCGCGGCAAGACCGGCTCCGGCAAGACCCTCGCCTTCTCCATCCCGATGATCGCCCGCCTCGGCGGCTCGCTCGCCGGCGGACGCCGCCGCCCCGGCCGCCCGCTCGGACTCGTCCTCGCGCCGACCCGCGAGCTCGCCACGCAGATCACCGCCGCGATGCAGCCCCTCGCCGACGCCTACGGCATCGTCACCACCACGATCTTCGGAGGCGTCTCGCAGCAGCGCCAGGTCGCCGCGCTCAAGCAGGGCGTCGACATCGTCGTGGCCTGCCCGGGCCGCCTCGAGGACCTGATGAAGCAGGGCTTCGTGAACCTCGACGCCGTCGAGATCACCGTGCTCGACGAGGCCGACCACATGGCCGACCTCGGCTTCCTGCCGGTCGTCACGCGCATCCTCGACAAGACCCCCCGCGGCGGGCAGCGCCTGCTGTTCTCCGCGACGCTCGACAACGGCGTGGACAAGCTGGTCAAGAAGTACCTCCAGAACGAGGTGCTCCACTCGGTCGACGAGGCCAACTCGCCGGTCGCGCTGATGACCCACCACGTGTTCGAGGTCGACGGCCTCGACGCCAAGAACGCGCTCGTGAAGACGCTCGCGTCCGGCACCGGCCGCCGCATCCTCTTCATGCGCACCAAGCACCACGCGAAGAAGCTCGCCAAGCAGCTCACCGGCCAGGGCATCCCCGCGGTCGACCTGCACGGCAACCTCTCGCAGGTCGCCCGCGACCGGAACCTCGCCGCGTTCGGCGCCGGCACCGTCAAGGTCCTCGTCGCCACCGACGTCGCCGCCCGCGGCGTGCACGTCGACGACGTCGAGCTCGTCATCCACGTCGACCCGCCGATGGAGCACAAGGCGTACCTGCACCGCTCGGGCCGCACCGCCCGCGCCGGCAGCGAGGGAGACGTCGTCACCGTCGTCCTGCCCACGCAACGCAGCGACGTAAAGACCCTCCTCCGCAAGGCCGCGATCCAGGTCGCGCCCCAGCAGGTGACGGCCGACTCGGCCGCCGTCGCGAAGCTCGTCGGCGACGTCGCTCCGTACGTCACCCCCAGCGCCGTCGTCGAGCCCGTCCGCGGCCAGTCGCAGGGCGGACGCTCGCAGGGCGCCAACGCGCAGCGCAAGCGCGCGGCCCGCACCGAGGGCACCGCCGCACCCCGCGGCGGACGCTCGACGGGTGCCGCGACCGGCGGAGGCGACCGCCCCCGCCGCGACCGCACCGCCGCCGAGGGACCCGCCCGCGGCGGCGCCCGCGGAGGCCGCAGCCGCTCGGCCGCCGGTGCCCCCTCGACCTCGGGCGGATCGCGCTCGTTCTACAGCACCGCGACCGGCGGAGCGGCCTCGGCCGCTCCCGCCCGCGAGTCCGCCGGCGGCGGCGCCCGCCGCGGCGGCCGGCGCGCGCAGGGCTGAGTCCGATTGTGCGCCGCGGAGCGGCGCACCGCGGTCGGCTTCAAGCACGGTCGCGACGCGCAGAGCGTGTCGCGACCGGCTAGGCCGATCCGCTCGCACGCGGATCGACCGTTCGCCTCGCGGGCAGCCGCGGAACGGCGCACCGCGGTCGGCTTCAAGCATGGTCGCGACGCGCAGAGCGTGTCGCGACCGGCTTGGTCGATCCGCTCGCACGCGGATCGACCGTTCGCCTCGAGGGGAGCGGCTGGTCCGGGGGCTGGGCGATCGGTGATCGCACGTCAACGCTCGTCCTGATCAGGGCGCCGACATCACGAAGGGCCGGGGCCCGCGACTACTGGTCGCGGGCCCCGGCCCTTCGTCGTTCACGCTTCACCTCTTCGAGCGGAGTCCCGCGCAGGGAGTTCCGGAAGTCCTCACCGCGTCATGATCAGGCGATCCCCTGCTGCGCCGTCGTTGGGCAGGGGCGCAGCCGCTCCTCGCCCGGTCACAGAGGTCCGGTGGACGCCGGATCCACGAGCCGAACGGCCGGGTCGCGTGCCGACGAATCGGTCCAGGCGGACGCCCGACGCTCCAGCCGGCCCGCCGTCCTTGCGAGCCGACCGCGGCGCGCCGCTATCGGCGCGCAGAAGGGAGCGCCGCGGCCGATCCGCGCCGCTAGGACAGGCGGCCGACGGAAGCGAGCGCGGCGCGGATCAGCGCGCCCCGCCCGCCCTCCATCTCGGCGGAGATCGCGTCGGAGCAGGCCTCGTCGGGGGTCATCCAGGTGAGCTCGAGGGCGTCCTGGCGGGGGTCGCAGGTGCCGGTGACGGGGACGACGTAGGCGAGGGAGACCGCGTGCTGGCGGTCGTCGGTGAACGGTCCCATGCCGGGCATCGGGAAGTACTCGGCGACGTGGAAGGGGAGCGGGCTCGCCGGGAGGAGGGGGAAGGCCATGGGACCGAGATCCTTCTCGAGGTGGCGGAACAGCGCGTCGCGCAGCGTCTCGCCGTACATCACGCGGCCCGAGACGATCGTGCGGGTGATCTGGCCGGAGGGGGTCGCGCGCAGGAGCACGCCGACCTCGGTGACCTGCCCGAGCCCGTCGACCCGGACGGGCACGGCCTCCACGTACAGCAGCGGGAGCCGCCGGCGGATCTCGGCGAGTTCGTCGTCGGACAGCCACCCGGAGTTCGGGTCAGGGGTGCGCACGCTCATGCAGCCATTCTCACCCTTCGCGGCTGGTGTTCCGACCGGCGGCGGCGATCCCGCACTCAGGGGGATGATGGTGCGATGGGAATCGACGCGAACGCGGTGCTGTGGTCCTCCTCCGAGCGCGACCGCGTCGGCAGGCCCCTCCTGGTGCTGCTGCACGGCTACGGCTCGCACGAGGGGGACCTGTTCTCGCTCGGCGCCTACCTGCCGCTGGAGCCGGTCCTCGCGTCCCTCCGGGCGCCTCTCGCCCTGGGCGGCGGGGCGAACGCGTGGTGGCCCCTCCGTGTTCCGCTGGTGCCGGACGAGCCGCGGGCCGATCCCGAGGCCGTCGAAGCGGCGGCGGCGGGGGTGATCGAGTGGCTCGACGGTCTGGAGCACCCGGGCCCGGTGGGGCTGCTGGGCTTCTCCCAGGGCGCCGCGCTGGCGGTGCAGCTGCTGCGGCGCGCGCCGGGCCGCTTCGCCTTCGCGGTCGCCCTGTCCGGGTTCGTGGTCCCGCTCGCCGAGGGCGACGACGCGGACGAGCGGCTCGCCCGCGAGCGTCCGCCGGTGTTCTGGGGCCGCGGGACGCTCGACACGGTGATCCCGGAGGAGCTCGTGCGGGACGCGGCGGCCTGGTTCCCGGAGCACACGTCGCTCGACGCCCGGGTCTACGAGGGCGTCGCCCACGGAGTCGGGCAGGCCGAGCTCGCCGACATCGGCACGTTCGTGCGTCTCGGCTTCGCCTGACGGACGGGCTCCCCCGCGTCAAGGGCTCGCCCCCGGGCCGCGGCCCCGGCAATGTCGGAGGTGGCAGGGAGGATGGATGCATGCCGGACGTCCTCGAGCGCTTCTCCCCCGCCACGCGCGCGTGGTTCGAGGGCGCGTTCCCGGCGCCGACCGCCGCCCAGGAGGGCGCCTGGTCGGCCATCTCGAGTGGAGCGCACGCCCTCGTGGTCGCTCCCACCGGCTCCGGCAAGACGCTCTCGGCCTTCCTCTGGGCGATCGACCGGCTCGTGCAGGGCCCGCCGCCGGAGGATCCGCAGCACCGCACGCGCGTGCTCTACGTCTCGCCGCTGAAGGCTCTCGGCGTCGACGTCGAGCGCAACCTCCGCTCGCCGCTCGTCGGCGTCACCCAGACGGCGCTGCGGCTGAGCGCCGAGGGCATCGGCAGCGCGCCGGCCACGGTCACCGTCGGGGTGCGGTCGGGAGACACGCCCGCCGCCGAGCGGCGCGTGCTGCAGAAGACGCCGCCGGACATCCTGATCACGACCCCCGAGTCGCTCTACCTCATGCTCACCTCGGCGGCGCGCGAGTCGCTCCGCGGCGTCGAGACGGTCATCGTCGACGAGGTCCACGCGGTCGCGTCGACCAAGCGCGGGGCGCACCTCGCCGTCTCCCTCGAGCGGCTCGACGCCCTGCTCCCGAAGCCGGTGCAGCGCATCGGCCTCTCGGCGACGGTGCGTCCGCGCGAGGAGGTGGCCCGGTTCCTCGCCGGCCGCTCCCCGGTCGCGATCGTGGCTCCGGCGTCCGAGAAGCAGTGGGACCTCAGCGTCGTCGTCCCGGTCGAGGACATGTCCGAGCTGGGGACGGCGGCTCCGCAGGACGGATCGACGATGGGGGCCACCGGTCCGCAGAGCGGGTCGATCTGGCCGCACGTCGAGGAGTCGATCGTCGACCGGGTCCTCGCGCACACCTCCTCCATCGTCTTCGCGAACTCCCGCCGCCTCGCCGAGCGGCTGACCGCCCGGCTCAACGAGATCTACGCCGAGCGCCGCGAGCTCGCCGCGGAGCGGGCGCGCGAGGCGGGCGAGCCCGTCGCCGTCGGGGCCCTGCTCGCCGAGGCGGCCTCCTCCTCCGTCCGCCGCTCCCCGGCCGAGGCGATGGGAGCGGCCGGGGGCACGAGCGGCAGCGGGCAGTCCGCGCCCGACGAGGAGCCGCTGCTCGCCCGCGCCCACCACGGCTCGGTGAGCAAGGAGCAGCGCGCGATCATCGAGGACGACCTGAAGTCCGGCCGCCTGCGCTGCGTGGTCGCGACCTCGAGTCTCGAGCTGGGGATCGACATGGGCGCGGTCGACCTCGTCGTCCAGGTCGAGACGCCGCCCTCGGTCGCGAGCGCCCTGCAGCGCGTGGGTCGAGCCGGCCACCAGGTCGGCGAGGTCTCGCGCGGGTCCTTCTACCCCAAGCACCGGGCCGACCTTCTCCACTCCGCCGTGACGACGGAGCGGATGCGCTCGGGCCTGATCGAGGCGATCGCCGTCCCCGCGAACCCGCTCGACATCCTCGCGCAGCAGACCGTCGCCGCGACGGCCCTCGAGAGCCTCGACGTGGACGACTGGTTCGACACCGTCCGCCGCAGCGCCCCGTTCGTGTCCCTGCCCCGCTCCGCCTACGAGGCGACCCTCGACCTGCTCTCGGGCCGCTACCCCTCCGACCAGTTCGCGGAGCTGCGGCCGCGCCTCGTCTGGGACCGCGACGCGAACACGCTCACCGGCCGGCCCGGCGCCCAGCGCCTCGCCGTCACCAGCGGCGGCACCATCCCCGACCGCGGGCTCTTCGGCGTGTTCATGGTCGGCGAGCCGGGCTCGACCGGCAATCGCGTCGGCGAGCTCGACGAGGAGATGGTCTACGAGTCCCGCGTCGGCGACGTCTTCGCGCTCGGAGCCACCAGCTGGCGCATCCAGGAGATCACCTACGACCGCGTGATCGTGACGCCGGCGTTCGGTGAGCCCGGGCGCCTCCCGTTCTGGAAGGGCGACTCGCAGGGGCGCCCCGCCGAGCTCGGCGAGGCGATCGGGGCGTTCACCCGCGAGGTGGGCGCCGCCGGCCCCGAGACGGCCCGCGAGCGCTGCACGGCGGCCGGGCTCGACGAGTACGCGACCAACAACCTCCTCTCCTTCCTCGACGAGCAGCGCCTGGCCACCGGGCAGATCCCGGACGACCGCACCCTCGTGCTCGAGCGCTTCCGCGACGAGCTGGGCGACTGGCGGCTGGTGCTGCACTCCCCGTACGGGATGCAGGTGCACTCGCCGTGGGCGCTCGCCATCGGCGCTCGCGTCCGCGAGCGGCACGGGGTCGACGGAGCGGCGATGGCCGGGGACGACGGCATCGTCGTGCGGATCCCCGACACGGAGTCGGAGCCGCCGGGCTCCGAGCTGTTCCTGTTCGAGCGCGAGGAGCTGGAGCAGCTGGTCACGAGCGAGGTCGGCGGCTCCGCCCTCTTCGCCGCCCGGTTCCGCGAGTGCGCGGCGCGGGCGCTCCTGCTCCCGAGGTACAACCCGGGCAAGCGCTCCCCGCTCTGGCAGCAGCGGCAGCGGGCGGCGCAGCTGCTCGACGTCGCCCGCACCTACCCGACCTTCCCGATCATCCTCGAGACCGTCCGCGAGTGCCTCCAGGACGTCTACGACCTGCCCGCGCTGCTCCGGCTCGCCGCACGGCTGGACGGGCGCGAGCTGCGGATCCTCGAGGTCGAGACGCCGACCGCCAGTCCGTTCGCGCGGTCCATGCTCTTCGGCTACGTCGCTGCCTTCATGTACGAGGGCGACAGCCCGCTCGCCGAGCGCCGCGCGGCGGCGCTCTCGGTCGACGCGACGCTCCTCGGCGAGCTGCTCGGCCGGGCGGAGCTGCGCGAGCTGCTCGACCCGGCCGTCCTCGCGCAGATCGAGCGCGAGCTGCAGCGCGTCGAGCCCGAGCGCCGCCTCCGCGGGCTCGAGGGCGCCGCCGACCTGCTCCGGCTGCTCGGCCCGCTGACGCTCGACGAGCTCGGGGAGCGCCTGGTCGACGAATCGGTCGCCTCGGCGGACGTCGCGAAGGCGCCCGCGATCGAGCGCGCGGTGCTCGAGGCCGACGTGGCCGCGCTCGTGAAGGCCAAGCGCGTCCTGCCCGTGGGCCTCGGCGGTGAGCAGCGGTACGCCGCGATGGAGGACGCCTCCCGGCTCCGCGACGCTCTCGGCGTGCCCCTGCCGATCGGTGTCCCCGTCGCCTTCATCGACCCCGTCCGCGATCCGCTCGGCGACCTCGTCGCCCGCTACGCGCGCACCCACGGCCCCTTCACCGCCGCCGCCGTCGCCACCCGCCTGGGCCTCGGCGTCGCGGTCGTCACCGACACCCTGCGCCGCCTCGCGGGCGAGCGCCGCGTCTCGGAGGGCGAGTTCCGCCCCACCGGCACCGGGACCGAGTGGTGCGACGCCGAGGTGCTGCGCCGCCTGCGCAGCCGCTCTCTCGCCGCGCTCCGCAAGGAGGTGGAGCCGGTGGACGCGGCCGCGTACGCCCGCTTCCTCCCCGCCTGGCAGCACGTCGGCGGCTCGCTCCGCGGTATCGACGGCGTGGCCTCCGTGATCGACCAGCTGGCCGGCGCGCCCATCCCCGCGTCCGCCTGGGAGTCGCTGATCCTGCCCGCCCGGGTGCGCGACTACTCCCCCGCGATGCTCGACGAGCTCACCGCGACCGGCGAGGTCCTCTGGGCCGGCGCGGGCACCCTGCCCGGCAACGACGGCTGGGTGAGCCTCCATCTCGCCGACACGGCAGGGCTGACCCTCCCCGTCCCCGCCGCCGAGTCCGTGACCCTGACCGAGCTCCAGCAGGAGATCGTCGGCGTGCTCGGCTCGGGCGGCGGCTACTTCTTCCGCCAGCTCTCCGACGCGGTCGGCTCCACCGACGACGCGGGCCTCGTCGAGGCCCTGTGGGAGCTGGTCTGGGCCGGGCTCGTCACGAACGACACCCTGGCGCCGCTGCGCACCCTCGTCGGCTCGACCGGCGGCGCGCACCGCCAGCCGCGCGCCCCCGCCCGCGCCCGCGCGCCCCGGGGCCGGATGACCGCCCGCCCCACGATGGCCACCCGCGTGGGGCCGCCGACCGCCGGCGGCCGCTGGTCGATCGTGCCGCTCGCGGAGTCGGACGCGACGATCCGCGGGCACGCGCTCGGCGAGACGCTGCTCGAGCGGTACGGGATCGTCACCCGCGGCTCCGTGCAGGCCGAGGGCGTCCTGGGCGGCTTCGCCCTCGCCTACAAGGTGCTGAGCGGCTTCGAGCAGCAGGGCCGCGCCCGGAGGGGCTACTTCATCGAGAAGCTGGGAGCAGCGCAGTTCGGCACAGCCGGCAGCGTCGACCGGCTCCGCACGTTCGCCCCGCAGGACGAGGCGCAGGAGCGCTCACGACCGGTGCTCGCGCTGGCGGCGACCGACCCCGCCAATCCGTTCGGCGCCGCTCTGCCGTGGCCGCAGGGCGAGGGGCACCGCCCCGGTCGGAAGGCCGGCGCGCTGGTCGCCGTCGTCGACGGAGCGCTCGCGGTCTACCTCGAGCGCGGCGGCAAGACCGCCCTCACCTTCACCGCCGACGAGGCGGCCCTCGCCGACGCGGCCGGCGCCCTCTCGCAGCTCGTGCGCTCCCGCGGGGTCGAGAAGCTGACCGTCGAGAAGATCGACGGCGTCTTCGCGCTCGGCACGCCCTTCGGCGACGCCCTCGTCGCCGCCGGCTTCGTCGCGAATCCGCGCGGCCTGAGGATGCGCTCGTGAGCGCCGGAGGGAGCCCGCGTGCCCGAGGGTGACACCGTCTACCGATCCGCCCACAACCTCGCCGAGGCGCTGGACGGCGAGGTCCTGACCCGGTGCGACGTCCGCGTGCCGAAGTACGCGACGGTCGACCTCACCGGCGAGACGATCGACGAGGTCGTCCCCCGCGGCAAGCACCTGCTGATGCGGGTCGGCGACGCGCTGATCCACTCCCACCTCAAGATGGAGGGGAGCTGGCACCTCTACGCCCGCGGCGAGGGCGAGCGGCCGAAGTGGCACCGGCCGGCGTTCCAGGCCCGGATCGTCCTCGAGACCGAGGACTGGCAGGCGGTCGGCTTCGAGCTCGGGCTCCTCGAGATCGTCCCGCGCTCGGCCGAGGAGGACGTGGTCGGCTACCTCGGCCCCGATCTGCTCGGCGCCGACTGGGACGCGGACGAGGCGCTGCGACGCCTGTCCGCCGATCCGGAGCGGCCGATCGGGCTCGCGCTGCTCGACCAGCGGATCATGGCCGGACTCGGCAACGTCTACCGCGCCGAGCTGTGCTTCCTGCGCGGCGTGCTGCCCACGCGCCCGGTCGGCGGGAGCGGCGACCTCGTGCGCACCACCGCGCTCGCGAAGCGGCTCATCACCGTGAACCGCGAGCGGATCGAGCGCACGACGACCGGCAACCTGCGCCCGGGCCAGCAGCTCTGGGTCTATGGCCGCGACCGCAAGCCGTGCCGGCGCTGCGGCACTCCGATCGAACGCGGCGAGCTCGGCGACGACGAGCTGCAGCTGCGGGTCACCTACTGGTGCCCGCACTGCCAGAGCTGAGGCGCTAGTCCTCGACCGCGGAGCGGCGCCCGGGGACGTGCTTCTCGTGGACGCCGACGTCCGTCAGGCGCTCGATGCGGTCGACATGGCGGCCGGGCTCGCCGCCGTCCGCGACGATCCAGCTGCCGACGAGGAGGAACCCGTCGCGGCCGCCGGCCGTCAGCGGGCCCGTGATCGTGAACGACCCGAGCGCCGGAGTCGAGAACGCCACGCGCACCGGGTCCCCGTGCTCGAGCCCCTCGGCCGAGCGCTCCCCGCCGACCTCGTCGGCGTCCGGAGCCAGGGCGACGCTCTGGATCTCGGTCCCCGTGCCGAGGAAGACGTCCGCGACGACGAGCTCGCCGCCGACGGCCTGCCGGACGACCCCCTCGATCCCGTAGAGGCCGTAGCGCGGGGAGCGGACGAGGACGCGCACCGAGTCGCCGATCGCGACCTCGGCGAGAGCACCGCGGATCGAGGCGACGTCCCTCCGCGCGGGAGGGGCGGACAGGGCGTCGAGGATCGGGCTGGGCATCCGATCAGGGTAGCCGCTCCGGGAGCGCACCCGCCCGGCGGATCGGCGGCGGATCCCGGCCGGCTGAGGCGCCGGGTCGCATCGGCCGCCGACGCCGCGCGCGAGCGGCGGAGCACCGGCCGGAAGGCTCCGGCACCGCGAGACCCCGGCACTGCGGCGACACCGGCACCGCCGGGAACGACGAAGGCCCCGCCTGAGCGGGGCCTTCGGACGATGCGGAGTCGGTGGGATTTGAACCCACGGAACCCAATAAAGGGTTCTCCACCTTAGCAGGGTGGTGCACTCGACCGGACTATGCGACGACTCCCGAGCGCCCGCTGGCAGACGCACGACGACCATCATAACCGCACCCGCGAGGGCCTCGCGACACGGGCGCCCGCCCCTCCGCGGGAAGGCGAGAAGCCGCCTACTGGTCCGACAGGGGCCGGCCGATCGTGCAGGTCTCCTGCTGCGCGGTCTGCCCGGAGACGTCGCTCGGGAGGGTGACCGGCCCGTCGGGTGCGCTCGTCGCGGGGGCGTCGGTCGCGGGGGCGTCGGTGGCCGGCGACTCCGTGGCCGCCGGAGCGTTGGTCGCCCCGGGCTCCTCCCCCGTCGACTGCGAGCCGCCGCCGGTGGTGCCGCTCAGCGCGATCGGCTGGTCGGCGAGGAGCGCCGCGTTCAGCGCCGCCGCCGCGTCCTCGCTGGGGTACACGCCGTTGCCGTCGATGAAGGTCGGGTACTGCACGAAGACCACGTTCGCGAGGTCGACGTCCTTCACCGCGAGGCCGATCGACACGAGGGTGTTCACGTTCTCGAGCGAGGTGGAGAGCTGCATGTTCGAGACGGCCGCCTTCGCGAGGCCGTAGAGGTTCACCGGGTTCGAGAGCGTCGACGCGCTCTTCACCTTGCGCACCAGCGATGAGAGGTACACCTGCTGGCTCGAGATGCGGGTGAGGTCGCTGCCGTCGCCGACGCCGTGCCGGGTGCGGAGGAACGCCAGCGCCTCGGCGCCGACGAGCGTGTGCGTGCCCGCGTCGAGGTTCAGCCCCGTGTACTCGTCCTGGATCGGGGTGGCGACGCAGACGTCCACTCCGCCGACCGCGTTCGACATCTCGATGACGCCCTCGAACTGGATGAGCGCCGCGTAGGGGATCTCGAGCCCGGTCAGCTGCTCGACCGTCTGCACGGTGCACGCCAGCCCGCCGGCCTCGAGCGAGGTGTTGATCTTCGCCGAGTCCACCGCGTCCGAGACGGCGCCGGTGGCCGGGTCGGTGCAGGAGGGGATCGGGACGTAGAGGTCGCGGGGGAAGCTGACGACCTCCACGGTCGAGTGGTCGGCCGAGATGTGCATGAGCATCGTGACGTCGTTGAGGTTCTCGGCACGCTCGCCGTAGGCCCCGGCGGCCGATCCGTCGGCGCTGTCGCTGCCGGCGAGCAGGATGTTGACGCCGCCCTCGATCGCCCCGATCTCGGGCACGTCGCCTCCGCCCGAGTCGATCCCGAGGTCGACGGACGGACGCGCGCTCCCGGCGATCAGCGAGGCGGCGATCGCCACGATGCAGACCGCGCTGAGCACGCCGACGCCCACGCAGGCTGCGAGGATCCGCGCGGCGAAGCGCACGCCGCTCGGGCGGCGCAGGCGGCCGTGCCGTGCTGCTGTGGTCCGGGTGGACGCGCGTTCGCTCATCGGGTCGTACTCTCTCTCGGCTGCGGGACGCGTGTCGTCCCGGAGTCAGCGCGCGAGGTGGAGAGCACCCGTGGTGCCGCCCGCCCTCGGCTCAGCCGAAGAAGCCGACCGAGCAGGTCTGCTGGTCGGCGCTCTGGCCGGTGACCGATTCTGGCAGGGCAACCTTGGATCCGTCCTCGGGAGTCGCTGCAGGAGTGCCGGGTGCAGGAGTGCCGGGTGCCGCCTCGGCCGTCGCCAGCGGATCCGCGGTCGCCGGGCCCGACGGAGCGGCGGTATCGGCCGGGGCCGCCGCCTCGCCCTCCACGGTCGCGCCGGCGCCCGTGCCGCCGGTGATGGCGATCGGCTGATCGGTCTGCAGGGCGCTCGCCAGGACGTCGCCCGCGGCGCGGTCCGGCTCCACTCCGCTCGGAGTCGCCCCGGTCGGGTACTGCGCGAAGACGACGTCCGCGAGGTCGACGTCCTTCAGCGCGAGTCCCATCTGGACCATCGTGTTCACGTTGTCGAGACCGGTCGAGAGCGTCATGTTGCCGAGCGCCGCCTTCGCGAGACCGTAGAGCGCGACCGGGTTGAGGAGGGTGTCCGCGCTCTTGATCCGGCGCACGAGCGCCGAGAGGAAGACCTGCTGGTTGCTGATGCGGGTCAGGTCGCTGCCGTCGCCGATGCCGTGGCGGCTGCGGAGGAACTGCAGCGCCGCCATGCCCTCGAGCGAGTGCACGCCCGGCTCGAGGTAGGTGTTCGTGTAGGGGTCCGCGATCTCGGTCGCGACGCAGACGTCGACTCCGCCGACCGCGTTCGACATCTCGATCACGCCGTTGAACTGCACGACCGCGCCGTAGTCCACCCGGACGCCCATGAGGTCCTCGACGACCCCCGCCACGCAGCCGAGGCTGACGTCGCTGCCCATCGCCTCGTTGATCTTGGTGTCGTACCGGGCGGGGATCGTCTCACCCGTGGCGGCGTTCACGCACTCCGGGATGTCGACGTACATGTCGCGGGGGAAGCTCACGACCGTCGCGTTGCTGTGGTCGGCCGAGACGTGCATCAGCATGTTGACGTCGTTGAGGACGCTCGTCTCCTCGTCGGGGTCGCCGTAGGCGTCGCCCTGGCCCTTCCGCGAGTCGCTGCCGACGACGAGGACGTTGAAGCCGCCCTCGAGTGCGCCGATCTCCGGGGCGCCTCCGGCCTCGACGCTGGAGCCGGCCGCGCCCGGGTGCAGGTCGACCGAGGGCTGCACGGACTGGACGATCAGCGTCGCCGCGATCGCGACCACCGACACCGAGGCGACCACGCCGACACCGCCCACGAGGGCGGCTCCCTTCACCAGGGTCCGCGCGAGGGTGTGCCGCTTCTGGCGGCCGTGCCGTACGAAGGGGCGCGGCGTGCGCGGAGTGTCGCGAGTCTGTGTCGAAGGGCCCGTGCGGCGCATCCGTCTCCCGGTGTCGAGGCGTCAGTGGTGCGGAGGTGAGGGCCGGGCGTCGGTCCCGGGCGTCGCGCAATCCTATACAGAGGGGTGGCGCGTTCCGAAGGAGAGCGGGCGGCCCTCCGTCGTCGCGCGCCAGGACGGGCGTCGGAAGGCGCCGGCGGGAAGCGACGCGAAGAACGGGACGGCGTGGCGGACGGCGCGGCGGACGGCGTGGCGGAGGGCGTGGGATTCGAACCCACGAGACGTTTCCGCCCACCAGTTTTCAAGACTGGCTCCATCGGCCGCTCGGACAGCCCTCCCGGCCACTCCCGCAGGAGCGACACCCGATAGTAACCGCCGAGCGCGCGGGACCGTGGTCAGCGCAGCGCCGCGAGCGCGACCGCCACGCCGTCCTGGTGGACCGAGGGGATCACGGCGGAGGCCACGGCCCGCACCTCGTCGGGCGCCTGCCCCATCGCGAGCCCTGCGCCCTCGGCGGCGGCCCAGGTGAGCATCTCGATGTCGTTGCGGCCGTCGCCCAGCGCGACCACGTCGCTCCGCTCGATGCCCAGCTCCTCGCGGACGACCTCGAGCGCGGTGGACTTGTTGACGCCGTGCGGGGCGATGTCGAGCCAGGCGGTCCAGCCGATCGCGTAGCTGACCTGGTGCAGGCCCATCTCCTCGACCAGCGAGGTGAACTCCTCGATGCCGGTCTCGGGCGAGATCACGACGACGCGGGTGCACAGCCGGCCGAGCAGCTCCTCGAAGGGGACGTGGGTCGTCTCGGCACCCATCACGGCACCGCCCGGGAACGCCTCGGTGTAGAAGAAGGCGCCGTCCGCGTCCTCGACGGCGTAGTGCGCGTCGGGGAGGGAGCGGCGGATGGTCTCGAGGACCTCCGTCGGGTCGAAGGTCTCGACCGTCTCGGGGACGTACGCACCGGACGCGTCGCGGCGGAGCGTGACCGCTCCGTTGCAGCAGATCACGTACTCGGGCGAGATCCCGAGGCGCTCGACGACCGGCAGGGTGGAGGAGGGCGAGCGCCCGGTGGCGAGCATCACCTCGTCGCCCTGGGCGGCCACGCGGGTGATCGCGTCCGTCACCGCGCGGGTGATGGTGCCGTCCTCGTGCATGACGGTGCCGTCGATGTCGAGGGCGACGAGGCGGCGGCCGGAGGCGCGGGCCGCGCTCATGCGACGGGCTCGAGCACCTCGAGGCCGCCGAGGTGGGGCCGCAGCGCCTCGGGGACGAGCACCGAGCCGTCCGCCCGCTGGTGGGTCTCGAGGAGGGCGACGATCCAGCGGGTGGTCGCGAGCGTGCCGTTGAGGGTGGCGACCGGAGCCGTCCTCCCCGACTCGGTGCGGTAGCGGGTGTCGAGGCGGCGGGCCTGGAACGTGGTGCAGTTCGAGGTCGAGGTCAGCTCGCGGTAGGTCTCCTGCGTGGGGACCCACGCCTCCACGTCGAACTTGCGCGCCGCGCTCTGGCCGAGGTCGCCGGCCGCCGTGTCGATGACGCGGTAGTGCAGGCCGAGGCTCTGCAGGACGTCCTCCTGGTACGAGAGGAGGCGCGCGTGCTCCGCCTCGGCGTCCTCGGGGAGGGTGTAGACGAACATCTCGAGCTTGCTGAACTGGTGCACGCGGATGATGCCGCGGGTGTCCCGTCCGCCCGAGCCCGCCTCGCGGCGGTAGCAGGTGCTCCAGCCCGCGTAGCGCTTCGCGCCGCCGGAGAGGTCGAGGATCTCGTCGGCGTGGTAGCCGGCGAGGGCGACCTCGCTGGTGCCGGTGAGGTAGAGGTCGTCGTCGCGGAGGCGGTACACCTCGTCGTCGTGCTCGCCGAGGAAGCCGGTGCCGTCCATGATCTCGGGGCGCACGAGGGTCGGCGTGATCAGCGGGGTGAAGCCGGCGGCGAGCGCCTTCTCGAGGCCCAGGTTCATCAGCGCGATCTCGAGGCGGGCGACCAGGCCCTTGAGGAAGTAGAAGCGCGCGCCGCTGACCTTCGCGCCGCGCTGCATGTCGATGCCGTCCAGCAGCTCGCCGAGCTCGAGGTGGTCGCGCGGGGCGAAGTCGAAGACGGGGCGCTCGCCGACCGTCCTGACGAGCTCGAACGACTCCTCGCCGCCCGCGGGGACGCCCTCGATGATCGGGTTGGCGATGCGCTTCACCAGCACGGTGAAGGCGTCGTCGGCCTCGGACGCCTCCTGCTGGGCCTGCTTGGCGGCGGCGGCGAGGCGCTGGGCCTCGGCGACGAGGGCCGCCTTCTCGTCCTTCGGAGCCTTGGCGACGGTCTTGCCGAAGGCGTTCTGCTCGGCCCGGAGCCGCTCCGCCTCGGTGATCGCCGCACGGCGCACGCGGTCGGCCTCGAGCGCCTCGTCGACCAGCTCGACGGAGTCGCCGCGCGCCTCCTGCGAGCGCTTCAGGACGTCCGGGTTCTCGCGCAGAAGTACGGGATCAATCACCCCAGCAGTGTAGAGGAGGGCCGGGACGGGCCGCCGCCCGCGCGTACCCCCGGGACCGGCTGAGCATCGGCCGCGAGGAGGCATCCGATCGCGCGGACGGCTGCGAATGTGAGTCGTCCCCCGAGAACGTCCCCCCGCGTTCGACACCCCTGCTCCCCTGAAGGCTCTTCCATGCACGCCACCCCCCTCATCGACGCGACCCCCGGCGTCGTCCTCGAGCGCGACGGCTCCGTCGCCCGGGTCACCCTCAACCGCCCCGACGCCCTCAACGCGATCGACCTCGGCACCGCGCGACTGCTGCTGAGCACCGTCGCCGACCTCGACGCCGACGCCGGCTGCTCCGTCATCGTGATCGCCGCGGCCGGCCGCGCGTTCTGCACGGGCGGCGACATCTCGGCGATCATGGGGTCCGAGGACCCGGACCACTACCTGCGCGACGTCGCGACCACGACCGCCCAGGTGATCCGCCTGCTCGAGGACAGCCGCGCCGTCGTCGTCTGCGCGATCGACGGCATGGTCGCCGGCGCCGGCATCGCCTTCGCTTTGGCCGCCGACATCGTGATCGCGACTCCCGCCGCCCTCTTCCTCAGCGCGTACGGCGACGTCGGGCTCGTCCCGGACGTCGGAGTCACCGCCGCGCTCCCCCGCGTCGTCGGCCGCCGCCGCGCCCTGGACTTCGTGCTGTCGGGCCGCCCGGTCCGCGCGGCCGAAGCGCTGGAGTGGCAGCTCGTGACCGAGGTCGTGCCGCGCGCCGACCTCGCCGGTCGCGTCGACGAGCGCGTGCGCGCCCTGGCGGCGAAGCCGGCGCACGTCGCGTCCGCCGCCCGCCGCCTCCTGCGCACCGACCCGCTCGGCCGCGCCGAGCGCATCGTCGAGGAGACGGACACCCTGGTCGAGTTCCTGGCGGTCCCCGCCACGCGCACGCTCCTGGACGCCGAGCACGAGCGCCAGGCCCGCCGCGCCGCCCGGGCGACCGCCTCGCTCTGACCCGGCGCGAGCGTGCGCGACGACGCTCTGGCTCCGGGCCGGGCGGACGTCCGCCCGACGGCCCGCGGATCGGCCGGGCGTTCTCCTCCGATCTCGGCTACGGTGGTCCCCGCGAAGGGGAGTAGTTCCCACCGTCCGCCGAGCGGACGACGAGGCGCGTCGACATGCTGGTCCGGGACGATCCGGGCCCGGCGCTCCACCCCGGCTCCGGCCGGGGCGAACGAGACCTTCGGTCAGTCGACGCACGTCCTGACCGGTCCTCTCGCGCGGGTCGGCGGACCTGAGCCAGGAGATCGCATGGCGACCACCGCCCCCACCCCCAGTCCCGCCCAGGTGCGCCGCTGGCGCCGCTACCTCGCCGACGAGCTCGCCGAGGCCTCCGTGTACCGCGACCTCGCCGGCCGCCGCTCCGGCGAGGAGCGGGAGATCCTGCTCGCGCTCGCCGTGGCCGAGGGCCGCCACGAGGAGCACTGGCGCGAGCTCCTCGGCTCCGCGGCGGAGCCCGCGCCCCGCCCGGACCTCCGCACGCGCTTCCTGGGCTTCCTCACCCGCCGCTTCGGCTCCGTGTTCGTCCTCGCCCTGATCCAGCGCGCCGAGGCCCGCTCCCCCTACGCCGACGACGACGACGCCACCGAGGCGATGGCCGCCGACGAGCGGATCCACGGCGAGGTCGTCCGCGGGCTTGCGGAGCGCGGTCGCAACCGCCTCTCCGGGACGTTCCGCGCGGCGGTCTTCGGAGCGAACGACGGCCTGGTCTCGAACCTCGCCCTCGTGCTCGGAGTGGGAGCGAGCGGAGTCGGGACGGGGGTCGTCCTGTTCACGGGCATCGCGGGCCTGCTCGCCGGCGCCCTCTCGATGGGCGCGGGCGAGTTCGTCTCGGTGCGCTCGCAGCGCGAGCTGCTCTCGGCCTCCAGCCCGGACCTCGACGCGAACCGCATCGTCCCCGATCTGGACGTCGACGCGAACGAGCTCGCCCTGGTCTACCGCGCTCGCGGGATGACCCAGGAGCAGGCCGACGCGCGTGCCGCCTCCGTCTTCACGGGCCTGCGCGGCGGCGCCGTCACCTCCCCCATCACGCTGGGCGGTCCCGCAGGAGACCCCGACGTCGACGAGCACGAGTCGATCGGCACGGGCATGGGCGCGGCGCTGTCGAGCTTCTGCTTCTTCGCCTCGGGCGCGATCATCCCGGTGCTGCCCTACCTGCTCGGCCTGACGGGGCTCGCCGCGGTGGTCGTCGCCTGCGTGCTCGTGGGCATCGCCCTGCTCGCCACCGGCGCGGTCGTCGGGCTGCTCTCAGGCGCCCCGCCGCTGGCCCGGGCGCTGCGCCAGCTCGGGATCGGCTACGGCGCGGCCCTGGTGACCTACCTCCTCGGCCTGCTCTTCGGCGCGTCCGGAGTCTGAGCCTCGGCCTCGAGGAGCTGCGCGGACTCGCGCGGCTCCTCGGCGCGGGGCCGCACGACGACGCCGCGCCACCGCAGCGCGGCCACTCCGACCGCCAGCAGCAGCGACGCCGGCAGGCAGCCCAGCAGGGGGATGCAGGAGTAGTAGAGGAGCTGCCGCTGGATCCACGCGGGCGAGGGCACGTCGGAGTCGCCGTAGTAGGGCGGAGGCGGCGAGGAGTAGCCGGTGTAGAGGAGCGCGAGGCCGATCAGGGTCCCCGCGAGGCCGGTGAGCAGGAGCACGAGGAGCCACGGGTTCCTCAGCAGGGGCGCCTCGCGCGCGGGCTCGGCGGGAGCTGCGGGAGCGGGGTCGGCGGCCGGCTCCGGCAGGGGTGCGGGCGCGGTCTCGGCGCCGAGGCGGTGCGACCGCCGGCCCTCGGCGGCTCCGGCGATGTCGGGCAGGGCCATGATGCGGCGCGGTCCCGGCGCGAACGAGGAGCCGGGGCGGACCACGCGCGACTCCGGGGGCGCGGGACGAGCGGCGGCTCCGGACGTGGCGGCGGGAGCGCCGGGGGCGGCACCCGTGCCGGGCCTGGCGAACGCCCGCTCGTCGCCTCTCAGACGCTCCACCGGTCCCGAGAACCCGCGCTGGAAGGCCGGGTCGTAGCGCGGGTCGACCCGTTGGTCGTCGTCGTCAGTCATCGTCGCGACCCGTCATCGTCGTCCCCGGTCATCGTCGACCTCCGGCTCGTGGGAGAGGATCCCGCGCAGCCAGTCGCGGGCCTCGAGGAACACCTCGTCGTCGTAGCGTCGCACGGAGGTGACCGGGCGGCGGTCAGCGCGCGGATACGAGCCGAGGAAGATCACCTTCGGGCTGAAGCGCCGCAGCCCCATCAGCGCGTCGGCGACCCGCTCGTCCTGGACGTGCCCGTCGAGGTCGATGACGAACCGGTACCGGCCCAGGGCGTCGCCGATCGGCCGCGACTGGATCATGCTCAGGTTCACCCCGCGGGTCGCGAACTGCTCGAGCATGTCGAGCAGGGCGCCCGGCTGGTCGGCCGGGAGCTCGGCGATCACGCTGGTCTTGTCGGCGCCGGTCGGCTCGGGCAGCGCGTGCGAGCGCGAGACGTGCACGAAGCGCGTGACGGCGTTCGGGTTGTCGCCGATCCGCTCCGCGAGCACCGCGACGTCGTGGTGGGCGACGATCCCGGGAGGGGCGATGGCCGCGTCCGCGGGAGATCCGCCCAGCAGGTCGACGGTGGCCTGGACGTTGCTGGAGGCCGGCAGGTGCTCGTGGCTGGGGATCTCGCGGTCGAGCCACACCCGGCACTGCCCGTAGGCGACGGGGTGCGCGGCGATGGTGCGCACCTCCTCGAGGCTCGTCCCCGGGCGGCCGACCAGGATGAACGACACCGGCACCAGGTACTCGCCGACGATGCGCAGCCCCGGGATCCGCGCCAGCGCGTCCTGCGCGGCCGTCACTCCGCCCTCGACCGAGTTCTCGATCGCGATCACCGCGCCGTCGCTGCGGCCGGTGACCAGATCGCTCAGCGCCTCCCCCACGTTCGCGACGCTGCGCCACAGCTGTCCGCGCGCCTCCGGGACCTGCGCGAGGGCCGCCTCCGTGAACGTGCCGCTGGGCCCGAGATAGCTGTAGGCACGGGTCTCGGGGGCGCTGTCGGGCATGGCGCAAGCCTAGCCAGCCGCGGTACCCCTGGAGGGGGCCGAACTGCCACTATGGACCGCATGACCGATCGCGCAGGGAAGCCGGCACAGGCCTCCGATCTCATCGACGTCGAGGCC
The DNA here is from genome assembly GCF_002930845.1 of Rathayibacter sp. AY1A7. Lineage (NCBI taxonomy): Bacteria > Bacillati > Actinomycetota > Actinomycetes > Micrococcales > Microbacteriaceae > Rathayibacter > Rathayibacter sp. AY1A7. Next base: position 9,560 of record NZ_PSTL01000017.1, on the reverse strand, counting down.
CTCGTGAGGGCGTACTACGAGAAGAAGCCGGACGTCTCCGACCCGGCTCAGAAGGTGGTGTTCGGCACCTCGGGCCACCGCGGATCCTCGTTCGACACGGCCTTCAACGAGGACCACATCGCCGCCGTCACCCAGGCGATCGTCGAGTACCGGACGGAGCAGGGCATCACCGGCCCGCTGTTCATCGGCGCCGACACGCACGGGCTCTCCCGCCCGGCCCTCACCACCGCCCTCGAGGTCCTGGTGGGCAACGAGGTCCGCGTGCTCGTGGACGAGTTCGACGACTTCGTGCCGACGCCGGCGCTCAGCCACGCGATCCTCCGCTACAACAACGACCCCGCGCACACCGACCGGGCCGACGGCATCGTGGTCACCCCCTCGCACAACCCGCCCCGCGACGGCGGCTTCAAGTACAACCCGCCGCACGGCGGCCCCGCCGACTCCGACGCGACGACCTGGATCGCCGACCGGGCCAACGAGCTCATCGCCGACGGCAACCGCGGCGTGACCTCGGCCGAGCCCTCCGCGGTCGAGACCTACGACTACCGCACGCACTACGTCGCGGACCTGGCGAACATCATCGACCTCGACGCGATCCGGAAGGCCGGCGTGCGGATCGGGGCCGACCCCCTCGGCGGCGCCTCCGTGCACTACTGGCAGCTGATCGCCGAGATGCACGGCCTCGACCTGACCGTGGTGAACGGGGAGGTCGACCCGGCCTGGGGCTTCATGACCCTCGACTGGGACGGCAAGATCCGGATGGACCCGTCCTCCCCCAGCGCGATGGCCTCGGTGGTCGCGCGCGCCGGCGACTTCGACATCCTCACCGGCAACGACGCCGACGCGGACCGGCACGGCATCGTCACCCCCGACGGCGGGCTGATGAACCCCAACCACTACCTGGCCGTCGCGATCGACTACCTCTACCGCCACCGCACCGGCTGGCGCGAGGACGCGGCGATCGGCAAGACGCTGGTCTCCTCCTCGATCATCGACCGGGTCGCGGAGTCGCTGGGCCGGCGCCTCTGGGAGGTCCCGGTGGGCTTCAAGTGGTTCGTCCCCGGGCTGGTCGACGGCTCGGTCGGCTTCGGCGGCGAGGAGTCCGCGGGCGCCTCGTTCCTCCGCTTCGACGGCACCGTCTGGACCACCGACAAGGACGGCATCCTCCTCGCGCTGCTCGCCTCCGAGATCGTGGCGGTCACCGGGAAGAGCCCGTCGGCGCTCTACCGCGAGCTGACCGAGCGCTTCGGCGACCCGGTCTACGAGCGCGTGGACGCGGTGGCGACGAAGGCGCAGAAGGCGGCCCTCGGCAAGCTGGACGGCGACGCGATCGCGGCGACGACCCTCGCCGGGTCCGAGATCACCGCGAAGCTCTCGAAGGCGCCCGGCAACGGCGCGGCCGTCGGAGGCGTCAAGGTCGTCACCGAGGACGCCTGGTTCGCCGCGCGCCCCTCCGGCACCGAGGACGTCTACAAGATCTACGCCGAGAGCTTCCGCGGCCTCGACCACCTGCACGAGGTCCAGGCCGAGGCGCGCACGATCGTGGACGCGGCGCTGAACTCCTAGGCGCTGCGCTCCGTCGCCCGAGAAGGCTCGTTCTCGGAGTGGAGAACGAGCCTTCTCGGGAGACTGAGCGGCGGTGAGGCGGGGCCGGCTACCAGCGCGGGTGGACGGTGGGGCGGAAGTGGGTGTCGTAGAGGGCGTTCACGGCCTCCATGAAGGCGGGGCCGAGGGGCGCGGCGGAGGCGGCGGCCGCGTTGGCGCGGGCCTGCTCGGGCGAGCGGGCGCCGGGGATCACCGAGGTGACGCCCTCCTGCTGGATGATCCAGGCGAGCGCGGCCGCCGCGGGGGCGAGGCCGTGGTCGTCGGCGAGGCGGGAGAACTCCTGCGCGGCCTCCACGCCGGTCGCGAAGTCGACGCCCGAGAAGGTCTCGCCGACGTCGAAGGCGGAGCCGTCGCGGTTGTAGCTGCGGTGGTCCTCCGGCGCGAACACGGTCTCGGTCGTGTAGCGGCCGCTGAGCAGGCCCGAGGCGAGCGGGACGCGCGCGAGGATGCCGACGCCGGCCTCGCGGGCGGCGGGCAGCACCTCGTCGAGCGGCTTGAGGCGGAAGGCGTTCAGGATGATCTGGACGCTCGCGACGTTCGGGCGGGCGATGGCGGTCAGCGCCTCCTCCGTGCGCTCGACCGAGACGCCGTAGGCGGCGATCGTGCCCTCGGCGACGAGGGTGTCGAGGGCGTCGTAGACGGCGTCGTCGGAGTAGACGGAGGTGGGCGGGCAGTGCAGCTGCACCAGATCGAGAGTGTCGACGCCGAGGTTGGCGCGCGAGCGGTCGGTCCAGGCGCGGAAGTTGTCGAGCACGTAGTTGGCGGGGATCTGCTCCGCGCGACGGCCCATCTTGGTGGCGACGAAGACCTGCGCGTCGGGGTGCGCCGCGCGGTAGGCGCCGATCGTCCGCTCGCTGCGGCCGTCGCCGTAGACGTCGGCGGTGTCGAAGAGGGTCACCCCCGACTCCACTGCGGCGTCGAGCACGGCGAGGGCGTCGGTCTCGGCGACGTCCCCCCAGTCGGCACCGAGCTGCCAGGTTCCGAGGCCGACGACGGAGACGGGGGCGCCGGTGCGTCCGAGGATTCGAGTTTCCATGCCTCCACCGTAGGTGCGGCCGAGCCCGCGGCGGACCCCCTTGCGCGTGCTCTAACGTCGAGGGCATGCCCCTCCTCGTGCTCGGAAGCGCCAACCTCGACCACGTCCACCGGGTCGCCCGCATCCCCGCTCCCGGAGAGACGGTGCTCGCCCTCGACGCGAGCACCTTCCCGGGCGGCAAGGGCCTCAACCAGGCCGTCGCGGCCGCACGGACCGAGCCCGGCACCGTCTTCGTCACGAGCCTCGGACGCGACTCGGCGGGAGACCGGCTCGCCGCGGTCCTCGGCGAGGAGCCGCTGGAGCTGCGCGCCCGCCGCGGCGACGTCCGCACCGGCACCGCGCAGATCACCGTTGACGAGCGCGGGGAGAACGCGATCGTCGTCGACTCCGGAGCGAATGCCGCCCTGGTCGGGTTGACCGCCGAGGAGTCGGCCCTGGTGGCGGCGGCCGACGCCCTGCTCCTCCAGCTCGAGATCCCGACGGCGACGGTGACGGAGGCGGCCCGCGCCGCGCGCGCCGGCGGCACGGTGTCGATCCTGAACGCCGCCCCGATCGGCCCGCTGCCGGAGGAGCTCCTCGCGGTGCTCGACGTGCTGATCGTCAACGAGCACGAGGCCCGCGAGCTCGCCGCCGATCGCGGCATCACCGCCGCCGACGACGACGCGCTAACCGCTGCCCTCACCGCGCTGGTGCCGCTCGTGCTGGTCACCCTCGGCTCCGACGGCGTCGTCGTGGCGGTCCGCGACCGCGAGCCGGAGCGCACCCCGGCCTTCCGGGTGGAGGCCGTGGACACCACCGGCGCCGGCGACACCTTCTGCGGCGCCTTCTCGGCCCGGCTCGCCGCCACGGGAGCACGGCTCGACGATCCGGAGCAGCTGGTCGCCCTCACCCGCTGGGCGAGCGCGGCCGCGGCGATCTCGGTCACCCGCGCCGGAGCGGCGGTGTCCGCGCCGACGGCGGCCGAGACGGACGCGTTCCTCGCCGAGCGCGCCTGAGGGGGAAGCTCTTCGGGGAGGCTCGCCTGAGCGGGAAGCTCCTCAGGGAGGACGGAGCGGACACCGACCTCGGGCGCCCTGCAGCACCGTCGCTCCGGTCGGCACGGTGCACTCCGGAGAAGCACGAGAGCGCTCGGCCCGGCTCCGCTCCTCACGGCGGGGCGTCCCGCCCGGCGGACAGCCGCGCCCGCTCCCCGATCCGGCTAGTCGATCGCGGCGACCCGGACTGTCACCCGCGGCCGCAGCTCCGGATGCACCCGGACGCACCACTCGCGCACCGCGGCTCCGATCGCGCGCGCCACGTCCGGCGCGGACGCCTCCGCGGTCACGCAGAGGTCGACGGCCACGGACACCTCGTCCCCCGCGACGCGGACCAGAACCGGATCGGCCAACGTGCCGCCGCTCGCGGTGCCCAGCGGCTCGACCACGATCCCGGTCGCGCTCAGCGCCGTCGCCGCGTGCGCGAGCACGTCGCGCACCTCGGGCCTGGCCGGCATCAGGGTCGCGACGCCGTCCAGGGCGCGCAGCTCCGCAGCGAGCGCGGACACCGGATCGACCGGGGCCGCCGACTCGAGGCCGCTCACGACTCCTCCGTCCCGGGGACATAGACGTCCTCCACGCGGACGTCGATCCTCGACACCCGCAGCTCGGTCTGGGTCAGCAGCCGCGAGTGCACGCGCTCGCGCACCTGCTGGGCCGCCTCGGCGATCGGCACCCCCCAGAAGACCGAGATCGTCAGCTCCACCACGACCTCTGCGCCCGGCTCGGCGATGTCGCCGACCAGGCGGCAGCGGCCGACCAGCACGCCGGCGACGCTGTCCCCCGCCTCGCGCACGAGTCCGCGGACCGCTCCCTCGGTGATCGTGAGCGCCACGTCGGGCTGGACGCTCGCCAGCGGGATGTCGCGTCCGGCCCGCGACTCGCGGCGGACCTGGGTGAGGATCGAGCCGAACCAGCTCTCCTCCGGCGCGGGCAGGCGTGCGGCGTCGTCGTCGATGAGCGCGCCGGAGAGGGCGCGCACGCGCTCGAGGGCGCGCAGAGTGCGCCGGTGCTCCGGCGACTCCTCGATGGCGGGGTCGTACGGCGTGCGCCCGCGGTCGAGGTAGTCGCTCAGCTCGTCGATGCCGATGCCGTCGCCCTCCTGCTCCGTCGCGTCCGCCTCCTGCTCGAGCGCGGGCGGCAGCACGACGTCGTGCTCCCCCGCGCGCTCCGGCCCGTCGCCGGGACCCTGGTCCGCGTTCATCGCGTCTGCTCCCTCATCGCCAGTCCTCCATCGCCACGACCAGCGACTCGCGCGCGCGGGCCAGCTTGCCCCGCACGGCGGTCACCGTGAGACCGAGGTGATCGGCGATCTCGTTGTACGACTCCCCGCCGACCTCGCGCAGCACCCAGCACTGCCGCTGCGACTCCGGCAGCTCGGACAGGGCGTGCGCGAGAGCCCGCATGGCGTCGCTCTGCTCGGCGGCCTCGAACGGGCCGGGCTCTCGGGCCGGGGGATGCTCCACGGCGTCGACGTCGTCGGTCGGGCGGCGCTGGCGCAGCAGGTCGACGCTGGAGCGGCTGACGATCCGCATCATCCAGCTGCGCACGCTCGCCGGCTCCTTGAGCTGCGGGAGCTGCGCCCAGACCGTGATCAGCGCGTTCTGCACGGCGTCGGAGGCGTCGGCCTGCGAGCCGGTGAGGCGCCAGGCGTAGGCGCGGAGGATCGACTGGTGCCGCTTGACGAGCACCTCGAAGGCGCGCACGTCGCCCTCGGCGGAGCGCTCGGCGAGCAGCGCGTCGCTCGCCGCTTCCAGTCCGGGCACGGCGCCTCCTCCCTCTCCGCTCACGCGGCCTCGGGCCGCCTCTCAGGTGACGCTCAGGAAAAAGTCCACCGAGCACCGTGACGAACGCCGTCCGGGCTCCGTCTCACTCATGAAAGCACAGCCCGACCGGATTTCCGCCGGGCCTTCAACCCCGGTCTGCTCAGCAACGGCAGCCGATGAGACGTCCAGGAGACCTCATGAGCGACACCACGCGCACCCCCTCCACCGCCCGCGTCGACAAGACCTCCGTCGACACGGTCACGAGCCTCGGCGGCTCCCGGACCTCCGGCACCGCCCAGGGCACCACGGTCATCGACGACAGCGTCGTGGCCAAGGTCGCCGGCATCGCGGCCCGCCAGGTGCCCGGCGTCTTCGCCCTCGGCAACAACGCCGCCCGTGCCTTCGGCGCGATCCGCCAGGCCGTCGGCGGCGCCGACCACGCCCAGGGCGTGAGCGTCGAGGTCGGCGAGACCCAGGTCGCGGCCGACGTGACCATCGTCGTCGAGTACCCCGTGCCGATGCAGAAGGTCGCCGACTCCGTCCGCGCCGCCGTCTCCGAGGCCATCACCGAGCTGGTCGGCATGGCCGTCTCCGAGATCAACGTCGCCGTCGTCGACGTGCACATCCCCGGCGACGACAAGGACGACGAGGCCACCGAGAGCCGCGTCCGATGAGCGACTTCCAGCGCCCCGCGCCCACCGCCCCCGGCGGCCGCAGCACCGTCCTCGGTGTCGTGGTCGGCGCGATCCTCGCCTTCGCGGCCCTGATGTTCGGCTTCTGGGGCTTCGTCCTCACCGCCCTCTTCATGGCCCTCGGCGTCGTGATCGCCCGCATCGCCGACGGCACCCTCGACGTGCGCAGCCTCGTGGACGTGTTCCGCGGCCGCACCACCTCCCGCTAGGAGCCCACTGTGACCGCTCTCGACACGCGTCCCGCATCGCCGGTGGCGGGCACCGTCACCATCACCGTCCGCTCCATCGAGCGCGCCGCCGTGGCGATCGTCCACGAGGAGCTGGGCGTGGAGGTCTCCGCGATCCGCGTCCGCCTCTCCGACGACCGGGGCGGCCTCGCCCTCGCGGTGACCGCGCCGGTCGTCGTCGAGCCGGGCACCGCCCCGGCCGGCGGCTCCCTGCTCGAGCGCCTGCACGGCGACCGCACCCGCATCGCCTCCCGCATGGAGGCGCTGACCGGGCGCACCGTCAGCCGGATCGACATCCGGGTCACGGGCACCCGCACCCGAAGCACGAGGAGAGTCGCATGAGCCCCGCACTGTCGGCGCCCGACACCCGCTACAGCCGCTACCTCCGTCGCGAGACCCACAAGTCCCGCTCCGCCGCGCAGATCGTCGTCCTGGTGCTCATCGCCCTGGTCGCGGCCTACGTCGGTACGGAGGCGGTGCTCGCGATCCTCGGCGCCGCGCCCCTGCTCGCCGCACCGTCCGCCCTGCTGGGCGCGATCGTCGGAGTCGCGTCGCTGGCGAACCCCGCCCTCATCGGCGTGGCCGTCGGCACGGGCGTCCTCGCCCTGGTCCTGCTGGTGCTCGCACTGGCGCCCGGGGCCCGGGCCCGCCACACCGTGGACGACGACCGCCTCGCCGTGGTCGTGGACGACGGCGTGATCGCCTCCTCCCTGGCTCGGGCAGCCCGCACGGCCGCCCACTCCCGCCGCGAGGACACCCGCGCCTCGCTCGGCCGGCGCACCGCACTGGTCGAGGTGACCCCCGCCTCCGGCATCGCGGTCGACCGCGACGCCGTGCAGAGCGCCGTCGACGAGGAGCTCGCCCGCATCGGCGCGAAGCCCGCCCCGCGCTCCACCGTCCGCGTCTCGACCTCCGGGAGGATCTGATGACCACGAGCAACCGCTTCGTCAACCGGCTCGTCCTGCTCGTCGTGGGCCTCGTGCTCGCGCTGGTCAGCGCCGGAGCCGTCCTGATCGCCGTCTCGCAGCCGGTCCGCGACTCCGTCCTCTCCTTCGCCGACGGCGAGGGCGCGGCCCTGGTCTCGCGCCTCTCCCCCGAGGAGGGCACCGCCTGGAGCGATGCCGCCGTCCTGTGGCCGCTCTACGCCGTCGTCGGAATCTGCCTCCTCGGCATCGTCCTCGCGCTGGTGATGGCCTTCGCCCACGGTCACGGCCGCACCGGCACCGTCCTCCGCGACGAGGCCGAGGGCACGCCCGCCGGAGGGATCGAGATCGCGACCGGCTTCGCGGAGGACGTCCTCGAGACGGCTCTCGCCGGGCGGACGGAGCTCCTCGACGTCACGGTCGCGGCCTACCGCCACGGCTCCGAGACCGCGCTGAAGGTGCGCGTCCTCCCCCGCGGCGGCGTCTCGCCCCGCACCGTGGTCGACGCCGTGCACCAGGAGGTTGACGCGCTCGACGCCCTGCTCGGCGCCCGCCTGCCGGTCCTGCTCGAGGTCGCCTCGAGCGCCCGGGCCGGCTTCTCCAAGGAGGACCGGGTCGCCTGACCCCGGTCCCGCAGCTTCCCCGGCACCCGCCGGCGGATGGTCACACCGAACAGAAGGAGCCCCTCATGGGTGCAGACGACAAGATCCGCAACGCAGCCGAGAACCTGGTCGGCAAGGCCAAGGAGGCCGTCGGCAAGCTGACGGACAACGAGCGCCTCGAGGCCGAGGGCCAGGCCGACCAGACCAAGGCCCACACCAAGAAGGTCGGCGAGGACGTCAAGGACGTCTTCAAGAAGTGATCTGACCGGAACCTCGACGGGGCCGTCACCGCATCAGCGGTGACGGCCCCGTCGTCGTGCGTGGAGCGGGTGCGTCGAGCGTCAGACGCCCCAGAACATGATCCGGCCGGCGGAGGCCGCGTCGATGCTCTGGTCGTGGTTGTCGGCGGTGTGCGAGGAGTAGAGGATCCTGTCGCCGTCGACGCTGGTCACGACGCCCGTGTGGTCCCAGTCGCCCGAGCCGTCCCAGTCGAACTGGACGATGTCGCCCGGCTTCACCCGGCTCCGCTCGGAGTCGGGGATGGCGGTCGCGCGCTCGGGGTGCGCGGCGAGGTAGGCGTTGAACGCTGTCGACGACGCCCAGGCTGAGCTGTAGCCGCCGGAGGAGGAGTAGCTCCACTCGCCGTCCATCTCCCAGCCGCGGGCGATCAGCGACTGCGAGGTGAAATTGACGCAGTCGTTGCCCGAGATCACGCCGTACTGGGCCGAGTTGTAGTCGTTCCAGTAGGTGGAGAGGTAGTCGAGCTGCGAGGCCAGGCGGCTCGCGTCCAGCGCGGCCTGGGCCTTCGCGGCCTCGATCGCCGGGTCGGGCGTGTAGGCGAAGGTGATCGCCGAGGCGACGACCTTCGTGCTGGCGAGCACGCCGGTCGCGGCGGGGCTGGGAGTGGCGGTCGCGGTCGGGGCGGCGAGGTCGGTCGAGGCCTCGGCCGTCGTGCCCTCCGCGGCGCCCGACGTGTCGACGGCCGGCTGCACCGCGTCGGCCGGGGTCCCGTCGACGGTGACCGCCGCGGCGGAGTCGGTGACCGCGTCGAACGTGATGGCCTGACCGTCGGCGTCGAAGAAGGCGACCGGGACCTCGCCCGCTGCCTCTCCGTCGGCCGGAGGGGCGGTGACCGTGATCTGGTCGGGGTTGTCGACCGCGACGCTGCCCTCGGCCTCGCCGAAGCGGACGGTGGCGACCGAGTCCAGGTTCGATCCCTCGAGCGTCACGCTCGTGCCGCCGGCGACGGTGCCGGAGGTGGTGGAGACGGAGCTGAGGACGACCCGGGCGGAGGCAGTGGTCGCGGGGAGCACGGCGACGCTGGTCGAGGTCGGAGCAGCGGAGGGCGTCGCGGTGGCCGACTCGGCCGAGGAGCCGGTGCCGACGGTGAGGCTCAGGCTCGACGCGACGGCCACGACGACGAGCCCGCCGGAGACGGCGAGCGCCAGCGTGCGCGGGGACGGGCGGAAGAAGGAGGCTCCGCGGCGGGCGGGCGCCGTGCGGAGCCGGTGCCCCTCCGCTTCGCGGCGGTCGCGGCGGGACGAGAACGATCCCTCCGGGGCGGGGTGCACCGGGGCGGGAGCCGAGGGCTGCGCGGGAGCGGCGGCGGGTGCGGCGGGCCGGATGCGGCCCTCGCGCTCGCGGGCCTCGCGGCGGGTCAGCGGAGCGCCGGGGG
>NZ_PSTL01000016.1:0-77827 GCF_002930845.1 Rathayibacter sp. AY1A7 | reverse complement strand
GAGGGGGAGAGGCTCATGGGGGACCGTTCTCGAGGGGGAGGACGGTGGGGGAGCCGTCGGTGCTGACGCTAGGGGAGCGGCGCCCCGGATGACCCCGAACGGGTGACCCCAGAACGGGCCGGATGTGCGCGACGGCAGCGGATCCGGTCGTCCGACGGGCGGAACCGTCTGGAAGGCGAGCGTCCTCTCAGCCGCCTGCCACCGGCACGATCCGCAGCCGGCTCATCGCCCAGACCAGCGCCCCCGACGCGAGGAACGCGACCGCGATCCCGACGACGAACACCGACACCTGCCCGTACCCGGTCGCGGGATCCAGGAACGGATAGGGCACCCAGCCGTCCGTCGCTCCGCGGATCAGCACCACGACGAGCCAGACGATCGGGTAGACCACGACCAGCCAGAGCCTCCGCCACGGCAGCGGAGGGCGATCCGCGAGCAGCAGCCAGTCGAGCAGTCCGTAGACGGGGAACAGCACGTGCATGACGGTGTTGGCCCACGGCAGCGCCACTCCGCCCGCCACATCGGTGAGGAGGGTGTTGTAGACGAGGCCGACGACGATGATGTACCCGGTGAAGGCACCCCGCACCAGTAGGAGCCCGCCGGGCGCGGGACGGCGGCGGAGCGCGAGCACGGCGGTGGCTCCGAGCACGACGGCCAGCACGATGTTGCTCTGGATGGTGAAGAAGCCGAAGAAGTTGAACGAGTTCAGCGGCGTCCGAGAGGTGGTGTCGACGGCCGTCGCGATCACGGCGACGAGCACGGCGGCGGCCACGAGGAGGCGGAGGAGCGCGACCGGCACGCGGGCCGACTCCGCCCGGGAGGAGGGAGCGGGCGGCGTCATCGCTCGAGCGTAGCGCCGGAGCGCCTACCCTGTCCCCGTGCTCACGATCGGTGTCGACCTCGCTGCGGAGCCGGTGCGCACCGCTCTCGCCGCCCTCGAGTTCTCCGGCGGCCGAGCCGTCGTCCGCTCGCTCGCCCTCGGCGCCGAGGACACGGTGATCGTCGAGGCGGCACGGGACGCGGCGGTCATCGGGATCGACTGTGCGTTCGGCTGGCCGGTGGAGTTCGCGGCGTTCGTGTCCGCGCACACGCGGCGGGAGGTCTCGCCGCGGACGCTCGCGGGACGCGACTGGCGCCGCCGCCTCGCGTACCGCGAGACGGACCGGGTGGCCCGCGAGGTCACGGGTCGGTGGCCGCTCAGCGTCTCGACCGACCGGCTCGGGATGACCGCGATGCGCTGCGCGGAGCTGCTCGACGCCTTCGCCGCGAGCGGAGAGGACGTCGACCGCTCCGGCCGCGGACGGCTCGTCGAGGCGTACCCGGCGGCGGCGCTGCGGCTCTGGGGAGTGGACACCACGGGGTACAAGACGCGACCGGAGGCCGTGGCGCTCGCCGTGGAGTCGCTGCGACGGGCCGCGCCCTGGCTCGATGTGCCGGCGCCCGCGCTCGCGCTGATGAGCCGCTCCGACGACGCGTTCGACGCCGTCGTGGCCGCTCTCAACGCCCGCGCCCACGCTCTGGGCGCGACCCTGCCTGTTCCTCCTGAGCTGCAGGAGGCGGCGGAGGCCGAGGGGTGGATCGCGGTCCCGACCGGATCGCTCGCGGAGCTCGCGGGCTGATCCGGCCGTCTCGACCGGTGTTCGCTCAGGCCGGGATCTTGGCCCCCAGCAGGCCGGCGGCGACCTCGGCGGCCCGCTCGGCCTCCTCGACGGTCGAGAAGGGTCCGGTGGGGACGAGGGAGGGCGCGGTGGTCAGTCGGGCGTCGATCTCGAGTCGGAACCGGGGCAGCTCCGCCCCGGGAACGACGACGATCCTGACTCCGTTCCGGCTCCATCGCGCGGGTTGGATAGAAGAAATCTGTGTCATGGTGCTCTCCGCTTTCGCGATCATCCGCACGGGTGGCTGACGCCTCGACCGTGCACGCTTCACGCTACGTCCGGTGCCCGTCTCTCCGAACGGGCTTGACCTCTCAGGCTCGTCGGGCGTAACGGGTCACTGCAGTCGGTCGAGGGTGTCGCTGATCCGCCGCAGGCACTCGATGAGGACCGACACCTGCGCGGCGTCCAGGTCGGCGAGCACCTCGCCCTCGGCGGCGACGAGATTCCGCATCGCCTCGTCGACCCGCTTCGTGCCCCGCGGGGTGAGCGAGACGATCTTGCTGCGCGAGTCGGCGGCGTTCTGCTCGCGGACCACGAGTCCGCGGGCCCCTAGGCGGTCGACGCGGCTGGCGAGGTTGCCGCTGGACAGCGCGAGGTGCGTGGCCAGGGCCGAGGGTGTCATCCCGCCCTCTCCGCGCTGCCGCAGCAGCGAGAGGAGCTCGAACTCCCACGGGGCGAGATCGCTGACGGCGAAGGACTGCCGCCGCACCTCCTGCACGCGCGGGCTGAGGCGGCGGAGGCGGGAGACGACGTCGAGAGGCGCGAAATCGAGGTCGGGCAGGGCCCCGGCCCACGCGTCGATCACCAGATCGACATCGTCGTCTTCGCGCATGCCCCGATTATCCCCGCCCGGCGCGGGCGCCGACGACGGGTGGTCCGGGGAGGCGGGCGGGCCCAGCCTGTGCGGACGACGGGCGGGCCGGTCAGGCGCGGGCGGCCCGGACGTAGGCGACGATAGCGTTGGCGTGGCCGTGGCCCAGGCCGTGCTCGGTCTTCAGCCAGGTGACGACCTGCATGTGCGGCTCGGAGCGCAGACGCTCGTCGGCGAGGTCGAGCCAGTCCTGGACGGGACGGCCGTAGGTCTTCTCGATGCTCGGGAAGTACGAGGCCGGTCCCTTCGGCTTCGCGCCGTCGGCGGGCGGTTCGGGAGCGAGCACGCGGTCGGTCATGCGGTCACGATAGCGAGCCGCGGTCAGGTCGTGTAGGCCGAGGGGTCGAACCGGCCGAGCTCCTCGCGGAAGGCGAAGGCGAAGTCGGGCCAGAGCAGCGTGAGTCGCCGGTTGTCGTCCAGGTACCAGCTCTCGCAGCCGCCGTTGGTCCAGACGGTGTCGGCGCTGAGGGCGTCGAGGCGGGCGACGGAGGCGGCCTCGGCCTCGGCGGTGACCTCGAGCCGGTCGGCGCCGGAGACCGCGAGGTGGTCGAGCGCGGCGAGCACGTAGGCGATCTGCGTCTCGATCATGTGCACCGCGGAGTTGTGGCCGAGGCTCGCGTTGGGGCCGTTGACGACGAAGAGGCTCGGGAAGCCGTGGACCGCGGTCGACTCGTACGCGACCATGCCGTCGGCCCAGCGGTCGGCGAGGAGGACGCCGCCGCGGCCGCGGATGCGCCGGGCGAAGGGCGGCCGCGTGGAGTGGAAGCCGGTCGCGAAGACGAGCACGTCGACCCCGTGCGGGACGCCGTCGTCGCCGAGCGCGGCCCCCTCCTCGAGGCGCCGGAGCGGACCCGGGACGACGCGGACGTGCGGCTGCGCGAGAGCGGGGTAGTAGTCGTCCGAGAGGAGCACGCGCTTGCAGCCGATCTCGTAGTCCGGAGTCAGCACGGCGCGGAGCGCGGGATCGATGATCTGCGCCTCGAGGTGGCCGAGCGCCTCCGCCCGCAGCCGATCGATGGCCTCGGGCACGGCGACACGGCCGGCGAAGCCGAGCTCGGCGCGCCAGAACAGCTCCTCGCGGAGCCTCGCCAGGGCCCCGGGCGCGCGGGAGAGGGCTCGGCGCTCCTCCGGCGGGTACGGGCGGTTCCGGCGGGGGACGACGTACGGGGCCGAGCGCTGGAAGAGCACCACCTCGGCGGCGCGCTCGGCGAGGTGCGGCACGATCTGCACGGCGGAGGCTCCCGAGCCGACGATGCCGACGCGCTTCCCGTCGAGGTCGACGTCGTCCCGCCAGCGGGCGGAGTGGAAGGCGGGACCCGCGAACGAACCCAGGCCCGGGACGGCCGGGAGGCGGGGCTCGGAGAGGCGCCCCGCGCAGACGAGGAGGACCGCGGCGGAGTAGTCGCCCCGGGAGGTGCGCACCCGCCAGCGGTGCGCCTCCTCGTCGAAGACCGCCTCGAGCACCTCGGTCCCCAGCCGGAGCCGGGGCGCCAGGCCCTCCTTCTCGACGACGCGCTCGAGGTAGGACTGGATCTCGGCCCCGGGGGCGTAGAACGCCGACCAGTCGGCCTCGGGGGCGAAGGAGTAGGAGTAGAGGTGCGAGGGGATGTCGCAGGAGACTCCGGGGTAGACGTTGTCCCGCCAGGTCCCGCCGATCCGCTCGGCGCGCTCCAGCACGACGAACGAGGTCCCGCCGCGGCGCTCCAGGCGGATCGCGGCTCCGAGCCCGGCGAACCCGGCGCCGATCACGACGACGTCGACGTCCATCAGACCGTCGTCCTCGCCAGGACGCTGCCCGCCGGGTCGCGGTGCGGATCGGCGAGGAAGTGCTCGAGGACGGCGAGGAGCTCGGCGGGCCGCTCGGCGAGCACCGCGTGACCGGCGTCGAGGACGGCGTAGCGGGCGTCGTCGATCGCGCCGAGCAGGGCCTCGGCGCCCTCGACTCCGGCGACAGCGTCGGCGGAGCAGCCGACCACGAGGGCGGGAACCCGGCAGTCCGAGGCGGCCGCAGCGACGTCGGCCCGGGCGGAGGCGGCGAGCATCCGCGCGACGTCGGCGCCCCACGGGGAGGAGGCGGTGGCCGAGCGGACGGCGAGGAGCCGAGCGGCCTCCTCCTGCGCGTCGGGCGGCAGCATCGGCCAGAGGCGCGCGGTGCGGAGGAGGCGCTCCGTCGGGCGCAGCCATCCGGCCACGAGGGCGAGGGCGCGCACCCGCCGATCGCCCGCGGCGAGGGCCACGGCGGCTCCGAGCGAGTGGCCGATCAGGACGGCCTCCTCGGCGCCGAGCGCGTCCAGGGAGGCGCGGACCGCGGCGGGTCCGTCGAGCCAGGGGTCGCCGAGATCGGCGAGCTCGAGCGCGGCGACGCGGTGGCGCCGCGCCAGCATCGGCAGCAGCAGCCCGGTCTCGCTCCGCGCGCCCCGGCCGACGCCGGTCAGCAGCAGGACCGCGCGCGGGCTCTCGGCGCCCGCGGTCAGCAGCCGCACGGTGGCGCTGCCCGACTCGATCCGCTCCTCCCGGACCAGATCGGCCTGGCGCCGCAGGTACTCGGAGCGGGTCATGACGCCCGGCGGGTCCCGCGGACCGGGAGGCGCATCCGCTGCGGACCCGCCGCTGCGACGGGCTCCGCCCGCAGCGCCCTCTCCGGCGCGACCACGCCGTACGTCGTGGTGCGCTGGCGCCAGCCGCGGCCGATCTCGCCGCTCAGCCGGGCGACGGTCGCGATGTCGAGCGAGCGGTAGGCCTCCGCTCCGGCCTCGGGCCGCAGGGCCCCGTCGAGCAGCAGGCCGCCGAGGTCGTCCGCCCCGCCGCGGAGGAGGACCTGCGCCGCGTGCAGTCCGAGCTTGGTCCAGGCGGTCTGCACGTGGGCGATCCGGCCGTGGAGGACGAGCCGTGCGACGGCGTGCACGGCGCGGGTCTCGCGGAGGGTCGGCCCGCCCCGGCTCGCGCGCACCACGGAAGGAGGCGCCTCCGCCGGGACGAAGGGCATCGCGATGAACTCGGTGAAGCCGCCCGTCTCGTCCTGGATCGCCGCGAGCGTGCGCAGGTGCGCGAGCTGCTGCTCGGGGGTCTCGACGTGTCCGTAGACCATGGTCGAGGTGGAGCGGAGGCCGCTGCGGTGCGCGGCCGTGATCGCCTCGCGCCACTCGGCCACGGTCGGGTCCGTCCCCTCGCTCAGGACGGCGCGGACGTCGTCGTCGAGGATGCGGGCGGCGGTCCCCGGGACGGAGTCCACGCCGGCCTCGCGCAGAGCGTCGAGCATCGCGGGCAGGGTTCGGCCCGTGCGCCGGGCGACCTCGAGGATCTCGCCGGGCCGGTAGGCATGCAGGTGCAGCGAGGGCTGCCGCTGCTTCAGCGTGCGGACGATCAGCAGCAGATCGTCGCCCGGGTGCTCCGGTCCGATCGCGCCCTGGAGGCAGAGCTCGGTGGCGCCGAGCGCGACCGCCTCGTCGGCGAGCTCCTCCAGCCGCTCGACGGTCAGCCCGCCGTCTCCCCAGAGGGAGGTGTCGATGTTGCGGTTGACGACGACCGAGACCTCGTCGCCGGCGGCGTCGTGCCGCAGGTCGTCCGCCAGAGCGGAGAGGGCGTCGAGGTCGTCGCCGTCGGCTGCGAGCAGGGCGAGGTAGTCGGCGTCCTCGAGACCGGCGGGGTCCGTCTCCGCCCGGGCGAGCACGGCGCCGAGGGCGGGCGCGACCGGTCGGGGCAGGGCGTCGAGCGAGTCGCGGTAGGGCCGGGGGAGGACCGCTGCCGCCTCGTCGGCGAGCCAGGTCCCGCGGTCGGCGAGCGCCTCGACGTAGGGAGCGACGCGCGGATCGATCCAGGTGGCCGAGTCGCGGAGGTACTGCGGGTGGGCGGTCAGCCGCTCGTGCAGCCGGTAGCCGGCCGCCGCGGTGAGCCGCGCGAGGTCGTCGATGTTCGGCCAGGGGCGCTCCGGATTCACGTGATCCGCCGTGAGCGGGCTGACACCGCCCCAGTCGTCGACCCCGGCGCGCAGCAGCAGCCCGAGCTCCTGCTCGTCGGTGAGGTTCGGCGGCGCCTGGATCGTCGCCTCAGCGCCCAGCACGAGGCGCGCGACCGCGACGTTGGCCACGTACTCCTGCAGCTCGAGGTCGACCTCGTTCTGCATGGCCGTCCGCGGCTTCGCGCGGAAGTTCTGGACGATGCACTCCTGCACGTGGCCCCACCGCTCGTGGGACTCGCGGATCGCGAAGAGGGCGTCCGCCCGCTCCGCCGCGTTCTCGCCGATGCCCAGCAGCACGCCGGTGGTGAAGGGGATGCGGCTGCGGCCCGCGTCCTCGAGCACGCGCAGGCGCAGCGCCGGGTCCTTGTCCGGGGAGCCGTAGTGCACACCGCCCTTCTCGGACCAGAGGCGCTCGGCGGTCGTCTCGAGCATCATGCCCATCGAGGGCGCGACCGGGCGGAGCCGCTGCAGCTCGGCCCACGACATCACGCCGGGGTTCAGGTGCGTGACCATGCCCGTCTCGCTCATCACCAGGACGGCCATCGCGCGCACGTACTCGAGCGTCGAGGCGTAGCCGTGCTCGGCCAGCCAGGCGCGGGCGACCGGCCACCGGTCCTCCGGGCGGTCGCCGAGCGTGAACAGGGCCTCCTTGCAGCCGAGCTCGGCACCGGCGCGGGCGACCTCGAGGATCTCCTCCGGCTCCATGAAGGTCGACTCGCGCTTGGCCGCGAGCCCGCCCGGTGTCTCCACGAAGACGCAGTAGTGGCACCGGTCGCGGCAGAGCTTGGTCAGCGGGACGAAGACCTTCCGCGAGTAGGTGACGACGCCGGGCCGTCCGCGGCGGGCGAGTCCGTCGTCGCGCAGGCGGCCGGCGGCCTCCAGCAGCAGGTCGAGGTCGTCGCCGCGCGCGCCGAGGAGCTCCTCGGCGGTCACGCGCGTCAACGCCTCGCCGCGGTCGAGCCGGGCGAGCAGGGTGGCCGTGGTCATGCGGGAGCGGCCCTTCCGAAGGGGGTCGTGGCGGAGGCGGGAGGTCAGAGCGCGCGCAGCCGCGGCGCGAGGTCGCGCTCGAAGGCGTCGAAGAAGCGCTGCTGGTCGTCGCCCGGGGCGTGGAAGACCAGGTGGGTGAAGCCCGCGTCGACGTAGGGCTTGATCTGCGCGACCGTCTCCTCGGGGTCGGAGCCGACGATCCAGCGCTTCGCGACCTGCTCGATCGGCAGCTCGTCGGCGGCGCGCTCCATGTCGACCGGATCGGTCAGCGAGTGCTTCTGCTCCGGCGACAGCGAGAGCGGCGCCCAGAAGCGCGTGTTCTCGAGCGCGAGCGCCGGATCGGGATCGTAGGAGAGCTTGATCTCGATCATGCGGTCGATGGTCGAGGAGTCGCGATCGGCCGCCGCGGCGCCCTCCTCGACGGCGGGGAGCAGCTTCTCGGTGTAGAGCTCCATGCCTTTGCCCGACGTGCAGATGAAGCCGTCGCCCGCGCGGCCGGCGTACTTCGCGACGACGGGGCCGCCCGCCGCGATGTAGACCGGCACGCCGCTCTCGGGCTTGTCGTAGATCGACGCCTCGTGCGTGGAGTAGTACTCGCCGTCGAAGGTGACGCGGTCGCCCGCCCAGAGCGCGCGCATGAGCCGCACGGCCTCGCGCAGGCGGGCGAAGCGCTCCTTGAAGTCGGGCCAGGTCTGCTCGCCCGCGCCCTGGTAGCCGGTGGCGACCTCGTTCAGCGCCTCGCCGGTGCCGACGCCGAGCATGATCCGCTCGGGGTAGAGCACGCCGAGCGTGCCGAACGCCTGGGCGATGACGGCGGGATTGTAGCGGTAGTGCGGGGTTATCACGGAGGTGCCGAGGGTGATGGTGGAGGTGCGCTCACCGGCCGCGGCGAGCCAGGCGAGGGAGAACGGCGCGTGCCCGCCCGTGTGCCGCCACGGCTGGAAGTGGTCCGAGACGACCGCGGTCTCGAAGCCGTGCCGCTCGGCGCCGACCGCGAGCTCGACGAGCTCCCGAGCGCCGAACTGCTCCGCCGATGCCTTGTACCCGAGCGTGATCGTCATCTGCAGCCTTCGTGAGAGGTGGGACGGCTCCCGGAGCGGGAGCGGCCCCTCCATTCTGCGCCTGCCGCGGCGCCCGGCGGGACGGGTGGACGCACCCGGGGGAGGCGTGCCCCGATCCCGCGCTGGGGAGGAGCGTCAGGCCGGCGGAGCGGCGATGTTCACCATCCAGCCGACGCCGTAGCGGTCGACCAGCATCCCGAAGCGGTCGCCCCAGGGCGAGGCGGCCAGCGGCTCGACGACCGTGCCGCCCTCGGCCAGGCCGTCCCAGTAGCCGCTCAGCTCGGCGTCGTCGTCGCCGAAGAGCGCGATCGTGATGCGGGCGCCGCTCTCGGCCGGGCTCGAGGAGGGGGAGTCGGAGCCCATCAGGATCATCCCGCTCGGCGTGACGAGCTGGGCGTGCATGATCCGGTCCTGGTCGGCCGGATCCGCGCTCATCCCGAAGTCGCCGAAGCGGCTGGAGCTGAGCTCGCCGCCGAGGACGTCCCGGTAGAACTCCATCGCCTCCTGCGCGGAGCCGTCGAAGCCGATGTAGGGGCTCAGTGAAGTGGGCACGGCACGCCTTTCCGTCGAGGTGCGCCCAGTATCTCCGCGTCCCGACGCGAGCACCAGGGGCGTCCTGCAGAAGGTCCGCCCCCGGCCCTCAGAGCTCGTCGCGGGTGGGCGGGTTCGCGCCGGAGCGGGAGGTCGTGATGCCGGCGACGTGCGCGGCGTGGCGGCCGATCGCGTGCAGGGCGGGGCCGTCGAGGAGCATCCCGTTCGCGGCGCCGAGGCCCTGGCGGAACGCCTCGTCGAGGATCGCGCCCATCGCGGAGTCGCCGGCGCCGATCGTGTCCGCCACCACGATCCGGGCGGCGGGCACGGTCACCCGCGTGACGGCCGAGGCCAGCAGCAGTCCCTCCGCGCCGCGTGTGACGACCGCGAGCTGCGACCCGAGGGAGAGCAGCCGGCTGAGGACCTCGTCGAGCTGCATCGTCGGGTAGAGCCACTCCGCGTCCTCGTCGCTGAGCTTCACGACCTCGCACGCGGCGGCGATCCGCTCGAAGCGCGCGAGCGCCTCGGCGTGCGCGCCGACCAGAGCCGGGCGGATGTTCGCGTCGACGCTCGCCGTCACTCCGGCGGGCAGAGCCTCGAGGAGCTCGAGCACGGCGGATCCGCCCGGCTCGAGGAAGATCGCGATGGAACCGGTGTGGACGTGGGAGGCGCCCTCCGGGTCCGCCGCCGGCGGGTTCCAGGAGAGGTCGAAGACGTAGCGGGCCGACCCGTCCGCGGCGAGGACCGCCCGAGCGGTGCTGGTGCGCTCCGAGTCGCCGTGCCGGACCTCCACGCCGGAGGCCTCGAGGTGGGCGCTGATGCGGCGGCCGCGCTCGTCGTCGGCGATGTCGGTGACGAGGGTCGCGGGCCGCCCGAGTCGGGCGAGCGTGAGGGCGACGTTGGCCGGGGAGCCGCCGACGTGCTCCGTGGCGCTGCCGTCGCGCTCGACGATGTCGATCAGCGCCTCGCCGATGACCAGGGTGCGGGAAGCCGGGCTGACGCGCTCGTCGGTGGAGGACATGCCGACATCATGCCGGGTGACGGGGTCGCCCCGCGACGCGCCGGGCCGACCGGCGCAAGCGGCTCGTGTCCCGCCCGCGGTCTCAGCCCCGGTCGCGCAGGTCCGCCAGCACCGCGTCCACGGTCGTGATCTCGATCAGCGGCGCGTACAGGGACATGGCGTCGAGCGCGCGCTGGTGGTCGGCCTCGGAGGCGCCCGCGCAGGCGTCCGCGGCGACCCTGACCCGCACTCCGGCGTCCGCGGCCGCCAGCGCCGTCGAGAGCACGCAGCAGTCGGTCGAGACGCCGGTGAGCACGAGCTCGCGGGAGTCGTCGAGCTCGGCCTCGAGCTCGGGCCCCCACTTGCCGAAGGTCGTGGCGGTGATCGTGCGGTGGCCCTCGAACCCGGCCGCGAGCTCGTAGAGCCGGTCGCTCTCGGGGACGAGCGCGAACGGCCACTCGCGGTAGTAGGGGATCCACGCGCCGGCGGGCCGCTCCGGGGCGACGAAGCGGGTGGTCACGACCCGCTCGCCGAACGCCGGGAGGAGCCGGCGGGTCCCCTCGGCCGCGCGCTCGAATCCGCCGGATCCCCACGGCGACTCGGCGTCGGCGAAGACGTGCTGCAGGTCGATCGCGACGAGCAGGCTCACGCCGAGGCCTCCTGGCGGCGGACGGCCCCGCGCGAGAGGGCGAGCGTTCCCGCGAAGCCGATCACGAGCGCCACGAGGACGCCGAGGTTGGCGCCGGCCCAGTCGCCGTCGCGGCCGCCGAGCGGGCCGAGGAGGTAGCCCTCCCACTCGAACCCGGGGGAGTAGTTGACCACCAGGCCCCAGCCGATGACCGCACCGATCAGCACGAGGGCCACGGGGACCGCCGAGACGCTGCCGTAGCGGCCGCGGGAGTCGTACAGGGCTTCCTGGTCGTAGTCGCGCCGACGGAGGAGGAGGTCGGCGAGGAACACGCCGAGCCAGGCCGCGATCGGCACGCCGAGGGTGATCAGGAAGCCCTGGAACGGGCCGAGGAAGTCGCCCGCGACGAACACGACGTAGACCGCTCCGAGGACCATCAGCACGCCGTCGATCCCGGCGGCCACCGGCCGCGAGACCTTGAGCCCCGTGCTGAGCAGCGCCAGGCCCGAGGAGTAGATGTCCATCACGGCCCCGCCGATCAGGCCGAGCAGCGCGACGACGATGAAGGGGAGCAGGAACCAGGTCGGCAGGATCCCGGCGAGCGCTCCGATCGGGTCCGCGGCGATCGCGTCCGAGAGCTCCTGCGAGGAGCCGGCCAGCAGCAGGCCGACGACCACCAGCACGACGGGCGCGACCGCTCCGCCGATCGTCGTCCACGCGATCACTCCGCTCGTGCGGGCACCGCGGGGGAGGTAGCGGGAGTAGTCGGCCGCGGCGTTCACCCAGCCCAGCCCGAAGCCGGTCATCATGAACACGAGCCCGCCGATGACCGCGGCGGCCGAGCCCGCGGGCAGGGCGCCGACGGCAGCGAGGTCGATCCGGTCGAGGACGAGCACGACGTAGACCACGGTCAGCACGGCGGTCGCGACGGTGATCGCGAGCTGGAGCCGCATGATCAGGCGGAAGCCCGCGATCCCGGCGATCACGATGAGCGCGGCGACCACGATGAGCGCGACCACCTTGGTGAGCACGCCCCCGTCCCAGCCGAACTCCTCGAACACCGTCGCCGTCGCGAGCACCGCGAGGGAGGCCAGCACCGTCTCCCAACCCACCGTGAGCAGCCAGGAGATCACCGAGACGAGGCGGTTGCCGTCGACCCCGAAGGCCGCCCGGCTGAGCACCATCGTGGGGGCGGAGCCGCGCTTGCCGGCGACGGCGACCAGACCGCAGAAGAGGAACGAGACGACGATCCCGATCACGCTGACGAGCGTCGCCTGCCCGAAGGAGAGGCCGAAGCCGAGGAGGAAGGAGCCGTAGCTCAGCCCGAGCACGGACACGTTCGCGGCGAACCACGGCCAGAACAGGTCGCGGGGGCGGCCGTGCCGCTCCGACTCCTGGATCGTGTCGAGGCCGTTGAGCTCGATGCCGCTCGCGGGGCGGGTGCTCGGACGATCGGGGGAGGTCATCGCGTCCTCGTTCTCACGGGTGCCGGCCCTGCGCCGGAGCTGTGACGAACCTACAGCGCCCCGCGCTCGAACAGCAGCCGGAGCGATTCGAGGTCGTCCGCGACCCGCGCGCAGTCCTCGTCCCAGTCGTCGAGGCTCATCCCGGGGCGCCGCCGCACGGTGAAGGCCACCTCGGCGCCGTCCCCGTTCACGAGCACCCGGAGCGGATTGTCCACCACCGTCCCGTCGGGGAGCGTGACCTCGTGGTCCGCGACGCCGAACGGGTTCTGCGGGGCGAAGCGCACCTCGACCCGGCCCATCGGCGAGTCGGCGAACCAGCGTCCGTCGACCTGCTCGAGCGCGGAGGAGGCGAGGCCCGCGGCCCACCGCGGGAGGTTCGCCGGGTCGGAGACGAAGGCGTACACCTCCGCGGCCGGAGCCTCGATCACGACGCCCACGGGGCGCGATTCGTACAGGGTCATCCGCTCATCCTTCCTCTGCAGCCGGTCAGTGCTCGTCGCCG
This sequence comes from Rathayibacter sp. AY1A7, assembly GCF_002930845.1. NCBI lineage: Bacteria > Bacillati > Actinomycetota > Actinomycetes > Micrococcales > Microbacteriaceae > Rathayibacter > Rathayibacter sp. AY1A7. The sequence goes on along the minus strand of NZ_PSTL01000016.1, from coordinate 65,165 downwards.
AAGCTGGCGACCAGCAGCGCGGCGAGCGCCGTCCGCTCCAGCATGCCCTCGATGCCGATCGCCTCGCTGCGCGCGTGCGCCCCCTCGCCCGGGGCGCCGAGCCCGTCGAGGACCGGCAGGCCCAGCGCGGCGACGAGGTTGCCGTCGCTCGCCCCGCCGACCGCGATCTCGCGGAGGGGGACGTCGATCCGCTTCGCGACCCGCTCGGCCCTGCGGTAGAGCGCGGCGACGGAGGCGGTCCGCTCGAAGACGGGCCGCTCCCAGGAGCCGCGCACCTCCAGCCGGATGCGCGGGTCGGCGGCGGCGAGCGCGTCGAGCTCGGCCTCGACGCGGGCGGCCTCGGCGGATCCGCGGATCCGCGCCTCCAGCTCCAGGCGCACGCGGGCCGTCGTCACGTTGACCCGCGAGCCGCCGGAGACCACTCCGATGTTGACCGAGGTGCCCTCCTCCTCCCGCGCGATCGCCAGCACCCGCGGGATCAGCGAGCCGAGCTCGTGGATCGCGCTCGCCCCCTTCTCCGGTTCGACCCCGGCGTGCGCCTCGACGCCGACCACGTCGATCACGAAGCGCCCGATGCCCTTGCGCGCCGTCTTGACCGCGTCGCCGATCGCGCCCTCGAACACCAGGACCGCGTCGGCGCCCGCGCACTGCCGCTCCAGGAACGGGCGGGAGGCGGCGCTGCCGATCTCCTCGTCCCCGCTCATCACCAGGCGGACGGCCGGATGCGGGACGCCGGCGTGGCGGAGCGCGGCCACCAGCCACACCATCTGCACCAGCCCGGCCTTCATGTCGTAGCTGCCCGGTCCGCTCAGGCGGTCGCCGTCGACGGCGAAGGGCCAGGAGCGGGTCGTGCCCAGGGGCCACACCGTGTCGTAGTGGCCGAGCAGCGCCACGAACGGACGCGTGCCGCGGTGCGGTCTCGCGCCGCCGCTCGCCGGGACGGTCCAGCTGGTCGCGGTCGGCGCGTCCTGCGCACGCTGGTGCTGCACGTCGGCGTCGTGCCCGAGCCGCTCTCCCACCCAGTGCACCAGGAAGGCGTGCAGCTCGCCGAGCGCCTCGAGGGAGTCGCTGGGGCTCTCGATCATCACGAGGTGCCGGACGTCGTCGAGCATCCGCGAGCGGTTGTCGCGGAGGAAGGAGCGCACGCGGGCGGCGTCGTCGGCATCGGGGAAGGTCATCGACTCCGGAGTACCAGAGTGCGGCCGCTCGCGCGAACCGGCTGAACCGTTCGGGCCCCCGTTACGTTGGTGCAGGAAGAGGTGGAGATGTCCGAGGATCAGGCCCAGATGCTGCGTGCGCTGCACGACGAGCACGCAAGCGCGCTCTGGCGGTTCGTGCTGCGCCTGACCGGCGACCGCCAGATGGCGGAGGACGTCGTGCAGGAGGCGCTGCTGCGCGCCTGGAAGCACCCCGAGATCCTCGCCCAGGGCGAGGCCGCCGCCCGCTCCTGGCTCTACACCGTGGCCCGGAACCTCGTCATCGACGACCGCCGCAGCGCCCGCTACGCCCGGGAGCTGGGCACGGACGAGGTCCCCGAGCGCCCGACCGCCGACCGCACCGACCAGGTGCTCGACGCCTGGCTGCTCTCGGACGCGCTCAGCGGACTGAGCCACGACCACCGCGCCGTCATCGTGCACGCCTACTACGGCGGCCGCACGGTCACCGAGATCGCCGCGCTGCTGGGGATCGCCCCGGGCACCGTCAAGTCTCGGATGCACTACGGGATGCGGGCCCTCAAGCTCGCACTGCAGGAGCGGGGGGTGACGGAGCTGTGAACCGCGACCCCTCCTCCGACGACCGGCACGACGACCCCTTCCGCGACTGGGACGCCGCGTACCTCCTCGGATCCCTGACCGCCGCCGACCGCCGCGAGTACGAGCTGCACCTGCGCGCCTGCCCCGGCTGCCGCGAGTCCCTCGCCGAGTTCGTCCCGCTGCCGGGCCTGCTGGTCCACCTGCCCCAGGACGAGGCGATGCGCCTGGTCGAGGAGCCGGAGGCGGCCGGCGATCCGGCTCCGGCGGCACTGCTGACCCGCCTCGCCGCGGCCACCGACTCCGTCCGCCGCCGGACGCGGCTGCGCATCGCGGGCCTGGTGCTCGCCGCCGCGGGCGTCTCGGCCGCCGCAGCCGTCGCCCTGCCGCTCGCGATCGGCCCGTCCCTCGCCCCCGTCGAGACCGTCGGCTCGACCGTCTCGCTCGCCGCGGCTCCGGGCGTCCCCGTCGAGGCCTCCGTGCGGTTCGTGCCGCAGCAGTGGGGCACGCGGATCGACATGGACTGCAGCTGGGCCGACACGGCCGAGCAGTACGCGGGCTCGGCCGGCTACGTCCTCTACGTCACGGACACCTCGGGCGGCACCGAGGCCGTCGGATCGTGGACGAGCGCGCCGGGGACGACGATGGAGCCCAGCCTCGCCACCGGGCTCCCGCTCTCCGAGATCGCCTCGGTCGAGGTGCGGCTGCAGGGATCGGACACCGTCGTGCTCACCGGCCGCCCCTGAGCGGGCCGCCGGATTCCCAGGTGCGCGCTCGGCGGACTGAGTAGCTTCTCAGTCATGACGATCGCGACCCTCGCCCTCGCCCCCGCCTCCGTGGCGACCGCCTCCTCCTCCGACAGCATCGACGAGCTCTCCGGACTCGTCGGCGTCGCCGCGCGGGTGATCGCCGCGCTCGGAGAGGCGGGCGTCGGCCTGCTGACGCTGATCGAGACGGTGTTCCCGCCGATCCCGAGCGAGCTCGTGCTGCCGCTGGCCGGCTTCCTCGCCCAGCAGGGCCGGATGAACCTGGTGCTGGTCGTGATCACGGCGACCCTCGGCGCCTACCTCGGCGGCCTGATCCTCTACGCGCTCGGCCACCGCATCGGCACGGAGCGCTCGATCCGCCTGCTCTCCAAGCTCCCGCTGGTCGACCGCGAGGACTTCGAGAAGGCGGTCGGCTGGTTCCGCCGGCACGGCACCTGGGCGGTCCTCTTCGGTCGCCTCATCCCGGGCGTGCGCAGCCTCATCTCGCTCCCCGCGGGGGCCGAGCGGATGAACCTGCTGCTGTTCTCGGGACTGACGATCCTCGGCTCCGGCGTCTGGAACGGCCTGCTGATCGGCCTCGGCGCGGCCCTCGGCACGCAGTACGAGCTCGTCGACCAGTACGCGGGCGTGCTCGACGCGATCATCTACAGCGCGTTCGGCGTGCTGCTGCTCGCGCTCGTTGTGCGCCGCGTGCGGCGGCACCGTGCCGCGGCGCGCACCGGATCGCGCCACTGACCTGCGTCCTCGGGCGGGCGGGCGCAAGGCCCCGCGCCACCCCGCCCCGGTGCCCTAACGTTCGAGGGGTCCGCACTCCCCGACGCGAAGGAACGCCATGTCCGAGACCGCCGCGCCCACGATGTCCCGCACCTCCGTCGAGCGCTGGTGGATCATCGCCGTCTCGCTGATCGCGATCGTGCTCGGCGTCATCGCCGTCCTGATCCCCGGTCCGACGCTGCTGACCGTCGCCATCGTCTTCGGCATCCACCTGATCGCCGCGGGCGTCTTCCGCCTGCTGCTGGCCTTCACCGCCTCGCGGCTCGATGCCCGGGTGCGCTGGCTCGCGGGCCTGCTCGGCGCCCTGATCCTGGTCGCGGGCATCCTGTGCCTGTCGAACCCGTTCGAGTCGCTGAGCGTCCTGGGCCTCGTGATCGGCGCGGGCTGGATCCTCGACGGCGTCTCGAGCATCACCAGCGGCCGGACCGTCGCCGGCCCCGCGTGGCTGCCGATCGCGGCAGGGATCGCCTCGGTCATCGCGGGCGTCCTGACGATCATCATGCCCGTGCTGGCGCTGGCCTCCTTCGTCACGGTCGCGGCCATCCTGCTGATCGTCGTGGGCGTCTCGGGCCTGCTCCTGCTCCCGGGCCGCACGAAGCGCCCCGAGGGCGCCGAGGCGTAGACCGCGCGGATGGCCGATCCCGATCTCGTCCCCGAGCTGCTCGTCGCCGACCTCGACCGGAGCCTGGGATTCTGGTGCGGTCCCTGCGGGTTCCGGATCCACTACGCCCGGCCCGAGGAGGGCTTCGCGTACCTGGTCCTCGGCTCCGCGCACGTGATGCTCGAAGAGGCGGGGCGGGGCCGCAACTGGATCGCGGCACCGCTGGAGCGCCCGTTCGGCCGGGGGATGAACCTGCAGCTGCACGTCGACGACGCCGACCGGACGGCAGCGGCGCTCGCCGAGGCCGGGACGCCGCTGTTCTCGCCGCTCGAGACCCGCTGGTACCGGGTCGGAGCGGAGGAGGCGGGCGTCCGTCAGCTGGTGGTCGCCGATCCCGACGGGTACCTGCTGCGGTTCCAGTCGTCGCTCGGACGCCGACCGGCCCGAGCGGACGTCCCCGTCGCTCCCTGACCGGCCGACCGCGCCACCATCCGCTCGGCTCAGGACGTCATGCCAGCGAGTGACGACCGTGACACCGCGCGGCTGGTTCCCTCGGAGACATGACGCAGCACCCCGCCACCGCGACCCTCCCGCAGGTCCCGGCCGCCGCCCTCTCCGAGCCCGCGATCGAGCAGGCCGCCTCGGCGGAGCACGAGCCCCTCGTCCGTCCGGCGGACCTGGTGTCGGCGCTCACGGGCGTCGCGCTCTGCTTCTTCTCCCTCTTCGTCTACGCCATCGCGCACTGGCAGTACTTCGGCACGGACGTCGACGAGGTGAGCGTCCTCGGCTGGCTCGCGCCGCTGATCGCCGGCGTCGCCTGCCTGCTGTCGGCCGTCGTGTCCGTCGGGGTCCGCGCCTCCGGGCGCCGCGCCGAGCGGACCGCGGCATGATCCCCGTCCTCGCCGGGCCCGGCCTCGAGGCCGCGGAGCAGCTCCTCGTCCGCGCCGGATGCCTCCGCCCCGAGCACCCGTGGGCGGCCGGTGCCGCCACGGAGGCCGCGCCGCGGATCGACTTCGCCGTCCTCGCCGAGCAGGCGTGCCTCCTCGACCTCTCGGAGGAGGCGGTCGCGCGCATCGCCGTGTCGCTCGCCACCGGCCGCCCCGTCGATCTGCGGAGCGCCTTCGGGCATCTCACGCGCGACCACGCCCGGCTCGTCATGACCGCGGTCGCCGCGGCCGCCGGGCACGACCGCGTGAGCAGCCGGATCCGCGTGGTCGGCGACGAGCGCCGGGTCGAGACGGCGCCGCCCCTGGCCGTCTGGCCCTCCTGAGCCCCCCGCCCGCCCCGATCGGACGGGCGCGCTCGCCGATCCGACCCTGGGCTCCGCGTTCCTCCGATGCTCCGGCCCGGTGAGCCGTACGGAGGTGCCGTGCCGCCGACCCGCGTCGCTACGGCCTTTCGGAGGTGCCCGGTTTAGGGTGTCCGTGTGCAACGAGTCGACGATTTCCCAGGAGCCGGACCGGTGGCGACCTCACCCGAATCCGGTGACCAGGGGGAGGCGTCCGCGCATCGGCTCTCCCCGACGGCGACCTCTCCCGTGCAGGTGACGAGCGGCGAGGCCGGCTACCAGGGCGGCAACGTGGCCGATCCGGTGTGGCAGTCGTGGCGCGACGAGCTCGCCAAGGTCGGCGGTCCGTCGCCCCTGCTCCACTTCGTGGACTCGCCCCGGACGCGCATCGAGCTCTCGACCACGCACCCCGGCGGGCTGCCCCCGTTCATCTCGGGCAAGACGACGCTCCTCTCCTCGCTCATCCGCGACGAGCTCGCCCTGCGCACCGCGAAGAACGCCGCGGGTGCGATCACCGACAAGGGGATCGAGCTGCGCTCGGTCCGCGGCATCGAGGGCGTCCACCTCGCCATCGGCCTCGCCCAGTGGCGCGCCGGCGACACGGAGTTCACCGCACCCGTGCTCCTGCGCCCGCTCGCCATCCGCCGCTACGGCCGCGACTTCGAGCTCAAGCTCAAGGGCCAGCCCTACTTCAACCCGCAGCTCGCGCGCGCCCTCAAGCAGCAGTTCGGCATCACGATCGACCCCGAGCAGTTCGTCGAGCTGGCCGTGCAGAACGGCGTCTTCAAGCCGCAGCCGGTCATCGACCAGCTGCGCGGCCTGACCTCGCACCTGCCGTGGTTCGCCGTGCACCCGCGCCTCGTGGTCTCGAGCTTCGCCGACGTGGCGGGCGACATGCTCCGCGACGCCCGGATGCTCGAGCACCCCGTCCTCGACGCCGTCGCCGGGAACCCGGCCGCCAAGCGGGCGCTGCAGCAGTCGCAGAAGGTGGCGTCGATCATCCCGCAGGACGAGCGTCCTCCGGCGACCGACAACCTCCTCCTCGACGCGGACGCCGAGCAGGAGCAGGTGATCGCGAACATCGCGGCCGGCAACTCGCTCGTCGTGAAGACCCTTCCCGGCACGGGCGGCACCCAGACCATCGTCAACGCGATCGGCGCCCTGGCCGCCCAGCACAAGCGCGTGCTGGTCGTCAGCGCCCGCCGGTCGAGCCTCGACAGCATCCACCAGCGCCTGCTCTCGGGGGGCCTGGGCGGCATCGCGGTCGGGCCCCGCACGCTCCGCCGCGACCTCATCCAGTCGATCGGCCGCAACGAGAAGGCCGCGCGCCCCTCCGTCAGCGAGATCGACGACGCCCTGCTCCGGCTGCGGAAGGTGTTGCTCGACTACCGCGGCGCGCTCTCCCGCCGCGACGAGAGCTTCGGCGTCTCGGCGCTGCAGGCCCTCGAGGAGCTCGCCCGCCTCTCGCAGCTGCGGACGCCCCCGTCGACCGCCGCCCGCCTCGACCGCCGCTCCGTCACCGCTCTCGCGCACAGCCGCCCCGAGGCGACCCGGATGCTGATCGAGTCGGCGCGCCTGGGCGAGTTCCGCTACGGCCCGGGCGACTCGCCCTGGTACGGCGCACAGTTCGACTCCACCGCCGACGCCGAGATCGCCCACGAGCTGGCCAAGCGCCTGCACCTGCGCGACCTTCCGCGCCTGCTCGACCGCGCCCAGGACGTCATCGGCCAGACGCGCATGCGCCCGTTCGAGTCGGTCGCCGAGCTCGGCATCTACCTGCGCCTGTTGCAGGACGTCCGGGAGACGCTGGACAAGTTCCAGCCGGCCGTCTTCGACCGTTCGATCCAGGACCTCATCGTCGCCACCTCGCCGCGCCGCGAGGCCGCCGAGATGTCGTCCACCAACCGCCGGCGCTTGAAGAAGCTCGCCCGCGAGTACCTGCGTCCCGGCGCGCACGTCACCGACCTCAACGCGGCGCTCCGCCGGGTGCAGCAGCAGCGGACGCTGTGGCAGCGCTACGCGGTCGCCGGCACGATCCCCGAGGTCCCGGTCGGCGTCGCCGACGTGCAGGTGGCCTACCAGCAGGTGACCGACCAGCTGAGCCGTCTCGACGAGCCGCTCGGCCGCCGCGGGACGAACCTGCAGCTCGCCTCGCTCCCTCTCGCGGAGCTGGCCTCGATGGTGTCCGGCCTCGCCGAGGACAGCGAGGTGCTCGCCAACCTCCAGGAGCGGACGACCCTCCTCGCCACCCTGCGCGACTGGGGCCTGGACCCGCTGCTCACCGATCTCTCGCGCCGCCACGTGCCGGCCGAGCTGGTCGCGGGCGAGCTGGACCTGGCCTGGTGGCGCTCGGCGCTCGAGATCATGCTGACCGACGAGCGCGCGCTGCTCGGCGGCAACACGAGCGTGCTCGACCGGCTCGAGGCCGACTTCAAGCTCGTCGACGAGGCGCACGCCGCCTCGAGCGCCGAGCTGCTGGCCTGGAAGCTCTCCGAGACCTGGAAGATCGGGCTCGTCGACTGGCCGCAGGAGCGCGACGCGCTGCGCGCGCTGCTGCGCACCGAGGCGGCGACGACCCCTCAGGAGCTGCAGAAGGCCGCTCCGCACCTCTCGCGCGTGCTCGCTCCGGCGTGGCTCGCCTCTCCGTACGAGGTGCACCGCATCGGCACCGAGACGACCTTCGACGCGGTGTTCCTCGTCGACGCCGGGGCGACCACGCTGGCCGAGAACGTCGGAGCGATCCGCCGGGCGAAGCAGGTCGTCGCGTTCGGCGACCCGGTCACGCAGACCCCCACTCCCTTCGGCCTGCGCGTCGACGAGACGCCGGAGTTCGGCTCCACCGCCTCGCGGACCGACGTGGAGGCGCTGCACGCCCAGTCGGCGCTCGCCCGACTCGGCGAGCTGCTCAACACCGTCACGCTCACCCGCAGCTACCGCGCGGGCGGCGAGGACCTGGCCGAGCTGGTCAACCGCCGCTTCTACGGCGGCCGCATCGACTCCCTGCCCTGGGCCGGATCCTTCCTCGGACACGACTCGCTCCGCTTCCACTACATCGCGAGCGGGCACGGCATGCCCGAGAACGACTCGGGAGCCGTCGAGTCCGTCGACGCCGAGGTCGCGAAGGTGGTCGAGCTGGTGCTCGAGCACGCGGTGATCCGTCCGCGCGAGTCGCTGATGGTCATCACCGCGAGTCCTCGCCACGCCGTGCGGGTGCAGCAGGCGGTGCTGACGGCCTTCGCCAAGCGCACCGATCTGAGCGACTTCATCCTCGGCGATCGGCCCGAGCCCTTCGCCGTCGTGACTCTGGAGCAGTCGGTCGCGCAGAGCCGCGACCGCGTCATCTTCTCGATCGGCTACGGCCGGACGCCCCACGGCCGCCTGCTGTCGAACTTCGGCGCGCTCGCGGAGCCGGGCGGAGAGCGTCTGCTAGCGGTCGGGATGACCCGTGCCCGCCGCTCGATGGACATCGTCTCGTGCTTCCGCCCGGGCGACATCGACGAGTCGCGCATGCGCTACGGCATGGTCGCGCTCGCGCAGGTGCTGCAGGAGGCGGAGGACCGCGTCCAGCCGAGCGACCGCGACGACTACTCGGAGCCGATGCTGGTGGATCTCGCCGCGCGCCTCGAGCGCCGTGGACTCCGGGTCAACATCGGGCACAAGGGCAAGCTGGCCCTCGTCGCCGCGCACGGGACCCGTGCCGTGGTGGTCGAGACCGACCGCGACGTGAGCACGCAGAGCCTGCGCGTGTCGCTGCGCCTGCGTCCGGAGCTGCTGCGCCGGCTGGGCTGGCACTACCTGCGGGTGCACAACTTCGAGCTGTTCGCCGACCCCGAGGCCGTGGCCGCGCGGGTGGCCGGGCTGATCGGTGCAACCGCGGGGGAGGAGCAGACACCTGCTCCCGCCGCCGGCGAGGCTGCTGCTGCTCCCGCCGCTCCTGCTGCCGCCGCCGCTCCGGCGTCGGGGGAGACGCAGCCCGTCGAGCCGCTGCCGCGCGACTGATCGTGGCGCCGGATCCCGACGCCCCCGCGGGTGCCGACCGCCCGTTGCGGCGCACCCGCGGCGGCCGGCGGGCGACGCTCCCCGCGAAGCCCGGCACCGATCCGTCCCCGCACGATGCTCCGGTCGCCGACCTCTCCGCGCCGCCCGCGCGCCCCGACACCGGCCCGAACGACGCGCGCCTGCGCCAGGACGTCCCCCCGCACTACTGATTCCACCCGCGCGGCTGGCGGTCCGCGAGTCGACGCCGGTCCCGGACCTCACCCCGGCACGCCCCTGCTCGACGGGCGACCACATCACGCGGACGTCTGGCGACCGCTCACGTCGGGCCCGTCGACGGTGGCCGACCGCTTCCCGTCCGATGCCCGCTGACGACCGCTTCCGTCCGGTGCTCGCTGACCGTCCGCTTCGGCCCGGCGCCCGCTGGCGACCGCGCACGCCCAGCGCCCGCTGACCGACTGCACCCGTCCGGTGCCCGTTGACCGACCGCTTCCCGCCCGGTGCCCGCCGGTATCGAGGAGCGCGTGGAGACAGGGCCGATCAGCCCCCGTCGGAGACGCCGAAGGTCCCGTTCGGCGACCTCCCGAAGGTGCAGGCGCCGTCCGAAACGCGTGCCGACGTTTCGGACGCACCGTTCGCACAACGCTCTGCGAAGCGTTCCCCGATCGGGAAGCCGACCGCGGTCCTCTTCCGCCTCCGGCGGAAGGAGACAGAGCGACTCAGTCGACGTGCTTGCCGGAGTTCGCGGTGGTGGCGGTGCCGTTGTTGGCGAGCAGGTCGCGGATGTCGGAGAGGAGCTCGAGCTCGGTGGGGGCCTTGTCCTCCGCGGCGGGGGCGTCGGCGGCCTTCTTGGCGAACGCGGCGTTCTTGAGGTGGTTGATCGGCAGGACGAACGCGAAGTAGAGGACGAAGGCGACGATCACGAACTGGATCAGGGCCGAGATGACCGAGCCGTAGGCGATGACGGTCGGGTCCTCGCCGTTCTCTCCCGGTCGGATGGGCCAGACCAGGGCCTCGAGGGAGGAGGCGTCGAAGATCACGCCGATGAGCGGGTTGAAGATCCCCGTCACGATCGCGTTGACGATGGTCGTGAAGGCGGCGCCGATGACCACGGCGACAGCCAGGTCGATGACGTTGCCGCGGAGGATGAACTCTTTGAAGCCGTTGATCATGATCGTTCCGTTTCTGCCGTGAGCGGTGGGTGGCGGGTCAGCTCCCGGAGGAGGAACCCGAGGAGGAGGACCCGGAGGAACCCGAGGACGACGAGGAGGAGGACGATCCGGAGCCCGAGGACCCCGAGCCGGACGAGGAGCCGCCCGAGCCCGATGAACCCGAGGATCCGGAGGAGGAGCCGCCCGATCCCGAGGAGCCCGACGACGAGTCGGATGAGCCGGCGCCGGATGCGCCCGAGCCGGACGAGCCGGAACCCGAGGAGGAGGAGGAGCCGCCCTCGCTCGACTTCCCGCCGGAGCGGGAGTCGGTGCGGTAGAAGCCCGAGCCGTTGAAGGTCACGCCGACTGCGCTGAACACCTTACGCAGCGCCCCCTGGCAGCTCGGGCACTCGGTGAGCGTGTCGTCAGTGAACTTCTGCTGGATGTCGAAGGCGTTGCCGCACTGCGTGCAGCGGTAGGAGTAGGTGGGCACAGGGGGCTCCTCGGAGGCGGGTGGGGGAGAAGGAGGACGGGGTCAGTGGCGCAGGTCGACGATGCCGGAGGGAGTGACGACTCCGTCGACGGCCTGGTCGTGGACCTCGCTCGGCACCCGGTCGACGAGCTCGCTGTCGAAGACGACGGCGTAGACCGGAGGGCACTTCTCCATCGAGCCGAGGGTCTTGTCGAAGTAGCCGCGCCCCCAGCCCATCCGCATCCCCTGCCGGTCGACGGTGGCGGCCGGGACGACGATGAGGTCGACGTCGTTGATCGCGATGGGGCCGAGCAGCTGCCCGACGGGCTCGGGCATGCCGAACAGGCCCTGGGTCTCGGTGTGGCCGTCGCCGACCGCCCAGTCGAGCAGGCCGTCCTGGCGCGAGACGGGGAAGAGGACGCGGATGCCGTGGCTCTCGGCCCAGCCCAGGAACGGCCGGGTGCTCGGCTCGTCCGGAGCGGAGAGGTAGCACGCGAGGGAGCGGGCCCCCACGCGGGTGGCGAGCTCGATCAGGTGGGCGGTGATCTGCTCCGCGGCCTGGTCGCGAGCGGTCGAGGTCTGCGTGCGGCGGCGCTCGCGCAGCTCGGCGCGCAGCGCCCGCTTCTCGTGCGTGATGTCGACTGGCATGCGCTCAGTCTAGAACCGGGCCCCGCGCCGGCCTCCGCGCGGACGACCCTGAGGGACGCTCGTCCCGGACCGCCCCGGAACGGGGTCCGGCGCCTTCCGTCGCCGGTCCTGGCGCGAAACTCCCGCGACTTCCCCCGCCGCTAGGATGGCGCCCCATGGGCACTCGAATCCGCAAAGCAGTCATCCCCGCCGCAGGTCTCGGCACCCGCTTCCTGCCGGCGACGAAGGCCATCCCCAAGGAGATGCTGCCGGTCGTCGACAAGCCGGCGATCCAGTACGTGGTCGAGGAGGCTGCGGACGCCGGCCTCCAGGACGTGCTCGTGATCATCGGGCGCAACAAGAACGCGCTCGCCAACCACTTCGACTCGGTGCCCGAGCTCGAGCAGAACCTGTCCCAGAAGAAGGACGACAAGAAGCTCGAGCACGTCAAGTACGCCAGCGACCTCGCCGACGTGCACTTCGTCCGTCAGGGAGAGCCGAAGGGCCTCGGCCACGCGGTCTCCCGTGCGCAGCGCCACGTCGGCGACGAGCCCTTCGCCGTGCTCCTCGGCGACGACCTGATCGACGCCCGCGACCCGCTGCTCTCGCGCATGATCGACGTCGCCGAGCAGCGCGACACCACGGTGGTCGCGCTCCTCGAGGTCGACCCCGACCAGATCCACCTCTACGGCTGCGCGGCGGTCGAGGCGACCGACGAGGACGACGTGGTGCGGATCACCGGGCTGGTCGAGAAGCCCTCCAAGGAGGACGCCCCCTCGAACCTCGCGATCATCGGCCGCTACGTGCTGAAGCCCGACGTGTTCGGCGTGCTCGAGCACACCGCTCCGGGCAAGGGCGGCGAGATCCAGCTGACCGACGCGCTGGAGCGCATGGCGCAGGACCCGGCCGAGTTCGGCGGCGTCTACGGCGTCGTGTTCCGCGGCCGCCGCTACGACACCGGCGACAAGCTCGACTACATCAAGGCCATCGTGCAGCTCGCCTCCGACCGCGACGACCTCGGCAAGGACCTCAAGCCCTGGCTGAAGGACTTCGTCGCCGGCCTCTGAGCCCCGGCGAGCGCTCCTCCGGAACGGACGGGACCCCCTGCTGCGGCACGGGATCCCGTCCGTTCGTCCGTTCCCCGAGAGCACGGAACGCCGCGGAGTCCAGTCCCCCTCCCGCAGTGCGGCGGAGCAGTAGGGTCGCATCATGCCGCTCCCGATCCCGACGCTCACCGAGGGTCGTGTCACCGTCCGCCCCATCCGCGTGCGCGACGCCCGCCCTCTCGAGCGGGAGCTGATCGCGAACCGGTCGTGGCTGCGCCAGTGGGAGGCGTCCGACCCCCGGGGAGGCGCCGCGTTCGACGTGCGCGCCAGCATCCGCTCGCTGCAGCAGAACGCGCGGGCCGGCGGGGGAGTGCCGTTCCTCATCGACTGGGACGGCGAGCTCGCCGGGCAGCTCAACATCTCGAACATCGGGTACGGCTCGCTCTCCTCCGGGTCGATCGGCTACTGGGTGTCCGAGCGCTACGCCGGGCGGGGGATCACTCCGATCGCCGTGGCGCTCGCTGCCGACCACGCCTTCCTCGACCTGGGCCTGCACCGGATCGAGATCTGCATCCGCCCGGAGAACCGGCCGAGCCTGCGCGTGGTCGAGAAGCTCGGCTTCCGCTACGAGGGCCTGCGGCGGCGCTTCATCCACATCAACGGCGACTGGCGCGACCACTTCTGCTTCGCCCTCGTGGCGGAGGAGGTGCCCCGCGGCGTGCTCCGCCGCTACCTCGACGGGCAGGTCCCGTCGGAGGTCGGCGTGCCGACCGACGCGGACCTCCGCGCCTCGCGCCGCTCGGGTCTCTCCGGACCCTCCGACGGCGCCGGTGTCCCTCCGACGGGGCCCCGGCTGATCCGCGATCCGCACGGACACACCTACCCGTAATGACGGACGGGAGTGCCCGGTGCTCCTAGCGTTGTCCGCATGAGTAGCGACTGGCTGGGCGGGGGCGTCGTCTGGGCGCTCGCCGCCGTTCTGTGGGTCGCCTATTTGATCCCCACGTGGATGCGCAGGCGGTCGTACAACGCGACCGAGCGCAACGCGGTGAGGCTGCAGCAGACGCTGCGGATCCTCGCCGAGACCGCGGAAGTGCCCGAGCACGTGCGTGCGGAGGCGACGGCCCGCGAGGTGGCGCTGCAGCAGCGCCGGCTCCGGGTGACCGAGACACGACGACGAGCCGAAGAGAAGGCACAGGCGATGGAGCTGGCACAGGCGGAGAAGGCGGCGCGCGACGCGCTGCGACGGGCGACCGCGAGCGCACGGCGGAGCACGCGGTCAGGGCCCTCGGTCCTGCGCTGGCGCCAGGGCGCCGCGCTGGCCGTGCTGGTCGGGGCGGTCGCCGCGCTGGTCGGGCTCGTGATGCTGCCCTTCGGCGGCACGGGTGCGGTGCCGCTCGTCGGCCTGCTCCTCGCCGTCGCGGGGCTCGGCACGCTGATCCTGCTGGCGCCGGGTCGCCGCCGGGCCGCCGCTCCGGCCGCGACAGCGACGACGGCCGCCGCGACCGAGCGCCGGCGCGCCGAGGTCTTCGAGGCCGAGCTCGCCGAGGAGGCGGCGGACGACGCCTCCGAGGAGCTCGCCGAGGACCGTGCGAGCTGGACGCCGCAGCCGCTCCCCAAGCCGCTCTACCTCTCCCGGGGCACGGTGGCCGCCTCCGCGATGGCGTCGATCGACGCCGTGGAGCGCCTGCGCACCGCCGCGGCGGAGGCGGAGCTCGCCCAGCGCGCCGCCGCGACCGCTCCCGAGGTGGCGCCGCTGCGCGTCCCGCGTGCCGCCGCTCCCGCTCCCGAGGCGCCGCGTCCCTCCTCCCGCTTCGCCGCGATGGGCGTCGTGGACGGCGTCGACGCGATCGACCTCGACCAGGCGCTGCAGCGCCGCCGCGGGGCCTGACCCGAGTGCAAGGCGCCTGCTCGTCCGTGCTAGTGTGGACGAGTTGTTCGGGCCGGTGACGGCTCGGAAGGCACGGGTCCGTGGCGCAGTTGGTAGCGCGCTTCGTTCGCAATGAAGAGGTCAGGGGTTCGAATCCCCTCGGATCCACCACCACGGAAGGCCCGCTCGAGAGAGCGGGCCTTCTGCTTTGTGCCGGCGGCCGGATCGGGAACCTCGCCGGTTCGGCGGGTCGACCGCCTCGCGGCCTCGACGCGCTCGTCGGCGGAGGAGTGGTCCGTTCGATCGGCACTCGGTACTAGGCGTCTCCGCCGATCCTGGCTCGACCGCCGAGGACGGCGACTCCCGTCGAGACTCCGGCGACTGCGACCATCGCGACGATGCCCAGTGCCCGGAGCACGAACGCCTTGTGCTCCGAATCCTTCAGCGCTTCGTCATCGATCGCTTCTTTGAACAGCCGAAGGATCGAGTAGCGGTCCGCCGCGCTCAGGGTGTCACGATCCAGTTCGCGGTTCAGGACGGCGCGGTACTCGGCGAAGGCCCTATGAACCTTCTTCTGACTCTTCCAGTTGGCTCGAACGGCTGAACTCGCCTGATCTCGCACTTCACTGAACGAGTCGAGGACGAGATTCTTGAAATCCGGTAACTGCTCGACGACCTTCAGGGCGAGCTCCTCGCTCATGTTCGGCAGCTCGGATGCGAACGCGATGAACTTCTCTTTCGACAGATTCCTCCAGGAGTCGATACCGATCCTCTGCTTGAGATCGTCCTCGTTCGAGTAGTCCATGCTGATCCCTCTTCCCTCCACGGCGACGGCCGATCATCGCCTCAGGGTATCGAGGAGGAGCCGTCGGTCCACGTGCTCTCCGGGCGGGAGAGCGCGCGGGCCGGTCGTGCAGGTCCTGACGATCGGGCGCTCGAAGCTGTGGGCCGCTGGCCTCCGTGCGTCCTCCGTGTCCCCCATCCGGGCCGCGTCGGACGGGAGCCGCCCTCCTCCGGTCCGTCGGGGGATCCGCAGCGACGTACGCTCGCCCCTCGTGCTCTCGCAGCACGCGAGGCACTCGAGCGACGGACGACCAGGGGACGGGACGACATGGGGACCACAGCACACAGGGCACGGCGGAGAGCGGCAGGGGTCGGCGCGGGGGCGATCGCGCTCCTGGCGGGGCTCCTGGCGGCACCGCCGGCGCAGGCGTCCGGGACGCAGACGCTGCTCGCGCTCGGCGACTCGATCACGCGCGCGGCGACGACCTGCGGGGTGAACCGCGACTGCGTCGAGAACTCCTGGGCGACGGGATCGGCGCCCGCGGTCGACTCGATCGCGAGCCGGATGGCGGCGGCGGATCCGCGGACGGCGGTCCGCGCGGTGAACTACGCGAAGTCGGGCGCGGTCATCAGCGGAGTCGAGTCGCGGATCGACGCCGCGGTCGCGGCCGGGGAGGAGCCGGACGTGGTCACGCTGCTGATCGGCGGCAACGACCTCTGCTCGCTGAGCCTCTCGCCCGACTCCCGCGACGGCTACGCGATGACGCCCGCGGCCTCCTTCGCCGCGTCGGCGACCCGGATCCTGCGCTCGATCGGCGAGGAGTGGCCGGAGGCGACGGTGCTCGTCGGCTCGGTCCCGGACATCGAGTCGGAGTGGGAGGCCGTGAAGCCGACGCCGGGCGCCGCGATCTGGGCCTGGGGCGGGGTCTGCCGGACCCAGCGCGGAGTCGACGCCACGACCGGAGCCCCGCTGACCGGCTCGGCCTACACCGCCTCGCTCGCGGCGGCGGAGGACCGGGAGGCCGACTTCAACGAGGCACTCGAATCGGCCTGCGCATCCGCCGCGAACGACTGCGTGTGGGACGGCGGTGCCCTCACGGCGGCTCCGATCTCGCTCGACCAGCTCTCGACGGACGTCGACTACTTCCACCCGAACGTCGCCGGCCAGGCGATGATCGCGGAGGAGCTGTGGACGGCCTGGGGCCTCGGCGACGAACCGACTCCGGCTCCGACTCCCACGTCGGCGCCCACCGCGGCTCCTGCTCCGGCACCCGCAGGCTCGCCCGCGCCGTCGCGCGACACCACGGCTCCGAAGACCGTCATCACCGCACCGACGAGCGGATCGACGGTGCGCGGCTCGGTCACCCTGGTCGCCACTGCCAAGGACGACGTCGGCACGACGAAGCTGAGCTTCTGGAGCGGAGCGACGCGGCTGGGCGACGCGACGAGGGCGTCGGACGGCACGTGGCGCCTGACCGTCTCGGCCTCCTCCTACCCGACCGGGCGGTACGCGATCGTCGCGCACGCCTACGACGCCGCGGGAAACCTCGGGCGGAGCGCTTCGATCACCCTCAAGCGCTGAGCGGCTGAGGGGGCCGCCACCGGCCCCCTCAGCCCCGCGCGACGAGCAGCACGTCGGGACGATCCCAGTTCTCGACGGTCTGCAGCACCCAGAAGATCCCGAAGAGGGCGAGCGCGACGGCCTCGCCGAGCAGGAGCCACTGCTCGCCGAGAAGTTCCGCTCCCCGCCCCGTGAGAAGCAGGAGCACCAGCGCCGCATCGACCGCGGCGATCAGCACCGCGAGAACGGCGTAGCAGCGGGAGTAGAAGCGCGGCGTCCCCGGCCCGCTCGCTCCCTCCTCGCGCACCGCGACGGCGTGCAGACCCGCGGTGACGGCGATGAGGAGGAAGAAGACGCCGGCGGCGGCGTAGTGGCCGAGCCGCAGGAACGACGGGAGCGTGCTCCAGGCCGCCAGCGCGATCAGGAGGGCGGCGGCGATCGCGGTGCGGACGAGCGCCCAGCGGTCGAGGACCCGGTCGAGGGCGAGCAGGATCACGGAGGCGACGAGGACGGCCGCGGCCGTGACCAGGTAGGCGGGCAGGGAGGCGGCGACCTCATCCGCGGCCGTCGCGGGAAGGCACGACGCCCCTCCCGCCGGGCACGCCGCTCCCTCGAGGCGCTGCAGCTCCTCCGAGGCGAGGGGCACCGGCACGATCGCGATGACCGGCGCCGTCATGCCCGCCAGCAGCAGGAGGAAGCGCCGCACGCTCCTCCAGGCGAGGACGACCAGCGCGACGCCGACCGCGAAGAGCGCCCCGGTGAAGAGGGAGCGGACCGGGGTGTAGTACGAGGCGCTGATCGAGCGCAGCGGGCCTCCGACGACGAGCTGGTGGACGAGGCCGGCCGTGAGGAGCACCACGGCCGCCACCAGGGAGAGGCGGACGTAGCGGTAGGTGCGGAGGGAGGAGACGGCACCGCCCCCGCCCAGCGCGTCGCCGCGGGCCACCCGGCTACTCCGCGCGGAGGCCGGAGGAGGCGAGGGCGAAGTCGACGTCGATGCGGATAGCGACGCGGAGGGGGTTCGGGCGCGGGGTGCGGTAGCGCTGGGAGTAGAGCTCGACGGCGTGCTGCACGGCGTCCGGCTCCTCCTCGATCGTCGCCGGACCGCCCAGGCTCAGCCACCGGACGCCGTCGACCTGCCCGACCGTCGCGGTGCCGCCCCGCCGGACGTTGAGCACCTTCTGGCTCTCGCGGGAGGTGATGACGCGGACGACGCCGTCCTCGTAGGTGAAGCCCACGGCGACCACGTGCAGGCGGCCCTGGCGGCCGGGGGTGGAGAGGGTGGCCAGGTGGCGCTCGGTGACGAAGGCGAGGCCGTCGGCGCTCAGGATGCTCATCCCGCGAGCGTAGCCGGAGGCGCCGACGCGCTCCTGGGGCGGACCGCCGGTCAGCCCTCGAGGATCAGCGCCTCGCCCTGGCCGCCTCCGCCGCAGAGCGCGGCGACGCCCAGACCGCCGCCCCGGCGCCGGAGGGCCAGCGCCAGGTGCAGGGCCAGCCGCGCTCCGGAGGCGCCCACAGGGTGGCCGAGCGCGATCGCCCCGCCGTCGGGGTTGACCGCCTCGGGCTCGACGCCGAGATCGTCCGCCGACTGGAGGACGACGGAGGCGAACGCCTCGTTGATCTCGATCAGGTCCAGGTCGGACACCGCTGCACCGCGGCGGCTGAGCGCCCGGAGGATCGCCGCCGACGGCTGCGAGTGGAGGGAGTTGTCCGGTCCGGCGACCTGCCCGTGCTCGGCGACGGTCGCGAGCCAGGGCAGTCCCCGCTCGCGGGCCCAGCCGCGGGACACGACGACCAGCGCGGCGGCACCGTCGGTGATCGGGGACGAGCTGCCCGCCGTGATCGTGCCCTCGGCTGAGAAGGCGCGGGCCAGCCGGGCGAGCGTCTCGACCGTGCTGTCCTCCCGGATCCCGTCGTCGGCGGACACGACGAGGTCCGGTCCGCGCCGCTGCGGCACCGCGACCGGCACGATCTCCTCGGCGAGCACGCCGGTGGACCGTGCCGCGGCGGCCCGCTGGTGCGAGAGCGCGGCGAAGGCGTCCTGGCGCTCGCGGCGGATGCCCCGTGCGGCGTTGCCGTCGTCGGTCACCCTCCCCATCAGGCGGCGGTCGAACGGATCGAGCAGGCCGTCGTGGAGGAGTGCGTCCTCGAGCGGACGCGGACCGACACCCAGGCCCGAGCGGGATCCGAGCAGGAGGTGCGGCGCGTTGGTCATCGACTCCTGCCCTCCGGCGACGACCACCTGCGCCTCGCCGAGCCGGATCATCCGCGCCGCGTCGATCACCGCGGTGAGACCCGACAGGCAGAGCTTGTTGATCGTGACCGCCGGGACGTCCCAGCCCAGGCCCGCGAGGACCGCGGCCTGCCGGGCGGGGCCCTGACCGGCTCCGGCCTGGATCACCTGGCCGAGCACGACCGCGTCGACGTCGGCCGCGGAGGCGCCCGAGCGCTCGAGAGCCCCTCGGATGGCAGCGGCGCCGAGCTCGACGCCCGAGAGCGGCGCGAAGGCTCCGGAGAAGCGGGCGAACGGGGTGCGGGCGCCCCCCAGGATCACGGGGGTGGTGTCGTCAGTGGACACGGGGACTCCTTCTCGACGGTGAGAGCGGGGGAAGCGGTGGTGAGACGGATGCCGGGAGCCGGCCCGGCTCAGGGAACGAGAAGGATCTTCCCGCGGACGTGGCCGTCCTCGCTGAGCCGGTGCGCCTCTGCGGCCTGCTCGAGCGGGAGGCGCGGACCTGTCGCGACCGCGAAGCGCCCCTCGCTCGCCAGCCGGGCGGCGAGCGGCACGCCCTCGCGGCGGAGGCGCTGCTCCTTCTCGGTCAGCGGCACGGGACTGCCGCCGCTCCAGGCCTGGATGCCCAGCTCGGCCGCACGAGGGCCGGCGACCACCGTTCCGACGTGCTGCGGATCCGCCACCAGCGCGAGCGAGGCGGCGAGCGCCTCGTCCGTCCCGGCCGCGTCGAGCACGCGGTCGACGCCCTCGGGCGCTGCGGCGCGCAGCCGCTCGAGCAGCCCGGGCCCGTAGGCGACCGGCACCGCTCCGAGCGCGCGCAGCGCCTCGTGGTTCGCCGGGCTCGCCGTGGCGATCACCCGGGCTCCGCGGTCGACGGCGAACTGGATCGCCGCCCGTCCTACTGCGCCGGCGCCCGCGTGGACCACGAACGTCGATCCCTCCGCGACGCCGAGCGAGACCACCGCCTGGTAGGCGGTGGAGACCGGGATGCCGAGCGCGGCCGCCTCCTCGAAGCCGAGTCCGTCGGGGAGCTGGTCGAGGGAGTCGGGGGAGACCGCGACGGCGGTCGCGTAGGTGCCGGTGGCGCCGCTGACGATCACCCGGTCTCCGACGCTCCAACCGGTCACGCCCGGACCGACGGCGGAGACCACGCCGGAGCCGTCCGACCCGAGCCTCCGCGGACCGTCGAACGGCGGGCTCGGGCGCAGGCCGGAGCGCACCTTCCACTCGATCGGGTTCACGCCGGCCGCGCGGACGGCGACCACCACGGTGCCGGGCCCCGCCTCGGGCTCCGGCGCCTCGACGGTCTCGAGCACCTCGGGCCCGCCGATCCGCTCGTACTGCACGATCCTCGCCATGTCGTCCTCCTCCTCGCGGGCCACCGCCCGCTCCGGTCGCCTCAGTCCAGCAGACTCTCGCGCACCTGGCGGCGCAGCACCTTGCCGATCAGCGAGGTCGGCAGCTCGTCCACCGGGACGATCCGCTTGGGCACCTTGTAGGGCGTCAGGTGCAGCCGGCAGAAGTCGCGCAGCGCCTCCGGATCCACGGCCGTCCCGGCCCGCAGGACCACGGCCGCCGCGACGCTCTCGCCGCCGTCCTCGCGGGGGAGCCCGACGACGGCCGCGCGCGTCACGTCCGGGTGCGACTCCAGCACTCCCTCGACCTCGGAGGGGGAGACGTTGAAGCCGCCGGTGATGATGAGCTCCTTGGCCCGGTCGACGATCGTCACGAAGCCGTCGGCCGAGACGGTCGCGATGTCGCCCGTGCGCAGCCAGCCGCCGGGGAGGAGGGCCTCGGCCGTCTCCTCCGGCCGCTTCCAGTACCCCTGGAACACCTGCGGCCCCCGGAGCAGGAGCTCGCCGGACTCGCCCGGGCCGCGGTCGACCGACGGATCGGCGGGGTCGACGAGGCGGATCGTCGTGCTGGGGAACGGCACGCCCACGGTGCCGGGCCGGCGGGTCGGGCCGACCGGGTTCCCGAGGGCGACCGGCGAGCTCTCGGTCATGCCGTAGCCCTCGACCAGGAGTCCCCGGCTCGCGCGCTCCCAGCGGTCCACCGTCGCGACCGGCAGGCTCATCGCTCCCGAGATCGCGAAGCGGATGCCGCGCAGGTCGAGCTCGTGGCGCTCGGAGGCGCGGGCCAGCGCGTCGTACACGGGCGGCACCGCGGGGAGGAAGGTGGGCGGCGACGACTTCGCGGCCGCCTTCACGAGGCCGACGTCGAAGGTCGGGAACAGCACGACCTTCGCGCCGATGCTGATCGCGAAGGTCAGGCACAGCGTCAGCCCGTAGGCGTGGAACAGGGGGAGCACCGCGTAGAACGTCTCGTCGCCCTCGCGCAGGCCCGGCACCCAGGCGCGGCCCTGCAGGGCGTTCGCACGGAGGTTCGCGTGCGAGAGGATCGCGCCCTTGGGCGTCCCGGTGGTGCCGCTCGTGTACTGCAGCAGGGCCGTGTCGCCGAGGACCGGGCGGGGGTGCGAGCGCGCGATGCGGCGGTTCTTCAGCAGCGACGCGAAGGGCACCAGGGAGCGGCTGCGGGGGGTCGCGGTCAGCTTCTCGCGCGACCGGCGCACCGACGGCAGGGGGAGCCGCAGCGCCAAGCGCTTGCCGAGCGGGAAGGAGCGGGTGAGGTCGACGGAGACGACGCGCTCGATGCCCAGGTCGGCGGGCATGGTCGCGACGACGTCGGCGATCTTGTCCCAGACGACCGCGAACCGGGCGCCGTGGTCCTCGAACTGCCGCCGCAGCTCGCGCGGCGTGTAGAGCGGGTTGTGCTCGACCACGATCGCCCCGAGGCGAAGAGCGGCGTAGAACGCGACGACGTGCTCCGGGCAGTTCGGGAGCACCAGCGCGACGCGGTCGCCGGCGCGCACGCCGAGGCGCCGCAGGCCCTCCGCCGCGCGCGCGACCTGCTCGCCGAGCTCGGCGTAGCTGGTCTCGGCGCCGAAGAACTCGAGGGCGGTGCCGCGGCGGTACCGCGCGACCGAGTCCTCGAGCAGGTCGACGAGGGTCTGGGTGGGAGGGTCGATCTCGGCGGGCACGCCCTCCGCGTAGGAGGTCAGCCACGGCTTCGTCGCCAGGTTCGAGGATCCGGAGGTCACGGGCCGAGTATCGGGCACCCGCCTCCGCACTTCCTCCGAGGCGCGCGGAGGGGGTGCCGCGCCGGGCGCGGGAGCGGCAGGCTGGCGGCATGAGCGCAGCCATCGACCTCCTCCGCGACGCCTTCGGCCGGGTGCACGAGAACGTGCACGCCGTCCTCGACGACAGCACCCCCGATCAGCTCGCGTTCCGCGCGGACGTCCGCTCGAACTCGCCCGCCTGGCTCGTCTGGCATCTCGTCCGGGTGCAGGACGACCACCTCGCCCCGCTCGCCGGCCACGAGCAGGTGTGGACGGCCGACGGCTTCCACGGCCGGTCCGGCCTGCCCTTCGGGCCCGACGAGACCGGCTACGGGCAGGAGCCGGCCGAGGTGGCGGCGCTCGCCGCGGTGCCGGCCGCGCTGCTCGCGGAGTACGCCGACGCCGTGCACCGGCAGACGCTCGCCCTCCTCGACACGCTCGGCGACGAGGACCTCGATCGCGTCGTCGACGAGCAGTGGGATCCGCCGGTGACCCTCGGGGTGCGGCTGGTCTCGGTGATCGACGACGACACGCAGCACGTCGGCCAGGCCGCGTACGCGAAGGGTCTCGCCGAGCGCTCGGCGCGCTGAGCCCGGCCTCTACGCTGGCGGGATGCGCGCGCTCCGGACCCTGCCCGCGAGCGCGGTCCTCGCCCTCGCCACCGCGCTGACCCTCGTCGGCTCCTGGATCCCCTCCTACTGGAACGACGAGGCCGCGACCCTCCGCCTGGCGCGGCTCCCGGTGGGGGAGCTCCTCGCCTTCGTGCAGGAGAAGGACGCGGTGCACCTGGCCTACGGCCTGATTATTCACGGCTGGATCGCGATCGCCGGGGAGTCGGAGCTCGCGTTGCGGGCGCCGTCCGCTCTCGCCACGGGAGCGGCGGCGGTGGGCGTCGTCGTCCTGCTGCGATCGTTCGACCGGCCCCGGGCGGCACTCCTCGCCGCCGCGGTGCTCGTGCTGCTCCCGCGGTCCTCGTTCTCGGGGACCGAGGCGCGATCCTCCGCTCTGGCCACCGCGCTCGTGGTGGGAGCGGCGGTCCTCGTCGTGCGGGCGGCCCGCTCCGGAGGAGCCCTGCGCTGGATCGCGTTCGCGGCCGTCGCGGGTCTGGCGGACGCGGTCTTCCTCTACTCCGTGCTGGTGCTGCCGGCTCTCGTCGCGCTCGCCGCGGCCGCGGCGCCCCGGGGTGCCGTGCGGGCTCTCCCGGCGAGCGCCCTCTCTGCACTGGGCGCCGTGCCGGTGCTGCTCCTCGCCGCCGGGCAGAGCGGCCAGGTCGGCTGGCTCCGCTCGCAGCCGGTGACCGCGTTCACCGTCCTGGTCGAGCCGTTCTTCGGATCCGCGTGGTGGCTGGCCGGGATCGCCGTCGCGCTCCTCGCGGTCGCCGCGGTGCGGGGCGGCCTGCGCGGGCCGCTCCTGCCGGCCCTCGTCCTCTGGATCGTGCTGCCGACGGCGGTGCTGGTGCTCGGGACCCTCCTCGTCGAGCCGATGTTCACTCCGCGCTACCTCGCGTCGAGCACGCCCGCCCTCGCGGTCCTCCTCGGCGTCGCGCTCGACTCGTTCAGGGCCCGGACGGGCGTCGCCCTCCTCGCCCTGATCGCGGTGGCCGCACTGCCGGTCCTCGTGCAGATGCGCACGGTCACCGGGAAGCCGGCCGGGCAGGATCTCCGCGGTCTGGCGGCCGCCGTCGAGGAGCGGGCCCGTCCGGGCGACGCCGTCCTCCTCGGCTCCTCCGGGACGGTCTCGCTCCGGCCCCGCCTGGCGCTCGCCGCCTACCCGGAGGCGTTCGCGGGCGTGGACGACGTCGCCCTCGCCGCTCCGTACGGGACGACGGGGACGTACTCCGACGTGCTCCTGGAGGGCGAGGCCCTGCTCGCCGCGCTCGCCGGGGAGGACCGGGTCTGGCAGGCGCTGCCGGAGGGCGAGGCGGACACGGTGCTCGCGGAGGCGGGGTTCGTCGCGCGCGAGCGGATCCGGGTGCCGACGACGGTGCTGACGCTGTGGGAGCGCCCGGAGGGCCGCTGATCCGGAGCGCTCGGGGCGTCGCAGCCCCGGAGTGGAGAGACGCCGGAGTGCCCGGAGCCCCGCCGACGGGGAGCCGCTACCCTTGTCCCCGGCGCCGTCGCAGAGCGGTGGCGTCCGCGGAGCGAGGACCGCGCCACCGAGAGGACCCGAACGTGACGTTGCCCGAGACCACCACCACCGCCATCGCGAAGCGGAAGGGGCGCGACGTCGCCCCCGAGATCGCGCGCTCCTGGCTGCTGGTGAACGCCACCCGCACCGAGACGTTCGACGCCGCGCACGCGTCCCGCGCCGACCAGATCGTCCTCGACATCGAGGACGCGGTCGACCCCAAGGCGAAGCCCGACGCGCGGACAGACGTCGCGGAGTGGCTGACCGGCGAGAAGCGCGCCTGGGTCCGCATCAACGACCATTCCACCCCGTTCTGGTCCGACGACGTCGACGCGCTGAAGGGCCTGCCCGGCCTCGCCGGCGTCATGCTCGCCAAGACCGAGGCCGCCGAGCACGTCACCGAGACCTTCGACCGCCTCGGCGGCTCCACCCCGGTGCTCGCCCTGGTCGAGTCCGCCCTCGGCATCGAGGAGGCGGTCTCGATCGCCCGCGCCCGCGGCACCTTCCGCCTCGCGTTCGGCAGCGGCGACTACCGCCGCGACACCGGCACCAGCGCCGACGACCTCGCGATGGCCTACCCGCGCTCGCGCCTGGTCGTCGCCTCGCGCATCGGCGACCTGCCCGGCCCGATCGACGGACCGACCGTCTCGAACAGCCACCCCGTGCTGCGCGAGCAGTCCGCGCTCACGGTCTCGCTCGGCCTCACCGGGAAGCTCTGCCTCGACACCGAGCAGCTCGCCGTGATCAACGAGGTCATCAGCCCGACGCCGTCCGACGTCGCCTGGGCCCGCGACTTCCTCGACGACTTCGAGGCCCGCGGCCGCGTCATCCGCGACGGCAGCGACCTGCCCCGGCTGGGCCGCGCCAAGAAGATCGACAAGCTGGCCACGGCGTTCGGCGTCAACCCGCTGTGATCCGTCGCGGGGAGGGCGCCTCCGCGGCACACTGAGGGAGCCGCGGAGACCCTCCCGCGCAGGACGGAGACTCCGATGGGCGCGGTCAGCACCTTCCTCTGGTTCGACGACGGCGCGGGGGAGGCGGCGCGCTTCTACACGGAGCTGGTGCCGAACTCGCGGATCACCGGAAGCCAGGTGCTGCCGGAGGGCTCCCCGTCGCCCGGCGAGGTGCTGTCGGTGACGTTCGAGCTCGACGGGCAGCGGTTCCAGGCGATCAACGCCGGGCCGCGGTTCCCGTTCACCGAGGCCGTCTCGATCGTCGTGACCGTCGGCGACCAGTCCGAGCTCGACCGGCTGTGGGACGCCCTGATCGCGGACGGCGGCGAGGAGAGCCGGTGCGGCTGGCTCCGCGACCGCTGGGGGCTGTCCTGGCAGATCGTGCCGGAGGTCCTCCCGCGTCTGCTCGGAGGCGCCGACCCCGAGGCGTCCGCGCGCGCTCTGCAGGCGATGCTCGCGATGAGCCGCCTCGACATCGCGGAGCTGGAGCGGGCCCATGCCGGCGCGTGACTCCGCCCGCCCGCGCCGCTCGACCTCGCTGCGGCGCGCGTACCTCCGCGACTACCGCTACGCCTACGGCTCGCGCTTCGTGCACCTGCGGGAGGGCTGGGACGTGTCGCGGTACGCGTCCGGCGACGGCGCTCCGGTGCTGCTCATCCCCGGGATCTACGAGACGTGGCAGTTCCTCCGGCCCATCGCCGAGAGGCTGCACGCGGCGGACCATCCGATCCACGTGCTGCCCGCGCTCGGCTACAACACGCGGCCGATCGTCGCGTCGGCCGGACTCGGCCAGGACTACCTGCGCGAGCACGATCTGCGCGGAGTCGTCGTCGTCGCGCACAGCAAGGGCGGCCTGATCGGCAAGCACATGATGGTCGTCGACGACCGCGAGGACGGGCGGATCGAGCGCATGATCGCCGTCTCGACCCCGTTCAACGGCTCGTCGCTCGCACGGATCGCCCCGGCGCGGGCGCTCAGGGAGTTCGCGCCCCACCGCCCGCTGATCCGCACCCTGCTGGCCGAGCGCGAGGCCGACGCGCGCATCACGTCGATCTACGGGATGCGCGACCAGTACATCCCCGGAGGGAGCCGCCTCGCCGGGGCGCGCGAGAACATCGCGGTCTCGGTGGTCGGCCACTTCGCGCTGCTCTCGAGCCCGAAGGTGCTCGACCTCATCGCGGCCCGGGTCTGAGGCCGGACCGGATCCGCTGGACTCGCCGCCCGCATGAGGCGCCTGCCGTGCGGCGCGTCCTCGACCGGAGGACGGCCGCCTCAGCGACGGGCCGAGCCGCCCGCCGCGCTCAGGACCAGGGAGTGAGCAGCACGAGCGGGATCTGCCGCTCGGTTTTCGTCTGGTACTCGGCGTAGTCCGGCCACGCGGCGACCGCGCGCTCCCACCAGGCCGCGCGCAGATCGCCCTCGAGCACGCTCGCGGCGTAGTCCTTCTTCACGGGCCCGTCCTGCAGCTCGACGTGCGGCTCCTTGAGCATGTTGCCGTACCAGACGGGGTGCTCGGGCGCGCCGCCCTTGGACGCGACGACCACGTACTCGCCCTCGTGCTCGACGCGCATCAGCGCGGTCTTGCGGAGCTTCCCGCTCTTCGAGCCGACGGTGGTCAGGACGATGATGGGGCGGCCGCGGAGGAGGTTCCCCTCGGCTCCGCCGGTCCGCTCGTAGAGCTCCGCCTGCTCGCGGGCCCACTCGGACGTGCTGGGTTCGTACTCTCCGGTCAGCGGCATGCCTCCGATCGTACGGCCGCGGCGGCCCCGGTGGCCGACCCGTGTGCAGGAGGATGGAGCGGTGTTCTCCGCAGACCCGTTCGACCGAGCCCGTATCGCCCTCCTGCGCGACGACCTGATCCGCGCCCGCTACGGCGTGGACGCCGTGCGGGGGCTCTGGGGCGACGAAGCGGCCGAGGCGCTGCACCGCGGCGACCGGGTCCCCGCCCGCCGCGCCCTCGAGCGCAGCGGCGACCACGACGCGCTGGCCACCCTCGCCCGCCTGTTCCTCCTGGCCGATCCCGTCTCGGCCGACGACGCGGACGAGGCGTTCGGCGCTCTCGCGCTGGAGGGGGCGGTGGAGCTCGGCCTGGTGCGCGTCGAGGCCGGAGCCGTCGTCACCGCGGCCCTCGACCTGCGCCCCTACGACGTGGTCGACCAGCGCGGCGCTGCCTCCTGGTGGATCGCCTCCGACCTCGGGGAGCTCGCCCTCGGCCGCGCGCTCGACGAGGACCACGTGCTCGGCGTCGGCGGCGCGAGCCTCACGCTGACCGGCCTGATGATCCAGCGACCCGTCGGCCGCGTGCTCGACCTGGGGACCGGCTGCGGGATCCAGGCGCTGCACGCCTCCCGCCACGCCGAGCAGGTGGTCGCCACCGACATCTCCGAGCGCGCGCTCGCGCTCGCCTCCTTCACCGCGGCGCTCAACGGGATCGAGAACATCGAGTTCCGCCTCGGCAGCCTCTACGAGCCGGTCGCGGGGGAGCGCTTCGACCACATCGTCACGAACCCGCCGTTCGTCATCACGCCGCGAGCCGAGGGCGTCCCCTCCTACGAGTACCGCGACGGCGGGCTGGAGGGCGACGAGATCGTGCGCCGCGTGATCCTCGGAGCAGCCGAGCACCTGGTGCCCGGCGGTATCGCGCAGCTCCTGGGGAACTGGGAGTACCGGGAGGGCGCGGACGCCTTCGACCGGATCGCGGACTGGCTCGCCGACGCCCGCAGTCCGCTGGAGCAGGCGCTCGAGGCGGGGCCCGAGGGGCTCGACGCCTGGATGGGCGGGACCGCCTCTCCGCTGGACGTCTGGGTCGTGGAGCGCGAGCGTCAGGATCCGGCGGTCTACGCCGAGACCTGGATCCGGGACGGCGGCACGACCCGCGGCCCCGCGTTCGACGCGCTGGTCGACGCCTGGCTGACCGACTTCGAGCGGCGCGGGGTGACCGGCGTCGGCTTCGGCTACGTCACGCTCCGCCTGCCCGAGCAGCCCCGCCCGCCGATCCGCCGCCTCGAGCGCATCACCACGCCGGTCGCGACCGCGGGCCTGGGCGGCCACCTCGCCGCCTGCCTCGACTCGGCCGAGGCCCTCGCGTCGCTCGACGATCGCGCTCTGGCGGGTCTCGCCCTGGTCGTCGCCGGAGACGTCACGGAGGAGCGGCACTACTGGCCGGGCAACGACGATCCGACGGTGCTGCGGCTGCGCCAGGGCGGCGGCTTCGCCCGGGTCGAGGAGGTCGACACGGCGCTCGCCGCCGTGGTCGGCGCCTGCGACGGCGAGCTCTCGGTGGCGGCGATCGCGGCGGCGGTCGCCTCGCTCCTCCAGGTCGAGGAGGAGGCGGTGTCCGACTCGGTGCTGCCGCGGGTGCGCGAGCTGGTGGCGACGGGGCTGCTGCGGCTGCCCCAGGGGGAACGCGGCTAGAAGAGGGTGGCGGAGTCCTCGACGGGGGGCGCAGCGGCCGCGGCGGGCGCGGCGGCGGCCGTCGGCCATCCGGGTCCGGCGTCGACGGGCTGCCGGCGCTGGTAGGCGGTCGCGGCGCTCCGGGCGCGGACGTCGGCGGCCTCGTTCATCCGGTGGTTGGCGTGCCCCTTCACCCACTCGAAGGTGACGGCCCGGCCCTGCAGCTCCTCGTCGAGCGCCTTGATGATCTCGACGTTCATCACCGGCTTGCCGTCGGCCTTGCGCCAGCCCTTCCGCTTCCAGCCCGGCAGCCACTCGGTGCAGGCCTTGATGGCGTACTGGCTGTCGCAGAGGATGTGCAGCGGCTCCTCCTCCTGCGCGGTCGCGCGCAGCAGCTCGAGCACCGCGGTGAGCTCGCCGATGTTGTTCGTGCCGTGCGACCAGCCGCCCGCGGCCCAGCGCTCGTCGTCGACGTACCAGGCCCAGCCGGCGGGGCCGGGGTTGCCCAGTGCGGACCCGTCTGCGGCGGCGATGATGCTCACGTGCGTCTCTCCTCGTGCTCTCGGTGCTCGCGCCGGTGCGGCGCCCTCCGAGGGTAGTCGGCGGGCGGGGCGGTCCGCGGCGGGCAGCGCGGAGTCAGGCGGAGGAGGAGCGGCGCGCGATCGTCACGCGCGTCGAGTACGGCATCGCGACGGTCCCGCTCCCGCCCGACTCCTCGTCCACCACGGCGTCGACCGCCGCGAGGACCGCGGCGCGCTCCTCGTCGGGCATCGCGATGACGGAGCTGCGGGACGCGAACATGTCCCGCACCCCGGCTCGGTCCAGCTCGAAGGACCACTCGAAGGCCGCGAACGCCACCCGCTCGAGAGCGGAGCCGAGCGGCGGCCGGAGCGTCTCGAAGCGCTCGGCGGTGGAGGCTCCGGCGACCTCGCCGAGCCGGCGCACCCAGGGGACCGACTCGTCGCGGATGTTCCACACCAGCGCGAGCACGCCCTCCGGCACCAGGACGCGGGCGACTTCGGCTCCCGCGCGCTCGGCGTCGACCCAGTGCCACGACTGCGCGGCGGTGACGAGCTCCGCGGAGGCGTCCGCGGCGGGGATCGCCTCGGCCGTCCCCTCCTCGGGGCGGACCCCCGGCAGATTCGAGGCGAGACGCGCGAGCATCTCCGCGTCGGGCTCGACCGCGGTCACGGCGAGGCCGCGGGACGCGAGCGACGCGGTGAACTTGCCCGTTCCCGCGCCGAGGTCCACGGCGCGCAGCCGATCGGAGGCGTCGGCTCCCGCCGCGCGGGCCCGCTCCGGGACGAAGGCGCCCGCCACCCGCGCCGGGGCGTGCCCCACGATCCAGTCGACGGCGTCGTCGGGGTAGCCGGGCCGCCCGCGGTCGTAGGCGTCGACCGCGCTGCCGAAGGAGCGTCCGAGGCCGCTCATCGCTTCTCCGCCGCTCGCGCGAGCACGTCCACCGCGTAGCCGTAGCCGGCGATCCCCGCGCCGACGATCACGGCGATCGCGACGTCCGAGAGGTAGGAGTGCTGCCGGAACGGCTCGCGCCGGTGCACGTTGCTCACGTGGACCTCGACCATCGGCAGCTCGGTCGCGAGGACGGCGTCGCGGATCGCGATCGACGTGTGCGTGTACGCCCCGGCGTTGAGCACCACTCCCGAGACGGAGCCGCGAGCCGCGTGCAGCCGGTCGACGATCGCGCCCTCCGAGCTGCTCTGGAAGGTCTCGACCGTGAAGCCGTGCCGCTCGGCCGCCTCCGCCGCCAGCGCCTCGGCGT
The DNA here is from genome assembly GCF_002930845.1 of Rathayibacter sp. AY1A7. Classification (NCBI taxonomy): domain Bacteria; kingdom Bacillati; phylum Actinomycetota; class Actinomycetes; order Micrococcales; family Microbacteriaceae; genus Rathayibacter; species Rathayibacter sp. AY1A7. The sequence goes on along the minus strand of NZ_PSTL01000016.1, from coordinate 34,874 downwards.
CGACGAGGGTGTCCGAGCCGTAGAGCTCGGGCTCGCGGGTGCCGAGCAGGTTCAGGTTCGGGCCGTTGAGGACGAGGATCGGCAGCTTCACGCTCCGACCCTAGCGCCGGCCGTCCCCGCGAGCGGGAGCGGCGGCAGCGCCGCGCGCAGGAGGATCAGCTCGCGCGCATGGGCGTCCAGACGCCGGTCCTCCTCGGTCCGCAGCTCGAGAGGCGGGACCGGCTCGGCCGCCCCGTCGGAGCCCCGCACCACGAAGACGCTCCGGCACTGCGTGGTCAGCTCCAGCTCGCCGGTCCGCGGGTCCCCGGAGCGCACGTGCACCGCCAGGTGCATGCTCCGGGCGCTCGTGTGGATGAGGCGCGCCTCCACCTCGACGAGGTGCCCGATGCGCACCGGACGGTAGAAGTGGATCCCGCCGGAGTAGACGGCCACCGCGTCGCGGCCGGTCCAGCGCTGCGCGACCGCGTCGGCCGCCTCGTCGATCCAGCGCATCACGATCCCGCCGTGGGCGTTGCCGCCCCAGTTGACGTCGCCCGGCGCCGCGAGGAAGCGGAACACGATCCGCGGACCGGTGCCCTCCTCGGTGTACTCCTGGGCGCGCATCACGTCGTGCAGCCGTCGGCGGCCCTCGATGCGCGCGGCGGCGCCCTCGGCGAGGGACAGGTCCTCGATCGAGCGGGGCCGCCACTCCGGGACCGACCGCGGCCTCTTCTCGTCGTCGACGGCCACGAACACGAGGAGGCAGTGCGTGGCGTCCTCGTAGAGGCCGGTCCGCGGATCCGCCTGCGCGACCTGCACCAGCACGTGCATGCTCGTGCGCCCGGTGTGGATGACGCGGGCGGTCGCCTCGATCAGGTTGCCGACCGAGATGGGCCGGGTGAAGTGGACGTTGCCGACGTACGCCGTCACGCAGTAGCCGCCGCTCCAGCCCACGGCGCAGGCGTAGCCGGCCTTGTCGATCCACTCGAGGACGCGGCCGGCCTGGGCGCTGCGGCCGTCGGCGGTGGCGTCCTGCGGGGCGGCGAGGAAGCGGAGCGTGATGCGGTCGGTCATGGTGCCCGTCGTCGTGGGAGCGGAAGGGGGGAGTGGACCCGCGGGGGTGCGAGGAAAGGGGGATGATCCGCCCGCGGGCCACAGGGGTGTCCGGCAGGAGCCGGCTCGGTCAGGGGGATCAGGCCGCCAGCGGCAGCTTCTCGGCGAGGAGCCGGAGCCGCAGGGCCTGGAGCTCGGCGGTCAGCTCGGGCGGCAGCCGGTCGCCGAACCGCGTGAAGAACTCCTCCGTGAGCGCGCACTCCTCCAGCCACGCCTCCACCGGGACGGAGAACAGCTCCTCCTTCTGGGCCGCGGAGAGCAGGAGCCCGTGCGTGTCGATCGCGACCGGCAGGTCGCCGAGGGGGCTCCGCTGCGCCTCCGCCAGCCCCTCCAGGCGGCGGACGAGCCACTGCAGCACCCGCGCGTTCTCGCCGAAGCCGGGCCAGAGGAACTCGCCGTCCGCGTCCTTCCGGAACCAGTTGACCTGGAACACCGCCGGCGCCGCATCGCCGAGCTCAGCGCCGATCGCGAGCCAGTGCGCGAAGTAGTCGGCCATGTTGTAGCCGCAGAAGGGGAGCATCGCGAACGGATCGCGGCGCAGCTCCCCGACCGTGCCCTCCGCGGCCGCGGTCTTCTCGGAGGCGACGGTCGCACCCAGGAAGACGCCGTGCTGCCACGAGGTGGCCTGCGTGACCAGCGGGACGTTGCTCGCCCGTCGGCCACCGAAGACGATCGCGTCCAGCGGCACGCCTTCGTGGGCGTCCCAGTCGGCGGAGAGCGACGGGCACTGCGCGGCCGGCGCGGTGAAGCGGGAGTTGGGGTGCGCGGCGGGCGTGCCGGACGCCGGCGTCCACGGCTGCCCGCGCCAGTCGGTCAGCCGCTCCGGGACCTCGTCGGTCAGGCCCTCCCACCACACGTCGCCGTCCTCGCGGAGCGCGACGTTGGTGAAGATCGTGTTGCCCCAGAGCGTCTGCACGGCGTTCGGGTTCGAGCTCTCCCCGGTGCCGGGAGCGACGCCGAAGAAGCCCGTCTCGGGGTTCATCGCCCAGAGGCGTCCATCCTCCCCGCGGCGCATCCAGGTGATGTCGTCGCCCAGCGTCTCGACCCGCCAGCCGGGGATCGCGGGCTGCATCATCGCGAGGTTGGTCTTGCCGCACGCGCTCGGGAAGGCGGCGGCGACGTGGTAGCGCCGTCCCTCGGGCGAGACGATGCGGATCAGCAGCATGTGCTCGGCGAGCCAGCCCTCCTCGCGCCCCATCGCCGAGGCGATGCGCAGGGCGAAGCACTTCTTCGCCAGCAGGGCGTTGCCGCCGTAGCCGGAGCCGTACGAGACGATCTCGCGCGTCTCCGGGAACTGGGTGATGTACTTCACGGGGCTGCACGGCCAGGCGACGTCCTCGCGGGTGACGCCGTCCGCGTCGCGGAGGGGCAGCCCCACGGTGTGCACGCCGCGGACGAACGGGGTCTCCTCGGTGAAGGCGGCCAGCGGCTCGGAGCCCACGCGCGCCATGATCCGCAGGTTCAGCACCGCGTAGGCCGAGTCGGTGACCTGGACGCCCAGCTGCGAGAGCGGACCGCCGACGGGCCCCATCGAGAACGGGACGACGTACATCGTCCGTCCGCGCATCGCTCCGTCGAGGAGGGGAGCGAGCTCGGCCCTCATCGCGGCGGGCTCGCGCCAGTTGTTGGTCGGTCCCGCGTCGGCCTCGTCGGTCGTGCAGATGAAGGTGCGGTCCTCGACCCGGGCGACGTCGTCCGGGTCGGTGCGGGCCAGGAACGAGCCGGGCCGCCACTCCGGATTGAGCGGGAGGAGCGTGCCGGAGGCGACGAGCCGCTCGGTCAGGCGGTACCACTCCGCGGGGGAGCCGTCGCTCCACTCGATCGCGTCGGGCTGGAGGATCGCGGCGGTCTCGCGAACCCAGCGGCGGAGGGCGAGGGGCGCCGGCGGCACGACGGGCGCGGGGACGGACGTCGGCGCGGTCATGGTGCTCGGCTCGAGTCGGACGGTGTTGCTGTAGATGCTCATGCTGGCTCCGCTTTCGGTGGTCGTCGTCGACGGGGGTGGGGAGTCGCCGGCCGCAGCCGGGAAGAGGCCGGCCGGGCCGGGAGGGGCGCTCAGTGGCGCCTGAAGCCAGGATGGAGGAGGATCAGGAGGTATTCCCGGCGCTCAGGCGGTCAAGAAACCGTCTTTTTGCGCTTCCGTCACAACCGACCGCCGGAGCTCGCCGTGACCGATCCCTCGACACCCGCCCCGGGCTCCGACGCCGTGCTGCTCGGGCAGCGCCTGCGCCACTTCCGCACCCGGCGCGGACTGACCCTCGGGCAGCTCGCCGAGCGCGTCGACGTGTCGGGGAGCCAGCTCTCGCTGATCGAGACGGGCCGCCGCGAGCCGCGCCTCTCCCTCCTGCAGCGACTCGCGGCCGCGCTCGGCGTCGAGCTGGCGGCGCTGCTCTCGGACGAGCCGCCGAGCGAGCGGGCCGCGCTGGAGATCGAGCTGGCGCGCGTGCAGAAGGGGTCGCTGTACCGCTCGCTCGGCCTGCCCGAGTTCAAGGTCAACAAGGGGCTGAGCACGCCCGTGCTGGAGGCGTTCCTCGGCGTCTACCGCGAGCTCGCACGGCGCCGGAGCGAGGCGAGTGCCACACCGGAGGAGGCGCGCCGGGCCAACACCGCCCAGCGGCTCCAGCTGCGCGAGCGCAGCTCCTACCTGCCCGAGATCGAGGAGGTGGCGGGCGAGATGCTCCGCACCGTCGGGCACCGCGGAGGAGCACTGACCCACAGCTCCGTCTCGAAGATGGCCCGGCACCTCGGCTTCGAGATCATCCACGTCGGCGACCTGCCGCACTCCGCCCGCTCGGTGATCGACCTCGCGAACGGCAGGATCTACCTCCCGCCCGCCTCGATCCCCGGGGGCCACGGCCTGCGGGCGCTGGCGCTGCAGGCGATGGCGCACCGCCTCCTCGGGCACGAGCGGCCGGTGACCTACGCCGACTTCCTCCGCCAGCGCCTCGAGATCAACTACTTCGCCGCCGCGTGCCTGATGCCGCTGGAGCCGGCGGTCGCGTTCCTCCAGGAGGCGAAGCGCGAGCGGGACGTCTCGGTGGAGGACTTCCGTGACGGCTTCGGCGTCACCCACGAGGCCGCCGCCCTGCGCTTCACGAACCTGCTCACCTCGCACCTCGACATCCAGATGCACTTCCTGCGGGTGCTGGGAGACGGCTCGATCCAGAAGGCCTACGAGAACGACGGGCTGCCGCTGCCGACCGACGTCACCGGGGCCGTCGAGGGCCAGGTGGTCTGCCGCTACTGGTCGGCGCGCTCCGCGTTCACCCGGACCAACCGGACGACGGAGTACTACCAGTACGTCGACACCCCGGCGGGGACCTTCTGGTCGGCGTCGCAGACCGGCACGACCGCCACCGAGGAGTTCTCGATCACCGTGGGCGTCCCGTTCGCCGAGGCCCGCTTCTTCCGAGGCCGCGACACCGACCGCCGCGAGCTCTCCCGCTGCCCCGACGAGTCCTGCTGCCGACGCGCCCCGTCGGAGCTCGCCGCGCGCTGGGACGGCAACGCCTGGCCGAGCGCGCGCCTGCACGCGCACGTGCTCGCGCCGCTGCCGTCGGGGACCTTCCCCGGCATCGACGACGCCGAGGTCTACGAGTTCCTCGACGCGCACGCCCGCGAGTCCTGACCGCTCCCGCGAGACGCCGCTCCGGTGCGCCTGGGTCGGCGTGCCGCGTACCCGAGCGCGTCCCGCGGAAGGGCGGGAGTCGTCAGTCCGAGATGAGGGCGCGGGCCGTTCCCTCGTCGAGGATGAGGTCGGTGATGAGGCCGGCCGCCAGGGCGCCGCGCAGGCCCGGCAGCTTCGAGGCGCCCGACACGACGCAGATCCGGCGCGACGCGCGGCGCACCGTGGAGAGGTCCGGACCGCTTGCACGTTCGTTCATGGGGATGTCGTCCCAGCTGCCGTCGGACCGGTAGAACACCGTCGCGACGTCGCCGACGACCCCGGAGCCGCTGAGCGAGGTGAAGTCGCTCGGCTCCAGGTAGCCGCCGATGTAGACCTTCGAGGGGACCGCCGCGAACGGCGACCCAAGCCCGAACAGCGCCACGTCCATCCGCTGCTGCAGCTCCAGGACCCGTCGGGTGGAGCGCTCGCGCCACACCGCCTGCTTGGTGGTCGGGTCGTCGAAGAACGCCGGCACCGGGAACTGCTGGACCTTCGCCGCGTAGGCGTCACCGAAGCGGCGGAGGATCTCGCTCGAGTAGTTGATGCCCGTGGTCTCGGTGTTGCCGGCGCCGTTCAGCTGCACGATCTGCGTGTTGTGCGTCTCCTTGGCGATCAGGTGGCGGCTGATCGCGCTCATCGTGGAGCCCCAGGCGATGCCGACGATCATGTTCGAGTCGATGAACTGCCCGAGGATCCTCGCTGCGGACAGGGCGACCCGCTCGAGCCGGTCGATCTCGCTGGTGTGGTCCGGCACCGGCACGATGTGCGCCGTGATGTCGAAGTGGGACCGCACCTCGGCCGAGAGGGCGCTCGCCCGGTCGAGGGGGGAGCGGATCTGGATGTCGACCAGGCCGGTCGCGCGGGCGTGCGAGAGCAGGCGCGAGACGGAGGAGCGCGACGTGTGCAGCTCGTGCGCGATCGCGTCCATCGTCAGATCCTGCATGTAGTACAGCTGGGCCGCACGCAGCGCGTCCCGCGTCTTGTCGGGATGGGTCGCGTGGGTCGTCTCGTCGAGTTCGACGACCGGTCTCACCGGGGTCATAGCGCTCCCTGCACGGATTTCCACCCGTCTTGACCGGATGTGTTGTCGGGTCAAGGATGGCTGTATTCCTCCGCGAAATCAATCGGTCATCTCCCCGGTGCACGCTGGTGCGGAGGCCTCGACGACACCCCTACGACACGAAGGCGAGTACGAAGTGGCACAGTCCGACGGAACTCCCGGAAACTCCGCTCTGCGCGAGAGCGTCGCTGCTCTCCGCGACAACCCCCGCGCCACGGTCCTGGTCATCGGCGGTGGCATCAACGGCATCGGGACCTTCCGCGAGCTCGCGCTCAACGGCGTCGACGTCGCCCTCGTCGAGCGCGGCGACTACGTCTCCGGTGCCTCGAGCGCCTCGAGCCACATGATCCACGGCGGCATCCGCTACCTCGAGAACGGCGAGTTCCGACTCGTCAACGAGGGCGTGCACGAGCGCAACGGCCTGCTGAAGATCGCTCCCCATTACGTGAAGCCGCTGCAGACGACGATCCCGATCTACTCGACGTTCTCGGGCATCCTCGCGGCTCCGCTGCGCTTCCTGACCCACAAGTCGGGCAAGCCGCAGGAGCGCGGTGCGCTGCTGATCAAGGTCGGCCTCACGATGTACGACTTCTTCTCCCGCGACGGCGGCACGGTCCCGCGCCACCAGTTCCACGGGCGCAAGCGCTCGCTGAACGAGCTCCCCAAGCTCGACCCGAAGATCAAGTACACCGCCACCTACTTCGACGCCTCCGTGCACGAGCCCGAGCGCCTCGCGCTCGACGTGCTCCACGACGCGCTGATCGGCGGCAGGAAGGCCCGCGCGGCCAACTACGTCGAGGCCGTCGGCGCCGACGAGAAGGGCGTCGTCCTCCGCGACCGCGAGTCCGGCGAGGAGTTCACCTTCGCGGCGGACGTCGTCGTCAACGTCTCCGGACCGTGGACCGACTTCACCAACACGGCCCTCGGCACGTCCACGAAATTCATGGGCGGCACCAAGGGCTCGCACATCGTGCTCGACAACCCCGAGCTGGTCGAGGCCTGCGAGGGTCGCGAGATGTTCTTCGAGCACAGCGACGGACGCATCGTCCTCATCTACCCGCTCAAGGGCCGCGTGATGGTCGGCACGACCGACATCGACGCCGACCCCACGAAGCCGGCGGTATGCACGGATGAGGAGATCGACTACTTCTTCGAGCTCGTCAACCACGTCTTCCCGGCCATCCGCGTGGACCGTTCGCAGATCGTCTTCAAGTTCTCCGGCATCCGCCCGCTGCCCCGCCACGACGACGAGGCCCCGGGCTTCGTCTCCCGCGACTACCGCATCGAGCCCTCGACGCTCCCCGGCAACGGCTCGCCCGTGCTCAGCCTGGTCGGCGGCAAGTGGACGACGTTCCGCGCCCTGTCGGAGCACCTCTCGAACGAGGTCTTCAAGCGGATCGGCGTGACCCGTCGCGTCTCCACCGTGAAGACCCCCATCGGAGGCGGCAAGGGCTTCCCGCGCACCGACGCGTCCCGCGCGCAGTGGATCAGCCAGCACCGCTCCGGGCTCTCCTCGGCCCGCACGGGCCAGCTGCTCGAGCGCTACGGCACCCGCGCGCAGGAGGTCATCGAGGCCCTGGCCGACGGACACGACGAGGCGCTCGACTTCGACAAGGACTTCACCACCGGTGAGATCCGCTACCTCGCCCAGCGCGAGAGCGTGGTGCACCTCATCGACCTGGTGATGCGCCGCACCAACCACGCCTTCACGGGCGGCCTGAGCCGCGAGCTCCTCGAGGAGCTCGCCGAGCACACGGGCGCCGTGCTGGGCTGGGACGACGCCGCCCGCGCGTCGGAGGTCGACGCGACCATCGCGCACCTCAAGGAGTACAACGGCGTCGACGTCGGGGGCACCTCGGTGCAGACCCCGACGGCCGTGCCCGCCTCCTGATCGGCGATCAGGCGCGGATCGACGGAAGCCCCGGACCGAGGACCACCTCGACCGGGGCTTCCGTCGTGACAACGCACAAACGTGCACGCGCCGTTCCTTGTCGCTAGGACAGGGCGCCGATAACTTCACACCGTCGGGCATCGAAGCCCGCCGCGGACGCCTGTGCGCGTCCGTCTTACGAAAAGGAAAAGGTCAACGTGGACAATCTCGGAGTGGTCTTCCTCGCCGAAGTCGTGGGAACGGCCATGCTCGTGCTCCTCGGCTGCGGTGTCGTCGCCAACGTCGCGCTCGTGAAGAGCAAGGGTCTCAACGGCGGAACCCTCATGGTCAACATCGGCTGGGGCTTCGCGGTCTTCGCCGGTGTGATCGTCTCGTACAACTCGGGGGCGCACCTCAACCCCGCGGTCACCCTGGGCCTCGTCGCGAGCGGAGCGACCGAGTTCGGATCCGGCGTGCCCGTCAACATCGTCTCGATCCTCGTCTACATCCTCGCCCAGATGATCGGTGCGATCCTCGGTGCCGTCTTCTGCTGGCTCGCCTACAAGCAGCACTTCGACGAGGAGCCCGACGCGGCGAACAAGCTCGGCGTCTTCTCGACCGGCCCGGCGATCCGCTCGTACGGCTGGAACTTCGTCACCGAGGTCATCGGCACCTTCGTCCTCGTCTTCGTCGTCATCGGCTTCGGCGGCGGACGTCAGGGCGACGGCGGTCTGGCCGCGCTCGGCGCGCTGCCCGTCGCCATCCTGGTGATCGCGATCGGCGCCTCCCTCGGCGGCCCGACCGGCTACGCCATCAACCCCGCCCGCGACCTCGGCCCCCGCATCGCGCACGCTCTCCTGCCGATCAAGGGCAAGGGCTCGAGCGACTGGAGCTACGCCTGGGTGCCCGTCGCCGGCCCGATCGTCGGTGGAGTGCTCGCGGGCCTCGCCTCGCTCGTGCTGCTCCCGGTCCTCTAGACCGCCGCGCTTCCTTTCACCCCCGTTACGAAGGAGTAATCATTCATGGCTGACTACGTCATCGCTATCGACCAGGGGACCACGTCGTCCCGCGCGATCATCTTCGACAAGAAGGGATCGATCGTCTCCACCGGCCAGAAGGAGCACGAGCAGATCTTCCCGCGCGCCGGCTGGGTCGAGCACGACCCGATCGAGATCTGGAACAACGTCCGCGAGGTGATCGGCCAGGCTCTCTCCCGCGCCGACCTGACCCGCCACGACATCGCCTCCGTCGGCATCACCAATCAGCGCGAGACCGCTGTCGTCTGGGACAGGACGACCGGCAAGCCCGTCTACAACGCCATCGTCTGGCAGGACACCCGCACCCAGTCGATCGTCGACCGCCTCGCCGGCGACGAGGGCGCGGACCGCTTCAAGTCGATCGTGGGCCTCCCGCTCGCGACCTACTTCTCCGGCACCAAGATCGTCTGGATCCTCGAGAACGTCGAGGGTGCTCGCGAGAAGGCCGAGGCGGGCGACCTGATCTTCGGCACGACGGACACCTGGGTCCTCTGGAACCTGACCGGCGGCATCGACGGCGGCGTCCACAAGACCGACGTCACCAACGCCTCCCGCACCCTGTTCCTCGACCTCGAGACCCTCGAGTGGCGCGACGACATCCTCGAGGCCTTCGGGGTCCCGAAGTCGATGCTCCCCGAGGTCTGCTCCTCCTCCGAGGTCTACGGCCACGTCGAGTCCTCGTCGCTGCTGCGCGAGGTCCCGATCGCCGGCATCCTCGGCGACCAGCAGGCCGCGACCTTCGGCCAGGCGGCGTTCGACCCGGGCGAGGCGAAGAACACCTACGGCACCGGCAACTTCCTGATCTTCAACACGGGCACCGAGATCGTCCACTCGAAGAACGGTCTGCTCACCACCATCGGCTACAAGCTCGGCGACGGCGAGGTGCACTACGCGCTCGAGGGCTCGATCGCGGTCTCCGGCTCGCTGATCCAGTGGCTGCGCGACAACCTGGGCCTCATCGGCTCGGCCCCCGAGGTCGAGGCGCTGGCCGCCACCGTCGAGGACAACGGAGGCGCGTACTTCGTCCCCGCCTTCTCGGGTCTGTTCGCCCCCTACTGGCGCTCCGACGCCCGCGGAGCCCTCGTCGGCCTCACCCGCTACGTCAACAAGGGCCACATCGCCCGCGCCGCGCTCGAGGCGACCGCCTTCCAGACCCGCGAGGTCCTGGACGCGGTCAACGCCGACTCCGGCGTCCCCCTGCAGGAGCTCAAGGTCGACGGCGGAATGATCGCCAACAACCTGCTCATGCAGTTCCAGGCCGACATCCTCGGCGTCCCGGTCGTCCGACCGGTCGTCGCGGAGACCACCGCGCTCGGAGCGGCCTACGCGGCCGGTCTCGCGGTCGGCTTCTGGGAGAACCTCGACGACCTGCGCCAGAACTGGCAGGAGGACTCGCGCTGGACCCCGCAGATGGACCAGGACGAGGCCGCCCGCCAGTACCGCCTCTGGAAGAAGGCCGTCACCAAGACCTTCGACTGGATCGACGAGGACGTGCAGTAGTTTTCTCCGCGGCAGTCCCTGCCTGCCGCGGCGCGGTCGGCTCATCGAGGTGGTCGCGTCTCGGGGAGCGGGTCGCGTCCGGCTAGGGGACGACGCTGACACGCGTCCTCCCCGTTCGCCTTGCGCAACGAGCGGATGGCGTGAGTCCGTTCACGGTGAAGCGCCCTGTCCGACCCTCGGGTCGGGTGGGGCGCTTCGTCGTTCCGACGACGGTGCAACGGGAATCGCAACGGGGTGGTTCGGGGACACCCATGCTGGTCGAGTGGTCGCCGCAGACGGCTCATCGAGACCCGGCAATTCGGACCTGCATGCTGGTCGCTTAGTCGCTGCAGGCGGCTTATCGAGACCAGACCCGGGCGGGGCCTCAGTCCGCCGACAGCCCGAGCTGCGCGTCCAGCTCGTCCAGGGAAGCGATCCGGCGCACGCCCAGCTCGACCGCCTCGGGCGGCAGCTCGCGGCCGTGCTCGGGACCGCCAACGCGGTCGAGCCAGACGCCGCGCAGGCCCGCAGCGGCCGCTCCGACGGCGTCGGTGCCGAGCCGGTCGCCGACGTAGAGGGCCTCCTCCGGAGAGACCCCGAACCGCTCGCAGGCGATCGCGAAGATCCGCGCGTCCGGCTTGGCGACGCCGACGTCGCCGGAGGCGATCACGTGCTCGAAGCGACCGGAGAGGCCCGTGCGCTCGATCTTCCCCCGCTGGAAGTCGAGCACGCCGTTGGTGATGACGCCGAGGCGGACTCCGGCGGCGTCGAGCCGGTCGAGGACGGGCAGCGCGTCGTCGTGGAGGGTCCAGGCGGCGACGTAGTGCTCGAGGTACCCGCGGAACCAGGAGCTCGCCTCCTCGGGAGTCAGCCCGACTCCGGCCTCCGCGGCGAAGTCCGTGGCGCGCGCCCGGCGCTGGCCCTCGTAGTCGAGCTCGCCCGCGAGGTAGCGGTGGTAGTGCTCCTCCTCGAGCAGGTGCCAGCGGCGCTGCACGTCGGCCGGCTCGCCGGCGTAGGCGGCGCCGAGCGAGGCGGCGTACGCGACGATCCCCTCCCGCACAGCGCGGGCATGGGCGAAGAGGGTGTCGTCGAGGTCGAAGAGCGCGAGCCGCAGCACGGCCGCCTCAGCGGACGCGGCGGAGGAGGCCGACGGAGTCGTAGACGGCGGCGAGCGTGCGCTCCGCGGTCTCGGACGCGCGGTCGGCGGCGAGGGAGAGGACCCGGTCGAGCTCGGCCGGGTCGGCGAGCAGCTCCGCGGTCCGCGCGCGGATCGGGTCGAAGGTGGCGGCGACCACCTCGACGAGGCCCTTCTTGAGGTCCCCGTAGCCGCGGCCCGCGTACTCCTGCTCCAGCGACTCGACGGAGCGGTCGGCGAGGACCGAGTAGATCGTCAGCAGGTTCGAGACGCCGGGCTTCGCCGCCCGGTCGAAGCGCACCTCCGACTCGGTGTCCGTCACGGCGCGCATGATCTTCTTCGCGGTCGCCTTCGGCTCGTCGAGCACGCTGAGCAGGCCCGCGTCCGACTCCGCCGACTTCGACATCTTGGCGCCCGGGTTCTGCAGGTCGAAGATCTTCGCGGTCTCGCGCACGATGTGGGGCTCCGGCACGGCGAAGGTCTCGCCGAAGCGCGAGTTGAAGCGCGCGGCGAGATCGCGGGTGAGCTCCAGGTGCTGGCGCTGGTCCTCGCCGACCGGCACCGCGTCCGTCTGGTACAGCAGGATGTCGGCCGCCATCAGGATCGGGTAGGTGAACAGGCCCACCGAGGCGGCCTCAGCGCCCTGCTTCGCCGACTTGTCCTTGAACTGCGTCATCCGGCTGGCCTCGCCGAAGCCGGTCAGGGTGTTGAGGACCCAGGCGAGCTCGGCGTGAGCGGGTACGTGGGACTGGATGAAGAGGGTCGAGCGCGCTGGGTCGATGCCCGCGGCGATGTACTGCGCGGCGGTCGCGCGGGTGCGCTCGCGGAGCTGCTGCGGGTCCTGCGGGACCGTGATCGCGTGCAGGTCGACGACGCAGAAGTAGGCGTCGAAGTCCTCCTGCATCGCGACCCACTGGGTCAGCGCGCCGATGTAGTTGCCGAGGTGCAGCGACCCGGAGGAGGGCTGCATGCCGGAGAAGATGACGGGCTTGGCGCCCGGGGTGCTGGGAGTCATGGGTGGCCTCGAGGGGTCGGGATCGCGGGGAGAGGGTCAGAGCTCGTAGTCGACGACCACGGGGGAGTGGTCGGACCAGCGGGTGTCGTAGGAGGCGGCGCGGTCGACCTCGTAGCTGCGGGCGAGGTCGGCGAGCGCGGGCGTGGCGAGCTGGTAGTCGAGGCGCCAGCCGGTGTCGGTGTCGAAGGCCTGGCCGCGCTGCGACCACCACGTGTACGGTCCGGGCACCTCGCCCGCGAACCGGCGGCCGAGGTCGACCCAGCCCAGTCCGGCACCGGCGTTGTAGTCCGGGTCGCCCTCGGCGCCGACGAAGCGGTCGACGTAGGCGCGCTCCTCCGGGAGGAAGCCGGCCTTCTTGACGTTGCCCTTCCAGTTCTTGATGTCGAGCGTGCGGTGGCCGACGTTGAGGTCGCCCATCACCACGGCGAGCTCGCTGTGCGCCCGGATCTCGGGCAGGCGCGCCTCCATCGCATCGAGGAAGCGGTACTTCTCGACCTGCTTGGGGGTGCCGACCTCGCCGGAGTGGACGTAGGTGGAGACGACGGTGAGCGAGCGGCCGCCGACCTCGTAGTCGGCCTCGAGCCAGCGTCCGGCCGAGTCGAAGTCGTCGGCGCCGAAGGTCACGCGGTGGATCGTGGCGCGCCTGCGCGAGGCGAGAGCGACTCCGGCGCGCCCCTTGGCGGTCGCCTCGTCGTGCAGCACGTCCCACTCGTCCCCGAGGAGCCCCGTGAGGTCGTCCGTGGAAGCGCGGACCTCCTGCAGGGCCAGGACGTCGACGTCGCGCGCGGCGAGCCAGTCGCCCATCCCCTTGCGGTAGGCGGCGCGGACGCCGTTCACGTTGACGGAGGCGATGCGGAGGGTGCTGCGAGTCACCGGAGCAGTCTATTCGGAGCCGCGGAGCGGGCCGCCCGGCCGCGCTCGCACCCCGGAACGCGGAAGCCGGCGGCCGCCTCGCGCGACTCCCTCGGAGAGGGGGAGGAGCGCGGAGGCGACCGCCGGCGGGACCGCTCAGGACGGTCGGTCGGAGGGGATCAGGCGGGGACGGCCTGCGCGGTGGCGGGCTCGGGCACCTCGGCGACCACGGGGGCGCGCTTGATGCTCTTCGCGATGATCACGCACACGGCCGTGACGACCATGCCCACCAGGATGGCGACCAGGTAGAGGATCGGCTGCCCGACGAGCCCGGTGACCCAGACTCCGCCGTGCGGGGCGCGGAGGGTGGATCCGAAGAGCGCGACGAGCGCACCCGTGACGGCCGAGCCGACCATGGCGGACGGGATCACGCGCAGCGGGTCGACCGCGGCGAACGGGATGGCCCCCTCCGAGATGAAGGACGCGCCCAGCAGGTAGGCGGCCTTGCCGTTCTGGCGCTCGGCGTCCGTGAACAGGCGCTTGCGGAGCGTCGTGGCGAGGGCCAGACCCAGCGGCGGGGTCATGCCGGCGGCCATGACGATCGCCATCACCTTGAACTGCACGGAGTTCGGGTCGCCGTCGGCGGGGACGGAGGCGAGGCCGGTGGTCGCGAAGGCGTAGGCCACCTTGTTGACCGGACCGCCCATGTCGAACGCCATCATGAGGCCGAGGATGATCCCCAGGATGATCAGGTTGCCGCCCGAGAGGCCCGAGAGCCAGGACGACAGGCCATCGCTCAGTGCGCGGAGCGGCGCTCCGAGCACCACGAACATCAGGAAGCCGGTGATGAAGGTGGCGATCAGGGGGATGATCACGACGGGCATCAGCGACTTGAACGCCGCGGGGAGCTTGATCCGCGAGATGTAGAGGGCCGCGTAGCCGGCGATGAAGCCGGAGGCGAGGCCGCCCAGGAAGCCCGCGCCGACGGTGACCGCGACCGCGCCGCCGAGGAAGCCCGGCGCGATGCCGGGACGGTCGGCGATGCCGAAGGCGATGAAGCCCGAGAGCACCGGCACCAGGAACGCGAAGGTCGCGCTTCCGATGAGGAACATCACTCCGGCCCAGTCGGTGATGTTCGCGACGTTGAAGCCGTCGTCGATGATCTGCTGGGCCGTGAAGTCGACGATCCGGTAGCCGCCGAACAGGAACGACAGCGCGATCAGCAGACCGCCCGCCGCGACGAACGGGATCATGTAGGAGACGCCGGTCATCAGGTTCTGGCGGATGCGTGTTCCGACGCCGACCTTCTTCGGCGCGGCGGGGGCCGCGGCCGGAGTCGAGCGGGCGGGGGCGGACGCGGCGGAGCCGGAGCCGCGGAGGGCCAGAGCACGGTCGAGGACCTCGTCCGGCTTGGACAGGGCCTCGGCGACGCCCACCTGGAGGATCGGCTTGCCGGCGAAGCGGTCCTTGCCGCGGACCTCGAGGTCGGCGGCGAGGATGACGACGTCCGCGGCGGCGATGTCGGCCGCGGTCATCTCGTCCGAGCCGGCCGCGCCCTGGGTCTCGACGTGGATCGGGTAGCCGCGCTTCTTCGCGGCCTGCTCGAGCGCCTCCGCGGCCATGTAGGTGTGGGCGATGCCCGCTATGCAGCTGGTCACGGCGACGAAGCGCGGGCCGGAGGCGGGGCTCGCGGCGGGCGCGTCCTGCACCTTCGCGACGGCGCGGTCGATGACGTCCGCCGCCTTCGCGAGCGCCTCCGACGTGCCCACCTCGAGGGTGGGCTTCCCGGCGAAGCGCTCCTTGCCGCGGACCTCGAGGTCGGCGGCGAGGATCACGACGTCGGCGTCGGCGATGGTCCGGTCCGACATGGGATCGGACCCCGCGGCGCCCTGGGTCTCGACCTGGATCTCGTACCCCTTCTTCTTCGCGGCCTGCTCGAGGGCCTCGGCCGCCATGTAGGTGTGCGCGATGCCGGCGATGCAGCTCGTGACGGCGACGATCCTCATGAGACGACGACCTCTCGGGCGATGATGTCCGCGACCTCCTGGCCGCTGGCGGCGGCGCGGAGGGAACCGGTGAAGGACTCGTGGATCAGCTTGCGGGCGAGCTGGGCGAGGATCTTGAGGTGCGCCTGGTCGGCGCCGTCCGGAGCCGCGATCAGGAAGATCAGGTCGGCCGGGCCGTCGGGGGCGCCGAAGTCGACGCCCTGCTTCGCGATGCCGACCGCCACGCTGGGCGAGACGACGTGGGAGGAGCGGGCGTGGGGGATCCCGATGCCGCCGGGCATGCCGGTCGCCATCTGCGACTCGCGGTCGCGGACGTCGGCGAGGAAGCCGTCGAGGTCGGTGACGCGGCCGGCGTCGGCGAGCGTCTTCGCGAGCTGCGCGGTGGCCTCGTCCTTCGTGGCGGCGGTGAGGTCGACGATGACCGTCGACGCCTCGGTGAGAGCAGTCATGCGCTCAGTTCTCCAATCGGGAGGGTGGGGTCGGGGTTCTCGACGACGGAGACGTCGTCGAGGCGGAGGGAGTCGGGACCCGGGGCTTCGCTGCCCGGGAGCTGGACGGCGGCGGTACCCCACGCGACTGCTGTCGCGAGGCGCTCCGCCTCCGTGGCGTCGACGGCCGAGAGGTAGCCGGCGAGCGTGCTGTCGCCGGCGCCGACGGTGCTGAGGGGCACGACGGCGGGGGCGCCCGCCCACCACGACGCGTACGCCGTGACGAGGAGGGCGCCGTGCTCTCCGAGGCTGACGAGCGCTCGCGCGTCGGGCAGCTGCAGGAGTTCACGGGCTCCGGCGACGACGTCTCCGACCGTCGTCAGGGAGCGGCCGAGGAGCTCCTCGAGCTCCTCGAGGTTGGGCTTCACCAGGGTGGCGGTGCCGGCCGCGATGATCGCGGTCAGGGGGGCTCCCGAGGTGTCGACGGCGAGGGGGACGCCGAAGTGCAGGGCGAGGCGGCCGAGGGCGGGGTAGAAGTCCGCTCCCAGTCCCGGGGGGACGCTGCCGCAGGCGACGAGCCAGCGGGGCGAGGCCGAGACGTGCTCGCCGATCAGCTCGGAGAGGGCGTGAGCCTCCTCCTCCGTGACGGCGGGGCCGGGCTCGTTGATCTTGGTGGTGCGGCCCGTCCGGTCGTCGACCACGGTGATGTTGGTGCGGATCGGGTGGGCGATCGCCGCACTGGCCGAGCGGACTCCGGCGGCCCGGAGCATCGTGGACAGGTCGACGCCGGTGGAGGCGTCGGCCGGGTAGACCGCGGTCGCCTCGACGCCGTTGCGCGCGAGGGCACGGGCGACGTTGACGCCCTTGCCGGCCGGGTCGCGCCGCACGTCGTGCGCGCGGTTGACCTCGCCGACGGCGAAGCCGCTCGTGGAGAGGGTGACGTCGATGCTCGGGTTGGCGGTGACGGTGACGATCATGCGCGGACGACCTCCGGGCCGGCCGACTCGATGTCGTCGGCGAGCTCGTCGTCGACATCGGCGTCGGTGATGACGGTGTCGACCGCGGACAGCGGAGCGACGTGCCCGAAGTCCTGCCGGCCGAACTTCGAGTGGTCGGCGAGGACCACGACCCGGCGCGCGGAGGCGATGATCGCGGACTTGACGACGGCCTCGTCGAGATCGGGGGTGGTGAGCCCGCGCTCGAGGCTGAGGCCGTTCGTGCCGATGAAGGCGACGTCCACCGAGACCGTGGAGAGGGCCTGGGCGGCCCACGGCCCGACGGCGGCCTGCGTGACTCCGCGCAGGTGCCCGCCGATGAGGTGGAGGTCGATGTTGGGCCGGCCGACGAGCGCCATCGCGACGGGGAGGGAGTGGGTGACGACCGTCAGCCGGCGGTCCAGGGGGAGCAGCTCCGCCAGCCGCACCGTGGTGGTGCCGGCGTCGATGGCGATCGAGCCGCCGTCGGGCACCTCGGCGAGGGCCGCGGTGGCGATGCGGTCCTTCTCGCCGGCGAGGTGTCCCTCGCGGGCGGCGACCTCGGGCTCGATGCCCAGCCGCTCGACGGGGATGGCGCCGCCGTGCGCACGGCGCAGCAGGCCCCGCTTCTCGAGGCTGGTGAGATCGCGGCGGATCGTCTCCGGCGTCACGGCGAGGGAGAGGGCGAGGTCGCGGACCTCGACGCGCCCGTCGGTGCGGGCGCGGTCCAGGATCGCCTGGTGCCGCTCCGGTGCGTACATGTGGACTCCGTCGTCTCGCCGTGGGTGGTGCGCCGGATCCGCGGTGTCGTTTCCGACCTCGGATCTGCGTTTACCTCTTTTTAGACCCGTTCGGGAGGGAAGTCAACAGAAACGGACAGACTCGGCAGGCGGAATCGGGCGCGGCGACGCCGGGAGGGACGCGAAGTAGTCCGCCGGGTCAGGCGGCGAGCTGCTCGAGCTCCTCCTCGAGCTGCGCGAGCTGGCGCTCCAGGCGCCGTCGTTTGAGGAGGGACGCCTCCGGCAGCGCGGCGCGAAGCCGCTCGCGCTCGGCCTCGGCGAGGGTGCGGCGGGCGGTGCGCAGCTGCTCCTCCCGCTCCTTCTCGCGCTCCTCCGGCGTGAGCTTGCGCGCCGAGATCCCGGCGTCGCTCATCCCGACGGAGATCCACGACGCGGCGATCAGGATCACCTGGCAGACGAGGTTGAACCAGATCAGCAGACCGATGAGGACCGCGAACGAGGCGAGCAGCGGATTGCGGGAGGCGCCCCCCAGCAGCTGCGTCCCGAGGACCTTGAGCGCGCCGAGAGCGATCCCGCCGAGCAGCGAGCCCGCCCAGAGGTTCTTCCAGGGGATCGAGATGCCCGAGAGGATGCGGAAGGAGCCGGCGAGCGTGCCCGTGTCCAGGGCGAGCATGATCAGCAGGCCGACCGCGCTGCCGGCGAGTCGGGCCGGCATCGACTCGCTGCCGATCCCGAGGAAGCCGAACGCCACGTCCACCAGCGAGGTCGAGAACACGGAGAGACCGGCCGAGACCAGCAGCACCGCCCCGAAGACCAGGGCGAGCCCCGCGTCCTTGAGCTTGAGCAGGACGAAGAGGGTCGTGGGTCCGGGGAGCGAGAAGAGCAGCCGGACCGCCTGGCGCAGGCTTCCCAGGAAGTTCAGCGCCGTCCAGAGCAGGCCGGCGGCCGCGATCGCACCCGTCCAGCCGAGGATCGACGAGTCGAGTAGGTCGTCGACCGACACGAGGGCGTTCTTCCCGCCGATCAGGCCGGGGACGGAGCGGGTCACCAGGTCGAGGAGGGAATCGCGCAGCACCGAGTCGTCGCGCACCCAGAAGCCGAAGACGGCGAAGAAGACGAAGAGCGCCGCGAAGACCGCGAACAGGGCCTGGAAGGCGAGTCCGGACGCGAAGAGGGGCCCGCCGGTCTCGGAGTAGTGGAGCATCACCCGCACCGGCCGCGTCCGCATGACCCGCTCGAACAGGCCCGGGATCCCGCGGGGAGTGTCGGCCGCCTCGGTCATTCCTCCAGCGTACTGAGGCCTCGCGGCGCTCCCGTGCACGCGCCCGCCTGCACGCTGGAACGCGTCCGGCCCGCCGGATCCGAGGATCCCGGCGGGCCGGACGCGTTCGCGAGGGGGAGGATCAGGCGCGGCCGCGGATGACGGCCTGCTTCACCTCGGCGATCGCCTGCGTGATCTGGATGCCGCGCGGGCACGCCTCCGTGCAGTTGAAGGTCGTGCGGCAGCGCCACACGCCCTCCTTGTCGTTGAGGATGTCCAGGCGCGCTCCACCGGCGTCGTCGCGCGAGTCGAAGATGAAGCGGTGGGCGTTCACGATCGCCGCGGGGCCGAAGTACTGCCCGTCGGTCCAGAACACGGGGCAGGACGACGTGCACGCGGCGCAGAGGATGCACTTCGTGGTGTCGTCGAAGCGGGCGCGGTCGGCGACCGACTGCACGCGCTCCTTGCCCTTGGGTGCCGGGGTGTTGGCGACCAGGAACGGCTGCACCTCGCGGTAGGAGGCGAAGAACGGCTCCATGTCGACGACGAGGTCCTTCTCGAGGGGCAGCCCCTTGATCGCCTCGATGTAGATCGGCTGCGAGATGTCGAGATCCTTGATCAGCGTCTTGCAGGCCAGGCGGTTGCGGCCGTTGATCCGCATCGCGTCGGATCCGCAGATGCCGTGCGCGCACGAGCGGCGGAAGGTCAGCGATCCGTCCTGGTCCCACTTGATGCGGTGCAGGGCGTCGAGGACGCGGTCGGTCGAGTACATCTCGACGTCGAAGTCCTGCCAGCGCGGCTCGGCGTCCACCTCGGGGTCGAAGCGGCGGATGATGAACGTGACGGTGAACGCCTCCGGGGCCGCGGGGGCGGCGGGCGGCTGCTCGAGGGTAGCGGTCGACATGGCTAGTACTTCCTCTCCATCGGCTGGTACCGGGTGATCACGACGGGCTTCCAGTCGAGCCGGATGTGGTCACCGGCGTCGGAGGAGTGGGCGTCACCGGAGAGGTACGCCATCGTGTGCTGCATGTAGTTCTCGTCGTCGCGCTTCGGGAAGTCGTCGCGCATGTGGCCGCCGCGGCTCTCCTTGCGGTTGCGCGCCGAGTAGACGACGACCTCGGCGAGGTCGAGCAGGAAGCCCAGCTCGACGGCCTCGAGGAGGTCGGTGTTGAAGCGCTTGCCCTTGTCCTGCACCGAGATGTTGCGGAACCGGTCGCGCAGGCGCTGGATGGTCCCGGTGACGGCCTCGAGGGACTCGTCGGTGCGGAACACCTGGGCGTTCTTGTCCATCTCGTCCTGCAGCTCCTTGCGGATCGACGCGATCCGCTCGGTGCCGGTCGCGGAGCGGAGCGAGGCGAGCATGTCGCGGATCGCGCCGGCCGGGTCGGCGGGCAGGGGGGTGAAGTCGACCGTCTTGGCGTAGTCGGCGGCGTTGTTGCCGCTGCGCTTGCCGAAGACGTTGATGTCGAGGAGGGAGTTGGTGCCGAGGCGGTTGGAGCCGTGCACCGAGACGCACGCGCACTCGCCGGCGGCGTAGAGGCCGGGGACGACGGTCGTGTTGTCCGAGAGCACCTCGGCCTTGACGTTGGTCGGGATGCCGCCCATCGCGTAATGCGCGGTC
This sequence comes from Rathayibacter sp. AY1A7, assembly GCF_002930845.1. Taxonomy (NCBI): domain Bacteria; kingdom Bacillati; phylum Actinomycetota; class Actinomycetes; order Micrococcales; family Microbacteriaceae; genus Rathayibacter; species Rathayibacter sp. AY1A7. The sequence continues at coordinate 14,637 of NZ_PSTL01000016.1, read as the reverse complement.
GGCATGACGGGGACCGGCTCGACGACGGGGTCGACGCCCAGGTAGGTGCGGGCGAACTCGGTGATGTCGGGGAGCTTGGTCTCGAGGACCTCGGCTCCCAGGTGGGTGCAGTCCAGCAGCACGTAGTCCTTGTGCGGTCCGGCGCCGCGGCCCTCCGCCACCTCCTGGACCATGCAGCGGGCGACGATGTCGCGCGGCGCGAGGTCCTTGATGGTGGGGGCGTAGCGCTCCATGAAGCGCTCGCCCGAGGCGTTGCGGAGGATCGCACCCTCTCCTCGCGCTCCCTCGGTGAGGAGGATGCCGAGCCCGGCGAGGCCGGTCGGGTGGAACTGGAAGAACTCCATGTCCTCCAGGGGGAGGCCCTTGCGCCAGATGATGCCGACGCCGTCGCCGGTGAGGGTGTGCGCGTTGGAGGTGGTCTTGTAGATCTTGCCGAAGCCGCCGGTCGCGAAGATGATCGCCTTCGCCTGGAAGACGTGCAGCTCGCCCGTGGCCAGCTCGTAGGCGACGACGCCGGAGGGCTTGGCCACTCCGTCGACCTCGGTCATCACCAGGTCGAGGACGTAGAACTCGTTGTAGAAGTTGATGCCGAGCCGGACGCAGTTCTGGAACAGCGTCTGCAGGATCATGTGGCCGGTGCGGTCGGCCGCGTAGCAGGCCCGGCGGACGGGCGCCTTGCCGTGGTCGCGGGTGTGGCCGCCGAAGCGGCGCTGGTCGATCTTGCCCTCCTCGGTGCGGTTGAAGGGCAGGCCCATGTTCTCGAGGTCGATGACCGCGTCGATGGCCTCCTTCGCGAGGATCTCGGCCGCGTCCTGGTCGACGAGGTAGTCGCCGCCCTTGACGGTGTCGAAGGTGTGCCACTCCCAGCTGTCCTCCTCGACGTTCGCGAGGGCGGCTGCCATGCCGCCCTGCGCCGCTCCGGTGTGGGAGCGGGTCGGGTACAGCTTCGAGATCACGGCCGTCCTCGCCTTGGGGCCGGCCTCGATGGCCGCGCGCATCCCGGCACCGCCGGCGCCGACGATGACGACGTCGAACTGGTGGTAGTGGACGCCGTCGGGTCCGACGGTCTGCGCGAAGGCGCTCTGGTCGGCGCCGGTGTGGGAGTGGCCTGGTGTGCTCACGGGGTGGGTGCTCCGTCGTACGGGGATGGGAGGGGGAGGTGCCGGGACGTGATGCCGCGGACCGGGAGGGGCGCGGGCCCCTCTCCGATCCGCGGCACCGTGGTCACGCTGCGCAGAAGGAGGGCAGCAGGTCCGCGGCGGTGCCGGCGGGGCACGGGTCGAACGCGAAGACGACCCAGGTGCCGAGCGCGATCAGCGCGACGACGGCGACGAGGATGCCGCCCTTGAAGGCCTTGGCCAGCAGGGGCGAGGTCGCGTAGTCGTTGACCAGCGTGCGCATGCCGTTGCCGCCGTGGATCAGCGCGAGCCACAGCATGAGGACGTCCCACCACTGCCAGAACGGGTTCGCCAGCTTGCCGCCGACGAAGCCGAAGTCGATGGCCTTGATGCCGTCGCCCAGCAGCAGGTTGTAGATGAGGTGCCCGAAGATCAGGACGATCAGCACGACGCCGGAGGCGCGCATGTAGATCCAGCCCCACTTCTCCCAGTTGGTGCCGGAGGAGCGGGTCGGGGTGTGCGGGGTCCGCGGTGCGGCGACGGTGCTCAATGCGCACCCCCCTCGCTGAAGACGTTGATCAGGTGGCGCGGCGCGAAGCCGAGCATCAGCACGACCCAGAGGCCCATGACGACCCAGAAGAGGACGCGCTGATTGCGGGTCGCCCAGCTCCAGAAGTCGACCAGGATGATCCGCAGGCCGTTCAGCGCGTGGAACGCGATGGCGCCCACGAGCCCGGTCTCGCCGAGTCCCATGATCGGGTTCTTGTACGTGCCGATGACCGCGTTGTACGCCTCGGGGCTCACGGCGATGAGAGCGGAGTCGAGGACGTGGACGAGGAGGAAGAAGAAGATGGCGACACCGGTGATCCGGTGGAGCACCCACGACCACATGCCTTCGCGACCGCGGTACAGGGTGCCGGCCGGACGCCGGATCTTCCCCTGCTTCCGGGGTGCGAGGGTTTGAGCAGCTTGAACTGACACGAACAACCCTCCCTGGTTGTGCTCCGACGGCCTGACCTGTTCCCACGTCGCGTGGACGGGGACGGGGCGGGGAGCGACGAGAAACTCGCCCTCCGATTCTAAGCGCGCTCGCAGGCGGGCGCGGCTTAGGCGAGCCTTAGCTGCGGGGCAGGGCGAGGGCGGGCGCCCCCGCGGTCGCGTAGTGCGCGAGGAGCTCGTCGGTGAGCGCGCTCCAGGTGCGGTGGAGCACGCGGCGGCGGCCCGCCTCGCCGAGCCGGGCGCGCAGTGCGGGATCTCGGACCAGGCGCTCCACCTGCCGGCGGAGGTCGGAGTCGCTCTCGGGCGCGTAGAGCAGGCCGTCCACGCCGTGCTCGATGAGGTCGGTGGGGCCGCCCGCGTGCGGCGCGACCACGGCGGTGCCGGACGCCTGCGCCTCCTGGACCGTCTGGCCGAACGTCTCCTCCGTGCCGGTGTGCACGAAGACGTCGAGCGCGGCGAAGACCGCCGGCAGCCGGTCGCCGTCGAGCCGGCCGAGCATCCGCGCCGCCGGGCCGAGGGCGGCGGCGACCCGGGCGGAGGAGGGGCCGTAGCCGCCCACGACCAGCTCCGCGTGCGGGAGGGAGGCGAGTGCCGCCATCCGCTCCACCCTCTTCTCGGGGGAGAGGCGCCCGATGTAGCCGACGAGCGCGTCGTCGGCGCCGAGTCCGGCTCGGACGGCCTGCGCGTAGGGGGAGGAGCGGCGGCGCGGGTGGAAGCGCTCGCTCTGCACGCCGCGGCCCCACAGCGCGGTGCGCTCGATGCCGGCGGCGGCGAGGTCGTCGAGGGCGCTGGTGGAGGGGGCGAGGGTCAGGTCCGCCCCGGCGTGGATCTGGCGGATCACCCGCCAGGCGAGGGCGCGGGCGCCGCGGATGCCGTAGCGGGCCGCGAATCGCGCGACGTCCGTCTGGTAGATCGCGACACTCGGCACCCCGAGCCGGCCGGCCGAGGCGATGGCGCGGGCGCCGAGGAGGAAGGGCGAGGCGACGTGCACCACGTCGGGCTCGAAGTCGGCCAGCTCCCGGGTGAGGGCGAGCGTGGGGATCCCGACCGGGAAGTCGCGGTAGGCGATCGCCGGGTGCTCCACGACGCGGTGGCCCGCGTAGTGGCCCGGCGCCCCCGCGGCCGGGCAGACGACGAGCGCCTCGATCCCGCGCTCCGCGAACTCGTCGAGCACCCGCAGGACGCTCGTGGTCACGCCGTTCAACGACGGCAGGAAGCTCTCGGTGACGACCGCGACTCTCACGCCCCGGACGCTACGGCGGCGGGATGAACGGCGGCGCGCGCCCGGGTGAACGGACGGTCGCGCTCGGGCTCCCTTGTATCCTGCGGACATGACATCACCTGAGACCGATGGCCGCGCCCCGCTCGACCGCTTCTACAGCGTGATCCCCGCCGGCGGGATCGGCTCGAGGCTGTGGCCGCTCTCCCGGGCCGACGCCCCGAAGTTCCTGCACGATCTGACGGGATCGGGACAGACCCTCCTCCGCGACACCTGGGACCGCCTCGCGCCCATCTCGGGCGCCGACCGGATCATGGTCGTGACCGGGCGCGCGCACCGCGCCGCCGTCGAGGAGCAGCTCGAGAGCCTCGAGGACCTCAACGTCGTCCTCGAGAGCGAGCCGCGCGACTCGTCCGCCGCGATCGGCCTGGCCGCCGCCATCCTCGAGCGCCGCCAGCCGGGCGTGATCATCGGCTCGTTCGCCGCCGACCACGTCATCAGCGGTCAGCAGCTGTTCCACGACGCGGTCGCCGAGGCCGTCGTCGCGGCGGACGCGGGCTACATCGCGACCATCGGCATCACGCCGACCGAGCCTGCCGTGGGCTTCGGCTACATCCGCACGGGGAAGCACCTCGGGATCGACGGGGCGACGCACACGCTCGCCGTCGACTCCTTCGTCGAGAAGCCCGACGCCGACACCGCGCGCGCCTATCTCTCCAGTGGTCAGTACCTCTGGAACGCGGGCATGTTCATCGCCCGCGCCGACCGCCTCCTCGAGGAGCTCGGCCGCGCCAAGCCGAAGCTGCTCGCCGGACTGCTCGAGCTCGCCGCCGCGTGGGACACCCCGGAGCGCGGCGCGGTCGTCGACCGCATCTGGCCGGGCCTGGAGAAGATCGCGATCGACTACTCCGTCGCCGAGCCGGCCGCGGCCGCGGGCAAGCTGGCCGTCGTGCCCGGCCACTTCTCCTGGGACGACGTGGGCGACTTCGCCTCGATCGCGAAGCTGCACTCGAGCGGACTCCGCTCGGACCTCGCCATCCTCGGCGAGGACGCCCGCGTGCTGGCCGACTCCGCGACGGGCATCGTCGTCAGCGGCGGCAACCGCACCATCGCCCTCATCGGAGTGAAGGACATCGTCGTCGTGGACACCCCCGACGCGCTCCTGGTGACCACGACCGAGAACGCCCAGAAGGTCAAGGGCGTCGTCGACGCCCTGCGCCTCTCCGGCCGCACCGACGTCCTCTAGCCCTCCGTCCCACCCGTCGAAGCGCGGCCCTCCCCTCGGAGGCGCCGCGCTTCGCCGTTCCGCCCCTCGCCTCATGCGCGTGCGGCGGTCCCGATACGCCGTTCGCGCGGCGACTCGACCACCCTCGATGAGGGCCTCGGCCGTCCCGCTCGGTGCTGGCGGGCGGGTCTCCGCTCGCGCGGCAACTCGACCACTGTGGAAGCACCCGTCCGTGCCCGACCGCGCGCAGCGCGGAGCTCCCCCGAGCACTCTCGACGTCCGGCAGCAGGGGAGAGGGCCGCGAGCCGCAATCGCGTACCAAGCGATTCAGGCCAGCCCGACGCGACCCGCTCTGCGGAACGCACCCGTCGCGAAGCCGACCGCGCCGAGCCGCTCCGCGGCTCGGAATCGAGCCCAGCCGACCGCGCCGAGCCGCTCCGCGGCTCGGAATCGAGCACAGCCGACCGCCCCGCGACACGCTCCGATGTCGCGAAGATCAACACTGTGTAACTCTTCCTGACCACCACCGTCCGGGCGGCTGAGCGGCTTGTCACATTGGGTAACGTGTGGGAATCGACGCCCTGCTGCGCTCGTCGCGCGGGGCCGCATTCCTGGAGGACGACATCTTGACTATCACCTCGCGTAAGGCCGCGTTCGGCGGTCTCGCCGCCCTCGGCGTCACCGCGCTTCTCGCCGGTTGCGCCTCCGCCCCCGAGGAGAGCGGCTCCAGCGCCGCCGCCGGTGGCGACTTCCTGCCCTGCATGGTCTCCGACGCGGGCGGGTTCGACGACAAGTCGTTCAACGAGCTCGGCTACAACGGCCTCGTGAAGGCCTCGGAGGACCTCGGCGTCACGCCGAAGACCGTCACCTCGGAGTCCGAGACGGACTACGCCCCGAACCTGACCAGCCTCGTCGACCAGGGCTGCAACCTGATCATCACCGTCGGCTTCGCGCTGGCCGAGGCCACGTCGGCCGCGGCCGAGGCGAACACGGACATCGACTTCGCGATCATCGACGACGCGTCGATCGACCTGCCGAACGTCAAGCCGATCACCTTCGACACCTCGCAGGCGGCGTTCCTCGCCGGCTACGCGGCCGCGTCGTACTCCAAGACCGGCGTCGTCGGCACCTACGGCGGCCAGCAGTTCCCGACCGTCACGATCTTCATGGACGGCTACGCCGACGGCGTGAAGTACTACAACGAGCAGAAGGGGAAGGACGTCAAGGTCGTCGGCTGGGACGTCGACGCGCAGACCGGCTCCTTCACCGGCGGCTTCGCGGCGGGCGTCGAGGCCAAGTCGGCCGCGCAGTCGCTGATCGACCAGAACGCGGACGTCATCCTCCCCGTCGGCGGTCCGATCTTCCAGTCGGCGATCGAGGCGATCCGCGACTCCGGCAAGGACATCGCGATGGTCGGCGTGGACGCGGACCTGTACGAGACCTACCCCGACGGCGCCGACCTGTACCTGACCTCGATCCTCAAGGGCATCGAGGCCGGCACGACCGACGTCACCAGCTCCGCCGGAGCCGACGACTTCGACCCCACTCCCTTCGTGGGCACCCTCGAGAACGACGGAGTCGGCATCGCGCCGTTCCACGACTTCGAGTCGAAGGTCTCGGGCGACCTGCAGGGCGAGCTCGACACCATCAAGGCGGGCATCATCGACGGCTCCATCACCGTCACCTCCCCGTCCGCTCCCGCGGCGTCCTAGCCGCTTCCTCGAAGAGGCCGGCGGGCCCGAGCACACCTCGGGCCCGCCGGCCTCTTCGTCGGTCCGGCGGGCCGATCGGCTCCGCTGCGTCCCTCGATCCCGGCCGACGGCGCATCGTGGCGCGAACCGAAAGTTAGATTGGTCCCATGAAGCTCGAACTGCGTGGCATCACGAAGCGCTTCGGCGCGCTCGTGGCCAACGACCACATCGATCTCACCGTCGAACCAGGTGAGATCCACTGCCTCCTCGGCGAGAACGGCGCGGGCAAGTCGACGCTCATGAACGTGCTCTACGGCCTGTACCAGGCCGAGGAGGGGGAGATCCTGCTGGACGACGCGGTCCAGCACTTCTCCGGTCCGGGTGACGCCATGAAGGCGGGCATCGGGATGGTCCACCAGCACTTCATGCTCGTCCCCGTGTTCACCGTCGCCGAGAACGTCATGCTGGGCCACGAGGAGACGAAGGCCGGCGGGCGCCTGGACCTCTCCGCCGCGCGCGCCCGGGTGCGCGAGATCTCGGACCGCTTCGGCTTCGACGTGGATCCCGACGCCCTGGTCGAGGACCTCCCCGTCGGCGTGCAGCAGCGGGTCGAGATCATCAAGGCGCTCTCGCGCGACGCCCGGGTGCTCGTGTTCGACGAGCCGACCGCGGTGCTGACCCCGCAGGAGACCGACGAGCTGATCGCGATCATGCGCCAGCTGCGTGCGGCCGGGACCGCCATCGTCTTCATCACGCACAAGCTCCGCGAGGTGCGCGAGGTCGGAGACCGCATCACGGTCATCCGCCTCGGCAGAGTCGTGGGGGAGGCGTCGCCGACGGCGAGCAACGCCGAGCTCGCCTCGCTGATGGTGGGCCGCGCCGTCGAGCTGACGGTGCAGAAGGAGCAGGCGGTGCCGGGCGACGAGGCCCTCGTCGTCTCGAACCTCACCGTGCGCGACGCCAACGGTCAGGCCGTCGTCGACGACGTCTCCTTCGAGGTCCGCCGCGGCGAGATCCTCGCGATCGCGGGCGTGCAGGGCAACGGCCAGACGGAGCTCACCGAGGCGATCATGGGCCTGCAGGAGCGGGTCGAGGGCTCGGTGACCCTGGACGGGCGCCGCCTCGACGGGCTGTCCGTGCGCCGCGTCCTCGAGTCGGGGGTCGGCTTCGTCCCCGAGGACCGCACCGAGGACGGTCTGGTCGCCGAGTTCACGATCGCCGAGAACCTCATGCTCGACCGCAGCGACCGCGGTCCGTTCGTGAAGGGACTGGGCCTGCGGCTCAAGGAGCTCGAGCGCTTCGCCGAGGAGCGGGTGCGCGAGTTCGACGTGCGCGCCCAGGGGATCGGCACCCACGTCGGCCGCCTCTCCGGAGGCAACCAGCAGAAGGTGGTGCTCGCGCGCGAGCTCAGCCGGGAGCTGCGGCTGTTCATCGCGGCGCAGCCCACTCGCGGCATCGACGTCGGCTCCATCGAGTTCGTCCACAAGCGCATCGTCGAGACGCGCGACACCGGGGTCCCCGTGATCGTGGTGTCGACCGAGCTCGACGAGGTCGCGGCGCTCGCCGACCGCATCGCGGTCATGTACAAGGGCGGGATCATCGGCATCGTCCCCGCCGACACGCCCCGCGAGGTCCTGGGGCTCATGATGGCCGGGCAGACGCCCGCCGAGAAGGGAGCGGCGGCGTGAGCGACGCGCAACTGCCCGCGGTCGATCCCGACGCGGAGACCGAGAAGGCGTCCGGGCTCGAGCCCGGCCAGAAGCCGGATCAGGAGGTGCGCACCGGCCCGCTCGAGAGCGGCGCCTCCCGCGTCCTGCGCGAGATCCTCTCCGGCACCGCGCTGATGTCGGTGCTCGCCGTGCTGCTCTCCCTCATCGCGGGCGGCGTGCTGATCGCCGCGACCGACAAGGACGTCCAGGCGGCGTCGGGCTACTTCTTCGCCCGGCCGCTCGACACCCTGCAGGCGATCTGGCAGTCCGTCTCCGGTGCCTACTCCTCGCTCTTCCAGGGCTCGGTCTACAACTTCCGCCGCGAGGGCTTCGCCAACGGCATCAAGCCACTGACGGACACCCTGGCCTTCGCGACCCCGCTGATCGCCGGCGGCCTCGGAGTGGCGCTGGCCTTCCGCGTCGGCCTGTTCAACATCGGCGGCCGCGGCCAGATGCTGATCGCCGCCGCCTGCGCGGGCTGGGTCGGCTTCTCCTTCGACCTCCCATGGGGCGTGCACCTGATCGTCGCGCTCGCCGCCGGCATCCTGGGCGGCGCGCTCTGGGGCGGACTCGTGGGACTGCTCAAGGCCCGCACCGGCGCGCACGAGGTGATCCTCACGATCATGCTCAACTACGTCGCGTTCTACCTGATCTCCTACCTCCTGCGGACGCCCGGCGCGCTGCAGGCGCCCGGCTCGAACAACCCGAAGTCGCCCGGGATGAAGGAGACCGCGGTCTTCCCGGCGCTCCTCGGCCCCGGCTACTCGCTCACGCTCGGCTTCGTCTTCGCGGTCCTCGCGACCGTGTTCGTCTGGTGGCTCCTGAACCGCTCGACGATCGGCTTCAAGTTCCGCGCGGTGGGGGAGAACCCTCACGCGGCCCGGGTCGCGGGCATCGACGTGAAGAACAGCTACGTGTACGCGATGCTCCTCTCCGGCGGCCTGCTCGGCCTCGCCGGCAGCGCCCAGGTGATGGGGACGGTCACGACCGGATTCACCTCCGGGATCGACGCGGGCATCGGCTTCGACGCGATCACGGTCGCGCTGCTGGGCCGCTCCCGACCCTGGGGCGTGTTCTTCGCCGGCATCCTCTTCGGCGCCTTCAAGGCGGGCGGCTACTCGATGCAGGCCGCCGAGGGCGTGCCGATCGACGTGGTCCTCGTCGTCCAGTCGCTGATCGTCCTCTTCATCGCCGCACCGCCGCTGGTGCGCGCGATCTTCCGCCTCCCGACGCCCGGGGCAGCCCCGAAGCGCCGCACCCGCCGCACCTCGGAGGTGTCCGCATGAGCACCGCCGTCGCCACCGCCCCCGACCGCGTCGTGATCCGCAGCTGGAAGGCGCCGACCGCGTTCGGCGTCTTCGCGCTGCTCGCCGTCGTCCTCTTCGTGGCCCTCGGCCGCGACGGGACGAGCTCGTTCCGCCTCGCTGCGGGGACCGACTTCTTCGCGCTGCCGGACATCCCGTTCCCGACGCGGGGGACGGGCGTGGTCGTCGCGATCCTCCTGGTCGCTCTGGCAGTCGCGTCGGCCGCGCTCACCCGCGCCGGCCGCCGGATCCCGCTCTGGCTCTCGGCGGTCTTCGCCCTGGTCTTCCTGATCGGGTTCCTCGTCTGGGCGTCGGCCGGTGCCGCCCTGCCCGTCTCGGGGCTGCTGCTCGGGACCGTCGGGCTCGCCACTCCGCTGATCTTCGGCTCGCTCGGCGGCGTCATCTCGGAGCGGGTCGGAGTCGTCAACGTCGCGATCGAGGGTCAGCTGCTCGCCGGCGCCTTCACCGCGGCGATGGTCGGCTCCCTCACCCGCCAGCCGGTGCTCGGCCTGCTCGCGGCGATGGTCGCGAGCGTCCTGGTGTCGTTCGTGCTGGCCGCCTTCGCGATCAAGTACCTGGTCGACCAGGTGATCGTCGGAGTCGTGCTGAACGTGCTGGTGACCGGCCTGACGAGCTTCCTCTACTCCCAGGTCCTCTCCGCCGACGCGTCGACGTTCAACTCGCCGGTGAAGTTCGACCGCCTCCCGATCCCGGTGCTCAGCCAGGTGCCGATCGTGGGCGCCGTCCTGTTCAACCAGACGGTGATCGTCTACCTGATGTACTTCGCGATCTTCGCGGTGTGGTGGGGCCTGTTCAAGACCAAGTGGGGCCTCCGCCTGCGCGCCGTCGGCGAGCACCCGCAGGCCGCGGACACGGTGGGCATCGATGTCGCCCGCACGCGCTTCTGGAACGTCTCCCTCGCCGGGGCGATCGCCGGAGTCGGCGGCGCGTACTACACGCTCGACGCGGTCGGCGCGTTCGGCAAGGAGATGACCGCGGGTGCGGGCTTCATCGCCCTGGCCGCCGTCATCTTCGGCCGCTGGGACCCGATCAAGGCGACGCTCGCGTCGCTGCTGTTCGGCTTCGCGACCAACCTGCAGAACGTGCTCGGCGTCATCGGCTCGCCCGTGCCCAGCGAGTTCATGCTGATGCTGCCGTACGTCGTGACGATCTTCGCGGTGGCCGGTCTCGTCGGCCAGTCCCGCGGACCGGCCGCCGCCGGCAAGCCGTACCTGAAGTCCTGAGAGGAGCCGTCGTGACCGACATCGACTGGGAGGCGCTGCGCGAGGCCGCCCTGGAGGCCATGAGCCACGCCTACGTCCCGTACTCGAAGTTCCCCGTCGGGGTCGCCGCGCTCGTGGACGACGGCCGGACGATCTCGGGCTGCAACGTCGAGAACGCCTCCTACGGGCTCACGCTCTGCGCCGAGTGCGCGCTGGTGTCCTCGCTGCACATGACGGGCGGCGGCCGGCTCGTCGCCTTCACCTGCGTCGACGGGAAGGGCGGCGTCCTGATGCCCTGCGGGCGCTGCCGCCAGCTGCTCTTCGAGCACTCGGCCGAGGGCATGCTCCTCCAGACCGTGTCGGGCGTGAAGACGATCGACGAGGTCATCCCCGACGCCTTCGGCCCGCGCACGCTCGAGGCCTACGCCGCCTCCTAGCGCCGCCGCCACCGCTCCCACTCCCGAACCGAGGACTCCGCATGACCCGCACCACCCCCGTCGAGGACTTCGACGCCGTCGACATCATCCGCACCAAGCGCGACCGCGGCACGCTCTCGACCGCGCAGATCGACTGGCTGATCGACGCCTACACCCGCGGCTACGTCGCCGACGAGCAGATGGCGGCCTTCGCGATGGCGGTCCTGCTGAACGGGATGGAGCGCGACGAGATCCGCGACCTCACCCTGGCGATGATCGCCAGCGGCGAGCGCATGCGCTTCGACGGACTCGGCAAGCGCACGGTCGACAAGCACTCCACGGGCGGGGTCGGCGACAAGCTCACGCTGCCGCTGATGCCGCTGGTCGCCTCCTTCGGCGTGGCGGTGCCCCAGCTCTCGGGACGCGGGCTCGGCCACACGGGCGGAACGCTCGACAAGCTGGAGTCGATCCAGGGCTGGCGGGCCGACCTCGGCAACGAGGAGATGCTGGAGCAGCTCCGGACGGTCGGCGGCGTGATCTGCGCCGCGGGCTCGGGCCTGGCCCCCGCCGACAAGAAGCTCTACGCGCTCCGGGACATCACCGGGACCGTCGAGGCGATCCCGCTGATCGCGTCCTCGATCATGTCGAAGAAGATCGCCGAGGGGACCGACGCCCTGGTGCTCGACGTGAAGTTCGGCTCCGGGGCGTTCATGGTCGACATCGAGCGCTCGCGGGAGCTGGCGCGGGCGATGGTCGACCTCGGCAACGACGCGGGGGTGCGGACCACCGCGCTGCTGACCAACATGAACGTGCCGCTCGGTCTGGCCATCGGCAACGCGAACGAGGTGCGGGAGTCGGTCGAGGTGCTCGCCGGCGGCGGCCCCTCGGACGTCCGCGAGCTGACGCTGGCCCTGGCCCGAGAGATGCTGGCCCTCGCCGGGCAGCCGGACGCGGATGTCGAGCGCGCCCTCGACGGCGGCGCGGCGATGGACACCTGGCGCGCGGTCATCCGCGCTCAGGGAGGGGATCCGGATGCGGCACTCCCCGAGGCCCGCGAGACCCACGTCGTGGTCGCCGAGCGCGACGGCGTCCTGGTGGAGCAGCAGGCGCTGCCGTTCGGCATCGCCGCCTGGCGCCTGGGCGCCGGACGCGCCCGACAGTCCGACGCGGTGCAGCACGCGGCGGGGATCGACCTGCACGCGAAGCCGGGCGACCGCGTCCGCGCGGGCCGGCCCCTGCTCACGCTGTCGGCCGACGAGCCGGAGCGCTTCGCCCGGGCGCTCGAGGCGCTCGACGGTGCCTACCGGATCGGCGACGACGGCGACGAGGTGCTCGGCGGCGGCCCCCTCGTGGCGGAGCGCGTCTCCTAGCACCGCGCCGCCCGGCACGGAGGAGGCGCCGCCCGGCGAGCCGCTCCCGCCGACCCTCTAGGGTGGTCGGCGAACCACCGCCGACCCGCGAGGAGCACCGTGACCGATCAGACCGAGGAGTACCTCCTCCCGGGCGAGGGCGTCCTCATCGACGAGCTCCCCAAGGTGTCGCTGCACGACCACCTCGACGGGGGGCTGCGGCCCGGGTCGGTCCTCGAGATCGCCCGCGAGACGGGCGTGCCGCTCCCGGCCGAGGAGCCGGATGCCCTCGCCGAGTGGTTCCGCGCCACGGCCGACTCCGGCTCCCTCACCGACTACATCGCCACCTTCGAGACGACGGTCGCCGTGATGCAGACCGCGCCGGCGCTCGAGCGCGTGGCCCGCGAGTTCGTGCTCGACCTCGCCGCCGACGGAGTCGTGCACGGCGAGGTGCGCTGGGCGCCGGAGCAGCACCAGCGCGCCGGGCTCTCGCTCGACGCGGCTGTCGAGGCGGTCCAGGAGGGGCTGCAGCAGGGCGTGCAGGAGGCGGCGGCGCAGGGACACCGCATCCGCGTCGGCCAGCTGATCACCGCGATGCGGCACGCGGACCGCTCGCTCGAGGTCGCCGAGCTGGCGCTGCGCCACCGCGAGCGCGGTGCGATCGGCTTCGACATCGCCGGAGCCGAGGCGGGCTTCCCCGCCTCGAGGCACCGTCCCGCCTTCGAGCTGCTCGCGGCGGCGCACTTCCCGACCACGGTGCACGCGGGGGAGGCGGACGGCCTCGACAGCATCCGCTCCGCCCTGCTCGACGGCCGCGCGCTGCGCCTGGGTCACGGCGTCCGGATCGCGGAGGACATCCGCATCGAGCGCCAGGACGACGACGCGAGCTACGTGACCCTCGGCGAGCTCTCGGAGTGGGTGAAGGACCGCGAGATCGCCCTCGAGCTCAGCCCCTCCTCCAACCTGCAGACCGGCGCCGTCGCGGCGTGGGGTGCCGAGCTCGCCGACCACCCCTTCGACCTGCTCTACCAGTTGGGCTTCCGCGTCACGGTGAACACCGACAACCGCCTGATGAGCGCGACGACCCTCAGCCGCGAGCTCGCCCTCCTGTCCGACGCGTTCGGGTACGATCTCGACGACTTCGAGGCCTTCCAGCTCAACGCGGCCCACGCCGCCTTCCTGCCGCTCGACGAGCGCCGCGAGCTCGTCGAGACGATCAGCGCCGGCTTCGAGGCGGCCTGACGGTGCCGCTCGACGCGCTCCCCGAGGAGGCGGTGGCCCTCCGCCACTCCGCCGGATCCTGGCGGGAGGCCGTCCTCGAGGCGGGCCGTGCTCTCGAGCGGACCGGTGCGGTCGACGCCGCCTACTCCCGGCGCATGGTCGAGCAGGTCGACGTGCTCGGGCCGTACATCGTCATCGCGCCCGGGCTCGCCCTCGCGCACGCCCGGCCCGGCAACGACGTCCTCGCGGACGGCCTCTCCGTCGTCACGCTGGCCGAGCCCGTCGCCTTCGGGCACAGCACCAACGATCCGGTCTCGGTCGTCATCGGGATCGCCGCCACCCAGGCGCACGGGCACGTCGGCTTCGTCTCCGGGCTCGCCGACGTGCTCAGCCGTCCGGACGCGGTCGGTGCACTCGCCGCCGCCCGCACCCTCCGCAGCATCAACGCCGTCCTCACCGACAGCACCCCGCACCACCCGCACCACGGAAGAAGCGCATGAAGATCGTCACCCTCTGCGGCGCCGGAATCGGCACCTCCGCCATCCTCAAGCTCGGCGCCGAGCGCGCCCTCGAGACCCTCGACCTCGAGGCCGAGGTGATCGCCTCCGACCTGGCCTCCGTCGACGCGCTCGCCGCCGACGCGCAGGTCATCCTCACCTCCGGTGAGCTCGTCGACCGCATCGGCCGCACCTTCGCCGAGGTCGTCGTCATCGACAACTACCTCGACCAGAACGAGATCACGGAGAAGATCGAGCGGGCGCTGGGCTGAGCTCGACTCTGAGCCGCTCCCTGCGCGGCTCAGCGCGGTCGGCCTCCCGACGGGGTGCGTTCCGCAGAGCGTATTCCGTCGGGCTGCCTCGAATCGCTGCCACGCGATTCTCGGACGCGCCCTCCACCTTGCGGTGAGAGGGCGCTCCCTCCTCCTGCTGGTCGAGTAGCCGCAGAGCGGCGTATCAAGACTCCCATTTCCAGGGCGCGATGTGTCTACCGTGCGGTGGGAGGGCGTCCGTCGTCCGCCCCTGCTGGTCGAGTGGCCGCGGAGTGGCGTGCCGGGAGCCGGCTTCCTGCGCGGACGGCTGCTCGGACCTCGGGGGGTCAGCGGGCGGCGAGCTGCTCGAGGACGGTGCCGATCAGGCGGCGGGCGCGGGCGGGGGAGAGGCGGG
>NZ_PSTL01000015.1:0-79017 GCF_002930845.1 Rathayibacter sp. AY1A7 | reverse complement strand
CACACCGATGATCGCCTTCACGTCCGCATCCAACGATCCCTCATGGGCCGCAAGTCACAACACTCACGTAGCTCGAGCGGTCAACGACTGGATTGCCGGCGGAGACGGGCGCGGCGCGGGTCGCAGAGTCAAGGACAACTAGAACCTTGCGTGCCGGTGAACCATCCCCATGTGAGACAGCCCATGGACTAGGAGCAAATGTGATCCTCTCCTGCGAGACTTCGCTGCATGAGTGAGCTCCGGCCTGTACAGCATCAGGAGGAGCACGTGCGATCGAGGACGAAGCGGTCTGGCGCGCGAACCTGGCGCCGTCTCGGATTGGGAAGCGTCGCACGGTTCATCGCGATCCTTGTGGCGGGGCTTGCGTCTCCGCTCTCGGTGGCAGCCGTGGTCGGCGGGGACGACTGTCCCGGGTACCTTGGGGCGTCAGACGTTCGCGCTCTGCTGGCAGTCGCCGGCGTCGCCTCGATACTTCTCGCTCTGTTCGTCCTTGGCGCGGGCCGTGACGAGACGCTGGACGGTCACCATCGAACCGCCGGCCCCATGGCACTCATCGCAGTGATACCCGGCTGGGCCGGGACCTGGCTCTCCTCTCTCCTCTGGGACCCGTGGGACGCCCGGGAAGGACCCGAGCCCGCACTGACCCTTTCGAACCTGGGGTTTCTTCCCATCGCGGAACTGAGCATCATGCTCATCGCCGCGACGATCGCTGGACGCATCACCAGGACGCTGCCACGAGTCGCCGTCCTCGTCGCGGCCAGCGTCACCGCCACCGTCGTCGTTCCTCTGATCGCAAGCGGCTTTGTCGGCGGCTGCTAAGGCTCCACCCCTGCCCGCTCCTAGGTCGGTCTCGAGGAAAGTCAGGGAGCCGGAGTGGACGGCACCTGGCAGGTCGCCAACAAGTGAGCGAAGCAGGAACGCGGCGTCGCCGGGTCCCTGCTCGCCGCTACAGACCCGCCGCAGGGGCAGTCCGGAAACCGCAACCGTCGGCGTTCGTGGTTCGACTGTGGCGACGCGGCCAAGAAGTGGGGACTTCGTTCGGCCGCGCGACAGATCGGCGCGGGGGCGCCGGTGTCGCACTGCTCTCGGCCGAGGCTCGGTCGCGGCCGAGAGCAGTGCCACGAAACGGGGCACCGCGAGAACCGGTAAACGATCCCCGACCGGACACCCGAGCCGGGCGGGAGAGGAAAACGCCGTCGACGGCTCATAGATCGGCTCACTCGGATCGAGCTGTCGAGGGTAGATTCGCCGGATGATGACGACTCGGACCGGCCGCTCCACCCTCGCTTTGCTGCTCTCCCTTCCCGTGTTTGCGCTCGTCGGTTGCGCCGGTTCGACGACGGGGGCTCCGGCGTCGACATCGGATGCCGCACCGGCGTCGAGCGCGACCGCCACTCCGACGTCGACCGCCTCGACTACTCCCACGCCGACCGCGACTGCGCAGGGGGAAGCGGCCGGTCCGGTGTGGCCAGAGGACCCATGCCAGGACACGCAGCTCACGGCTACGGTGGAGGACCGGCCCGAGCTTTCCGGGGCGGGCCAGGAAGGGTTTGCGATTGTGCTCACGAACGCCTCGGATCAGGCGTGCTCGTTCTTCGGGTGGCCGGGCGTTCTGATGCTCGGCGCCGATGGCACGCAGCTCACCAGTGCCGGCACGTCGGGTGCGGAAGCGTTCCCGGGGGCTCTTGCTCCGGGTGAGTCGGCGCAGGCGGAGGGCCAGCTCTCGGCGGTCGGCGCGTACGACTGCACGCCGACGACCGCGACGACTGTCCGGGTGCTCGTCGCCTCAGACGGCGCCGGCGCGGGAATCGACACGCCCTCCGATTTTCAGGTCTGCGGCGGGGACGGTCGCAGTGACTTCACGACCGGGCCGCTCATGCCGGTGTCCTGACTCTTCTGAGTCCCGGCTGCAGTCATGGATGGGTTCGAGGGTGGAGACAGCTTCGTGCTGTTCCTGTTTCTGGGCGCCCTGCCCTTCCTCCTCCTCGTGGCCGTCGTCTCGGTCGTCACGATCGGCATCCTTCAATGGATCGGCGGGCGCGGTCGGTCCCGTCCGTAGGACGAGCGCATGCGCGGTCGATTCGTCGTCAAGGACACGGACTGCCTCGGCAGGGAACCCGGCGCCGACGCAGCTCCTCGCCGGGAGTCGAACGCTGCCGCGCGTGACCTCGAGTATGACGAGGTGTCCCGCGGCGTGAACAGGGTCCGCGGGACCGGGCCGCATCTGCTGGACTCTCCGTTTCCGTCGCGGTCGCCCTACGGTACGTCGTGTCTAATGGTGCGGTGCGGTCGAGAAGTGGGGACTTCGTTGACGCCGCGAGCGGCAGACCGACACGGGGTAGTCGGTGCCGTTCTGCTCTCGGCCGCAGCGCACAGCGCGGCCGAGAGCAGCACCTGCGGTCAAGGTTCCGGCCGCGAGCTGGCGCCGAAAGGCCGCCGTCAACCTGGCGTCGTGACGGCGTCGACTACGCCACCGCGAGCACGATTTGCGCCCGCCTCTCACTACCGCGGAGTAAGGCGCGACGATGCGAGGATGACGACCTCGAACTCTGCGACCGTGCATTTCCTCCTGCTCACGATCGATGTGTGGACAGCGGTTCCTACCGTCATCGGCATCTTCGACACCGAGGCCGGCGCAATCAACGCGGCCCGAGCTGCGACGCAGAATTCTGGATCGGGGCCTGACCGGTTCGCGCTCGAGGAATGGCGCGGAACTGCTCGCTGGAGTAGCACGACTCTGAGTGACCCGCACGCGCCGGAGACACTTCTTCCCTAGAAAACGCGCTCGAAGCAGGGTTCCCCTGCGAGATGTTCTCGATCCCTCGATGCCGGGGCCGAATCGCGGCATCGCGCACTTTCTCTCCTGCTTTCGCCCGCCACAGGAGTCGACACGGACCGGTCGACACGCCGATACTCAGTGCCCCCAGCGAAACCGGAACTCTTGTCCACAGCCGTGGATGGTGAGTCAACTTCAGCGGAATCGCGGCGATCCGCGGTCGGTGGCCTGTGGATGAGCGGTGGAGAAACCGGTGGATAACTACACCGGTGTAACTACTACATCTAGTGGGCTGACAGTATGTCCGACCCCGCATGTAGGGTTACTCCCGTATGAGGCGGGCCGCCCACCTCATGCAACAAACCCCGCCAGCAACCGTTGGCGGAACCAACGAGTACGGCGGGGATGAAGCGTCAACTTGGCAGGCGACGCATCAGACTCTAGTTCCGATCGGGACTCCTGTCTCTGGAGATGACCTCCAGGGAACGGCGCCGTACTCCTGACCTCACATCCAACGATGCGGGGACGAAGGAGTGCACGATGAAGATCCAGTTCGACGAGCGAGCTCTCCAGCGAGTGATCGACGACGGCATGAAGAGGTTCGCGCGCGACGCGAACCGGCGCATGAACACCCTCGCCGCAACCCACGCCGGACGGCCGCTCCCGGAGATCAAGAGCGCCCTCCAGGCGCTCTTCCGCAACCAGGGGGGCAGCATCAGCGACCCCGAGCTGTCCGACTACGCCGCACGGATCCAGGCGGGATCCTCGATCACCTTCGTGCCGGCCAAGTCGCGATAGCCGCCAACGAACACGAGAGGACTGACACTCATGGCTAACTACGACGTATACAAGGACGGCGACCAGTGGAAGGGGAAGCGCGCTGACTCCAGCCGCGCCTCCGTGGTCGCCGACACCCAGGCGGCCGCCTACCAGCAGACGCGCGACCTCAGCAGCCGCAACGGCGGCGGCGAGATCAACCTGCACGGGGTCGACGGCCGGATCCGCGACAAGAACACCATCGCGCCCAAGTCGGACCCGCGGGCTACCAGGGGCTGATCCCGCAGGCGGGTGCTCGCATGGTGAGCACCCGCCTGTCATCCCTCCAAACGCGAAGCGCACCCACCCCTGGCGCCTCCTCCCGCTCTCGTGGACACGTCCAGGGTCCGGTGGGAGGGTGAGCGCATGTCGAAGCCCAAGACGAAGCTCGCGCGTGCTGCGCTCATCAGCAACGGCATGGTCTGGTTTGGGCTGTCGTTCATGCTCTTCGCGATCGCAGGTGAGCAGACCTACGCGGCGTTCACCGGTGAGTGGTTCAACGTCCTCGGCTGGGTGCTGATCGTCGCCGTGGCCGCCGGCCTGGCGGTCGTCGGGGTGATCGAGAACCGCAACATCCGGGCGGGGAAAAAGTACAAGCCGCGGCCTCGCCGCTGATCGCTACTCGGCCGTAGCCTCGCCGGACACTACGGCGCGGGCGCGCTCGATGTAGCTGAGGCCGGCGGCGCGCAGCGCGTCGACCGTCATCTTGCGCTCCTCCCTGGGGGCTCCGATGGCGGGCAGTGGCGTGGTGAGTAGGGCGATGTCGCGCAGGTCGTGCGCGAGGTCTTCGTCGTAGATCCCGGTGTCGCGGTCAGCGAAGTCCACGACCTTGATGCCGGTCGTGAGACCTCGGGTGGTGAGGGTGTCGCGGACGACGGTGAGGTAGGCGTCCTGGTACGCGGCGACGTCGCGGTCCCAGACCTCGGTGATGGCGCGGGAGAGCCGTTCGGTCGCGCGGTACAGGTCGTACCGGGGGTCGCCTGCGTCCTTGGCGCGGTTGAGGACCGCGTGGTGGATCTCTCCGAGCTGCTCGTACTGCTCGGTGCTCAGGGAGCCGGCGGTGGACATTTCGGCGGCGAACGCTGCGATCCGGGCTGTCTCTTCGGCGGTGGTGTGTTCTTGCGTCATCGCCGCCGTGTCGACGTCGGTGCTGGCGAAGAGGTCGATCTGGTCTTGGTCAGCGAGGGCGAGGAGCCCGAAGTCCTCCAGGTCGGATTCTGCTGAGACGACGACGCTGACGGGAGTGGTGCGCCATTCCAGGGTCCGGTGGCCGCGAGCGTCTTGCTGGGCGAAGTGCTGCTCGAGCATCGCGGGGAAGCAGCCGCAGTCCTCGTGCTCGTCGTGGTGGTGACCGATGCAGCGGTCATCGGCGCAGCCGCATTCGTCGCCGTCCCACTCCGCGATGGACGGCGAGCCGTACTCGCGCGCCCATTCGTCAGGGTCGATTTCCTGGGCGCGGAGGGTGCTGATCACGTCGGGGTAGAGCTTCATCGTTGGGGTCCTGTCTGATGAGGCGCGACGGCCGGCGGTCGCGACGGGTGCAAGCGCGCCCATCGTCGCATCCGGCCATGACACTGGCCGTGCTGCTGTTGGGCGAGGCCCGGGGGTCGAGGGGATTCTCCCTCCCCTGTGGGCCGGCCCGGTCGGGGCCGGGACGTTACGCGTCAGATCTGGCCGGAGCGGTGTGAGAGCGGATGGCATAGACGAGGCCGCCGATGATCAGCCCCAACGACACGATCAGCAGCGCTGTGAGGAACCAGCTCGGGTTGATTACGGCGAGTACGTCACCGGAGCCCAATCGCTCATAAGTGCACCTGAGACCGAGCGGCCACAGTGAAGCGCCTGCCAGGGTCTCCGTTTCCACGCCGGGAAAGAGAACGCCGTACCAGGCGTAACAGGTCTCGGTGCCGTTTCTGACCTGGCCGTAGAGCTCGAAGATCAAGACCAGGAGCCCAGCGACTCCGGCTCCGATCGACACTTTCGGTCCGGTCGTCACGAAGGGTGCCCCTCTGCCATCACTGCGGTTTTCGCGTCCGTAGCCTAGCCACCGGTGAGAGCACAGGCAGGACACGGGCTCTCGACGGGGGGTCGAGGGGGTTCTCCCCCTCGTGCGGGCCGGCCCGTTTCGGGTCGGCCCGCGCACGCGCTCAGAGCGCGAGCGTGTGGAGGATCAGGGTCGTGGAGCCGACGGGCTTTGGGAAGTCGGTGTAGTCGAGGGTCGCGCGGCGGTTGCTGAGGAGGTCGAGGGCGATCAACTCCTCCTCGGACTCGTCCGTCATGTCGCCGGGCTCCTCGTCCCATTCGCGGAGGACCTGGCGGTCGGCGTCGAGGACTTTCCACAGTCCCCAGACGTGGGCGATGGGGCCGGTCGTCTCGTATGTGAAGACGAGGGCGGTCGCGGTGGGCCAGCCGTAGGCGGCCGCGGCGACGATCAGCGCTCGCGCTGCGGCGGCAGTCGCTTCGGCGTCGCCGGACGCGGCCGCGGCGTCGACGGCGACCTCGGCCGCTCGCAGCGTCGGGTCCTCCTGGTACGGGTCGAAGCGGTGGGCGGGGCGGGGTGCGGTGGTCGTGGTGGTCATGGTCGGGCCTTCCTGTGCAGCAGTGGGAGAAGAGCAGGGGCGGGACCGGCGCGAGCCGATCCCGCCGGGTGGGCTAGCTGAGCCCTGCGGCGTCGGCGGGGGTGCTGTCGCCAGTGACGACCTGCTCGACCGGGGAGAGCGCGTATCCCCAGGCGGCGAGCTGGCGGAAGTGCTCGGCCGTGCGCTCGTCGCCGCGACGCCAGGACTCCTTGCTCGTGTGCGCCTCCTGGCCTCCGAGGACGACGGCCAGCGCGACCAGGCGAGCCTTCGCGGGGTTCGCCTCGACCAGCGCCGCGAGAGCATCGGCGCGGTAGCCGAAGGGACGCTCGATGCGCAGCAGCGCGTGCGCGAGGTCGCTGCCGCCCGTCATCCCGGAGGACACCGCGAACCGGTGAGCGGTGAGGCCGAGAGCGATGACGCGATCCGCGTCCTTCGGGAGGGTCTTGCGGGCGAGGAACGTCGCGATCCACTCGCGGCGCACCTTCTCGGCCGCGTTCCACGCCTTGTTGTTGGCGATGAGCACCTTGCGCTCTGCGGACTTCTCGGCGCGCTCCTCCTCGGCTTCCTCCTCGGTCTGCGGCTGCTCGGGGGCTCCGTAGGCGTAGGTGAATCCGGCGGAGGTGGGGTCCTGGACGAGGAGGGTGACCTCGACCTCGCCGCGCCAGCTGGTATCGATGAGCACTCCGCGGCCGGGAGCGGCCGCGACCTGCTCGGGGGTGACGCTCTTCCCGTCCTCGCCGCGCAGCTGCCGCACCGGCGTCCACGTCGCCTGGTCGCCGTAGGCGTCGGAGCGCGTGAGGATCTGGAAGCCGTTGCCGGTGTACTCGGCAGCGGTCGCTACGAGGAGCGCCTGGTGCGCGGCCTCGTCGCGGAGGGTCTGCGCGGTGTGCTCGAACTGGGCCGGGTCGTGCGTGGCGACCTCGATTAGAGTCGCGCGGGCGTCGGCGTCGTCCTCGAACTCCAACAGCACCGCCGCCTGGTCCAGGGTCAGCTCGTGCTCGTGCAGAACGGACGTGACGGTCGCGGACTCCGCGACCGCAAGCCCCTTCTTCACCGCGTCGGTCTTGGTGCCGGTGCGCTTGGCGATCGCTGCGGCGGACACGCCCTCGAACGCGAGCTGCGCCCACGCGGCGGTGCGGTCCGCGACGCTCAGCTCGGCGCGCTGGTCATTCTCGATGATCTGCTGAACGATCCGGTCCGCGGTCGTCTCGTCGCCTTCCACGACGTAGACCGGAATCGTGGGCACTCCGGCCTCGCGGGCGGCGAGGGTGCGGCGCTGTCCGGCGCGGACAATGACGTTGCCGTGCCCGTCGCGACGGGCGAGGACCGGGGTGATGACGCCGTTCTCGCGGATCGACGCGATGAAGTCCTTCGTCAGCGGGGCGCTGGTGCGGACGTTCGCCTCGATCACGAGGGCGGTCGGGTCGATGTGCTGAACGGTCCCGGTTCCGGTGGTGATAGTCACGATGGTTTCTCCTTGATCGGTGTGCGACCATGAAGGCGACGAGTCCCGTGGTTCTAAGCCAACTACGGGGCTTTTGTCGTCTTCCTGATCGTTTTTCTTTGCCTCTCCGGCGAGTGAAAACCAATTGAGTGGAGTCGGCGGAGTGACGGCTCTCTCGGGCGAAATAAGGGAGCGTGCGACCGCGTCCGAGAGAGACGGCACGCAGCCGGCGGAGCGAGATAGGTTGAAACCGCGGAGAGGTGAAGAAAACGGGTAATCCGGCCGCGTAGCGGCTCCCGCCGGCGGTGCTCCGTCACCGCTGCGCGAGCGCAGCTCGCGCCCCCGAACGGGGAAACGGGTGTGGCCTTCGCCGTCTACGCGACCGAGACTGCGGGCTGTGGCACTGTGTGCAGATGATGATGTGGCGTGAGACGGCGTCAGCCGAAGCGCAAGAGGATCTCGACGGCCTGCTCGACCTGACGATGACCCGCGCAGTCGAAGCTCTCGGAAAGCGCGGTGAGCTCGGCCCGTTCTCCGCCTCGATCGACACCGACGGGCGCAGCGTTCTGAGCACGGTGGAGCCGGCGCCAGGACAAGGGAACAACTCGTCCCAGGCGGACCTCGACGAGCTCCGGCGTGCGAGCAGAGAGAACCGGCAGTCGTTACGGGCGGTCGCGTACGTCAGCGTGGTCACGATCAGCGGGAGCGGTGACGCCATCCGAGTCGAGTCAGAACATCGGGAAGGCATCGCGCTGGTGGTCCTGGTTCCCTACACCCGACTTCGTCTCCGCAAGCAACTGAAACTCGGCGAGATGCGCCTGCAGGCCGGCGTAGCCGACATCTGGGCGCCAAAGGTCTGACTTCCTCGCGACCGATGACCACGCATGACCGCGTGTCCCACGAGGAACGCGATGCCGAGCGCGAACCAGGCCAGTAACCAGACGAGCAAAGGACCTGCCGCGTAGCGGCTCCCGCCGGCGGTGCTCCGTCACCGCTGCGCGTGCGGAGCTCGCGCCCCGCCTCCGGCGGGACACCGGGGAGCGCGAGGGGGTCACCCCTCGTGGCCGGCCCGAAAGCCGGCCCCTCCCGCGCGCTACTCGGCGGGCGTCAGGAACGCGATCAACGCGGCGGCCTCGGCGCTGCCGTCGTCGTAGACAGGCATCCCGCCGGGTCCGCACTCCCCCGGCAGTCCGAGCGTGTTGCGGGTGTGCGCGAGGATCTCCGCGTCGGTCGCGGTGGCGTTCTCCGGGTCCTCGTCGCGATTGGTCGCGAGGATGAGGGCGAGCTGGTCGGCGCTCGCGCGGCCGGGGTCGGTGCGGGTCATGGTGTGGTCCTCTCAGCGGCTCAGGAACGGGGCGACGCGGCGGATCGCTGCGCGGCGGGCGTGAGTGATGCAGTGGCGGAACGAACCGCTGGTGATGCCGTGCAGCTGGTCGGAGTGCCACGCTTCCCAGACCCCGGACTTACGGCGGGTGACGTGCACCGAGGGCGTCGTCTTGGGGTCGGTCCCCACGACGCGGACGTCGACCGCGCGGGTTTTCGCGAGCGTGAGGTAGGTCTTCGCGGTGGTCTGCAAGTCGGTGATGGTCTGCATGGTGTGGGTGCTCCCTCTGACTGATCGTTTTTCTTTGCCTCTCCGGCGGGGAAAACCGTTTGAGTGGAGGCGGCGCAGTGACGCCGATAGCGGGCGAAATAAGCCCGCAGGGCGCGTCCGCTATCGGTGGCACGGAGCCGGTGGAGCGAAATAGGTTGAAACCGCGGAGAGGTGAAGAAAACGGGTGGAACGGGCCGCATCGCGGCCTCCCATTGGCGGTGCTCCGTCGCCGTTGCGCGAGGGCAGCTCGCGCCCCGGAACGGGACACCGGGGAGCGTGAGGGGGTCGCCCCTCACGGGCGGGCGGCGCCGGCCCGCCCGCTTGGTTCCTTGGCTGGTATGCGGCGCTGGCGGATACGGTGGGCGGATGAACCGCCTGACGGTAGCTGCGATCGCGATCGCGGTGCTTACTCTGGCCAGCGGTTGCTCCGCGACTGCGCCTGAACCTGCGTCGAAAGCGGCGAACGGCGATCCGATCGTCGCCGCTCGCAACCTTCCTGATACTGGTGGCGTCGTCGCCGTTAGCGACGCCAGTTCAAGCTGCGGCGAATACGTTCTTGAGCAAGGAAGTGACCTGCCTAGCGAGGCTCGAGCCTGCCTCGCGACGGCCGCCCTCGCAGGAGAGGATGCGGAACTGGCTTGGAGCACACCGACCACCGAAGGTGACCCGATCGTCTCGTTCGCGTTCGTCGGTGGCTCGATCGACGGCGTCGACGTGTACACGACGACAGCGTTCGATCGCCACAACGGTCTTGAAGAGCCCACGGGCGTGGGTGCCAGCTGGTCACTCCTGCACTGCGCCGATCCGGCAGATGTGCACGGTTCCGGCGACTGCGCACGCTACGTCGAGGGATGAACCCCGAGCCGGAGGCGTCGGAGACTGGGCCGCATCACGGCTTTCGACGTGCGGTGCTCCGTCACCGCCGCGCGCGCGCAGCTCGCGCCCCGCAACGGGGCACTCGGGGAGTGTGAAGGGTCGCCCCTCACGGGCCGGCGGTGCCGGCGAGGAGGGCGACAGTGGCTGCGGAGAAGAGAACAACGGCCGCGAGGAGTGCGCCGCGGGCCCGGGCGCGCTTGTCGACCGCGACCTCGGACACTTGCGCGGAGTGGATCTCGGAGTCGCGATAAAGCGGCACGATACCGGCGACGACGAGCGCGGCACCTGTCACGGCCAGCAGCAGAGCGATCCAGTCCCACATGCCGACCAACTTACTCAGCCGCGGGGGCGGCGCTGCGGCGGGGTGCGCGCTGGGTGGTTGTGGTGACGACGGCGGTCGCGCGGGTGAGGTTGGGGCCGATGGCGTCGGCTTCGATGACTCGGCCGGTGCGGCGGTTCTCGCCTTCGCCCCACGCGACGGTGCGCTCGTAGCCGACGACGATCACGGCGTCGCCCTTGTGGAGGGAGGCGAGCACGTGCTCGCCGAGTTCGAACTTCGCTTCCACGTAGTGCGTGGTCGGTGCGTCGTGCGGGGTCCACTCCCCCGCGCGGTATTCGCCGGTGTTCTCGATGACGCGCAGCTTCACGATCTGCACGCGGCCCGCCTGCACGGCCTCGGGGTCGGCGGCGAGGTTGCCGGTGATGGTCCTGGTGCTCATCTGTCGTCTCCTGCTCGTGCGGTTGGTGGGTCCCGTCGACGTCGACGGGTTCGCGGCCGCGGCCGCCGGGGTGTCGGTGGCGGGTGTCTCGATGCCCCAGGACGCCAGAGCGTCGCGGCGGGTGACTTCCACGGGCGGCTCGGACAGCGCTCTGCGCTGTTCGAGCTCGGCGCGTGTGACGGTGAGAGCGGGGACGCGGCGCTCGTCGCCGTAGGCGAGGCGGTAGAGCCGGTCGGCCTCGTTCTCCAGCCAGTCGACTTCGCCTTGCCGGTCGGCCTGTCCGGCGAGGTACCCGGCCCGGTAGTCGTCGCCAGTGACGTCCGGGCCGGTCACGCGGCGTGCTTCTCGATGAGGTCGGGGCGAAAGCCCGACCAGTGATCCTGGTCGCTCGCGACGACCACGGGAGCGGCGGAATATCCCAGCTCCTCCGTGACGTACGCGAGCGCTGCGGGGTTGGTGGTGATGTCCACGGTGGTGTACTCGATGCCCTTCTTCTCGAGCACCCGGTAGGTCATGGTGCACTGCACGCACGACGGCTTCGAGTAGACGGTGAGCATCAGTAGTCCCAGCGGTCGCCGCGATGCGGGTCGTGCTCGTCGTTGACCGGGGACCAGGCGTGCAGCTCGGCCCACTTCTCGGCGGCGTCAGTGTGTCCGGCCTGGGTGAGGAGGTCGATGATGCCCGTCGCGCGCCAGCACGGCAGCGTCGGAGCGATCGCTTCCGTGACGGCCGGGTCGGAGAGCGTGGCCGCGAAGGCCGCGACGGCCGCCTGGTAGGTCGCCGCCGGGTCGGGCGTGGTCTGCTGCTGCTCGCTCATCGGTGGGTTCCTTCCGGGGTGTGGGCGTCGCCCTCGTCGTCGTCGCTCGCGTGCTCCGCGATCCACAGGTCCGCGGCCTCGTCCCGTCCGAATGCTCGCAGGAGTCCGGCCAGCGCGTCGACCTCGGCGCAGCTGAGTCGCACGGCCAGCTCGTCGGCGGTGTCCCCGTGGGAGAACACGGACGCGAACTCGGCCACCGCGCCAAGGAGGGTCGGCTCCTCGGCCGCGGGGCTGGTGGTGATGGTGTTGGACATGGCGTTTGCTCCTCGGTGGTGGTGCGGGTCAGGATTCGGTGCGGGTGAGGGTGTCCACGAACATGACGCCCTCGGGGCCGGGGATCGTGGCGGTGTGTGCCAGCGCCCACCCGCCCCGTGCCAGACCTGAGAGGTCGACGTCGCGCTCGGCGATCCGGCGCAACTGGCTCTGCATCCCGTCCTCGTTCGCGGCCGGGACGAAGGTGCTGACGGTGGTGATCTGCTGCATGTTCTTCCTCTTCCTCATCGTTTTTTTGCCGTGATTCTCAATCAGATTTGTCAAGCCAGCGGGGGTGGTCTGGCTCGTCTCGTTCTTCCTTCTCTCCCAGCGTTTTTTTGCCTGGAAGGCACGTAGTGCCGAGCAGGGCCGGAGGTGGGAGCGCAACCCGGAGGGCGGCGGAGGAGAGGTTGTCGGCGCGATGTGAGGGAGCGCAGCGACCGCGTGCCGAGAACGTCGGAGGAGCCGGCCGCGCAGCGGCTTGCGTGGACGCCGCAGGCCCGTACGCTGCCGAAGGCTTCCAGGCAAAAATGCGCGTAGCGTCAAGCGCTGCGCCGGCCAGAGGTCGGCGTCCGCCTCACTGGTGTACGTCTGTGCTTCTTGACTCGCGATAGCTGTGTCGTGCGGATATCTGCGCGTCGCAGGTAGCGTGAGCGGCATGGAGTCAGCCCCGCAGCCGGAGGGCCAATCGTCGACGCAGGCATGGGCTGAACGGCGAGCGGAGCGGAATCGCGACGAGGCGCTTGCTCTGCGAGAGGGGTTCAGCCCTGCCATGCCCCTGGTCGCGCTTCTGAGTGCGGCCAGCGGTGCCGGTCTCGTGATCGCGGCGGCCGCGCTTTCCAAGGAGTTGGAGAATGCCAGCTCGAGCTGGGTCGTTCCCGCGTTCGCGGCGATACTCGCCGTCCTAGCGCTCGGCAGCTCGCTGTATTGGGCGGACAGACGGTGCGGGCAAGCAGCGCGAAGAATGCGCGCGGCGGCGTTCCCCGTGGAGTTTCGTCCTGGGCCCGCCGATCCTGCATCTGCGGGCACTCGTCCGGCGTTCCGCTCTCCTGAGGACGCCCGCACTCGCGAGGAACTCGCCCGCTTTCTGGCGGGAACCGACGAGCATGAGACCGCCCCGTGGCCGGGAAGGGGGATCGCAATGCTGCTCGCCGTACTTTCATGGGCGTCGGTCTTCGTCGCCGGTGTCGGTTTCGTGTTCGGAGTCGTCGTGATCCTTGGGCGCGTCGGCGGAAGCGCGGACGACACGGGTCTGCTCGCTCCGGTGGTCCTGGGTGCAGGATCGGCAGGGTCGGCCACACTCGCGGTGATAGGCCGCTTTTCTCATGCCATCGCCGTCTCTCGGGATGAGCAACTCCCCGCGATCGCCGCCGCCGTACTGAAGCGGTGGCCTGAGGAGGGCACAGATGGCGCCATCACCGTCACCGGGCGGAAGGTGAGTATTGATCGGACGCAGCTACACCCTGCCTTCAGAAAGCCCGCGCCCGCCCGCCCACCGTCGGCTCTGCCGTGGCTTGTCCTGCTGACTGCCGCAGTCGCTAGCGTCCTGATCTCAGGAGCGCTGCCGATCTTCTCCTGAGATCGGCTCTACTGTGCCGGCCAGCGTCCCGCACCTCACCTTTTCCAGCTCATTCGCGCCGGGCCGACAAACCGCAGGCGCATCTGCAACCGCCGCCGCCACTGAACCGGTCTGCTCTGCCGGCACCGGTTCGTAGTGGGTCTGGTCTCGGAAGATCGCCCAGATTACGTTGATGCGACGCCGGGCGAGAGCAATCAGCGCCTGCTTGTGAGACTTGCCCTCTCGTCGTTTCCGTTCGTAGAACGAGCGCGAGACCGGACAGTTTCTCGCGGCGATGAACGCCGCTTGGAAGCAAGCGTTCAGTAGCCGCCGGTCGTAGCGTCTTGGCCGGTGGTGGTTGCCGGAAATCTTCCCGGAGTCACGAGGCACGGGAGCGAGGCCGGCGAAGCTGGCCAGGCGGTCGGGCGTCTCGAACGCGGCAAGGTCAGCGCCGGTCGCAGCGAGAAAATCTGCGGCGAGCCGGCGCCCGAATCCCGGAACTGACATCAGTAGATCTGCGGAAGTACTGCTCTGCAGAACGGCGTCAATCTCTGCCTCGAGCTCCGCGAGCTCGTCTCGGATGCGGAGCAGATCGTCCGCGGACCGGCTGACCAGCCGGGCCGCGGCACCCTCCCCCACGACGACAGAGGTCTGCTCATGAGCAGCTTCGACCGCGACCTTCGCTACGGCCGCGGACTTCCAGCACCCCTGTCCCTTCAGCCACGATGCCAGCCGGCTCTCCCCCATCCGCCTGATCGCGGAGGGCGTCGCGTACCGGGTGAGCAGCACCAGGGGGCCCCTGGTCGTCGCGTAGTTGAACGCTCCTTCGAGCGACGGGAAGTAGTGGACCAGGATGGCGCGCAGCCGGTTCACGGCCCGGGTGCGGTCGTGCACAAGGTCCTCTCGGCGCGCCGAGAGAAGGCGCAGCTCCGCGGTGAGCTCGTCGGCCTGGCGAATCAGCGTCACGTCTCGCCGGGTCCGCGCCTGGTCGGCGATGATGACTGCGTCCTTCGCGTCCGTCTTCGCCTCGCCCCGGTAGGCGCCCGAGGCGTGGTGAACGACTCGGCCCGAGATGTAGAACAGTGGCTGCGCGTGAGAGCTGAGCAGCGTTTGCAGCAGCCCCGTCCCGCCGTGGTTGAGATCGGTCGCCCAGGCGACGTCGGTGCCGCCCGGCAGGGACGCGACGTCGCCCATCAGGGTCAGGATCGCCGTTTCTCGGTTCTTGAACCGTTGCGAGAGCAGCTTGGTTCCGTTGGTGTCGATGACGACGCAGTGGTGTTCGGTCTTGCCGGCGTCGATACCGGCCCAAAGTTGGGGCACGCAGGGTCCTTCCGTTGAGGGTGCGGTGCGCCGTGAACGACCTTGCCGGCATGTCCTTACAGGGCGATTTGGTCGCGTTTCTCAATGAGCGGTCCTGCCGTTGCGGGGTCCCGGGCGGCTAATCACGGCGTGCCATCAGGCGGCTGAAGGCGGTCAGCCATACCCGGGACCCCTGGCGCGTTCCGGAGCCTACAACTGCCCCGGATCCACGGAAATAACGGTAAGGAAGGCGGTTCTCCGCCTGAGCAACCGGAGGGCGCAGTGCAACCCGCAGGGCGGCGGTGGAGAGAGTTTCGGCGCGATGTGAGGGAGCGAAGCTCCCGCGTGCCGAAAGTCTCGGAGGAGCCGGTGGCGCAGCCACTTGAACGGAGCCC
This sequence comes from Rathayibacter sp. AY1A7, assembly GCF_002930845.1. NCBI lineage: Bacteria > Bacillati > Actinomycetota > Actinomycetes > Micrococcales > Microbacteriaceae > Rathayibacter > Rathayibacter sp. AY1A7. Next base: position 63,892 of record NZ_PSTL01000015.1, on the reverse strand, counting down.
GTAGGTAGCTACGACCGCAGCGAAGCGGAGGGAGCCGCCGAAGGCTTCACGGCAAAAAAGGGTGTGAGCCCGTAGGGCGACCAACGGCGGCCGGCGCAGCCGGGCGACCTCCTGGCGGTGCTCCGTCGCCGCTGCACGAGCGCAGCTCGCGCCCGCCCTGTCATAGTCGGACCGCTCGCGGTCGCCGATGTCACGATGTGTCCATGAGGGAACGCACGGTGATAGCGGTCGTCACCTCGAGCGTGACGGAAGAACCGGACATCACCCTCGACGGACGTCCCATCGGGGATTTCGTGACCGACGACGATCCGGAGGGTACGGGTGACGTCTTCACGGCACCCTGGGGCGAGTGGCGTCCGTTCCTCCTCTCGCTTCTCGGAGAAGGACCATCGGTCGTCACGGCCATGCTTCCTGGCCGGATCGCGCTGGCCAGCTGCGCGTCCTGCGGCGACTCCAGCTGCGGCATCCTCTTCAGCGCAGAACTCGTGCGCAGCGACGAAATCTTCCAGTGGAAGGACTCCCGGTGGGAGTCAGAGACTCTTCGACCGCTTCCACCTCCATCAACGCTTCTCGGCCGGCTCAGCCGGCGGCTTGGCTTCGGCGTGACCGATGAGTTCGCCGGATGGTGTCCGAACGGAGAGCTTGTTCGTACCCTCACCTTCGAGAGGGAGCAGTACGACGGCGCAATTCGCGAGGCACTGCGTCTGACGTGACTCGCAGTGACACGAGCGCAGCTCGTGCCTCCCGGAACGGGAATCCCGGGGTGTGTGAGGGGCCCGCCCCTCACGAGCTACCTACCTAGGTATCTAGGTAGGTAGCTCGCAACCGTTCAGCTCGCGGCGGCCGTCTCGGTGGCGGCCTTCTCGGTGGCGGCGGCTCGGGCTGCCTCGACTTCGGCGGCGGTGTGGTGTCCCTGCACGTCGGCGTAGGCGACTTTGTAGGGGCGGGTTCCGTCGTTCCAGTCGAGCGCGACGGTCACGCTCTTGGGGTTCACGCGGGTAACGACGTGCCAGCCGAAGCGGTGCTTGATCATGTCGCCCTTGGCGATCGTGTCGCGGCTGTGGATCGTGACCTGTCCGGCCGCGGCCTGCGCCTCGCGGACGGCGCTCCAGTAGTCGCGCTGGTCTTCGAGCTGCGCGCGCTGGGTGAGCAGTCGCTCCCGGTAGGCGCCGGTCGCGGGGGCGGTCGTCTCGATGTAGCCGCCGCCGAAGTTGTGCGAGCTGCCCTCGATCTTCCGCGTGCAGCCGCGAATGTCGGTGTCGAGGCGGTCGATGCGTCGGGCGACCATTCCGGGGGCGTAGCGGTGTTCGGTGGTTCCGGCGGCGACGTCGGCGCGGGCGCGGGCGCGGGTGGCCTCGCGGTCGGCCTCGACGCTGCGGCCCATCGCGTTGTGGGCCTTCTCGATCGCGTTGCGGTGCCGCGTCTCGGAGTGGTGGCCGATCTTGATCGGCTCGCCACCCTCCGGGAGCCGGTCGAACGCGCGGCGCGCGGCCGCGTCGGCGGTATCGGCGTCCGCGGCGCGCTCGGCCTTCGCGTCGAGCGCGTCGACCCGGGCGGCCTGGCGCTCGATGGTCGCCGCCTCCGCCTCGATGGTCGAGCGGAACGTCTCTTCGGCTTCGATCGTGACCTCGTGTCCGGCGTCGCGCAGGGCGGTCGCGGCGCGGTTGATGGTCCACCACTTCGGCAGGCGGTCGCGGGACTGCGGGACGTACCAGGCGCCGATGGAGCGGCCCCAGCGCCAGCCGGACGCCTTCAGGATCTCGGCGGTGCCGTCCCCGCGGCTGGTGCCCTCGATGATCGTTCCGGCTTCGGGGGTGTGGGTGATGGTGAGCATGTCGGTTCTCCTTCTCGGTTCGGGGGGGGTCAGTCGTTGGCGCGGTAGTCGGCGGGCGTCTCGCTGCGGTCGTGCAGCGCGTACGCGGCCGGGAACAGGTCGAGCGCCCGCGCGACATCGACCGGAACGACGACGTAGGCGCCGGAGGCCATGTAGCCGACGCGATTCGCGGGCAGCGCCTCCACGGGCTCGAAGTGCTGCAGCGTCACCCCGGGAAGCCCCGCGCGGCCCTCGCGGGTGACCAGGTGCACGGCCGGTGTCTGCTCGGTCACCGGGTCGCGGCCACCGGCGCCGACGATGACCACCTGACGGGCGGTCCGGCTGATCCCGTCCGCTCCGGGTCCGTGGTACTCGCTCGTGATGACCTCGGTACGGGTGCCGCGCTGCTGGCTCATGGTGTGTCTCCCTCTGGCTGATCGTTTTTCTTTGCCTCTCCGGCGGGGAAGACCGTTTGAGTGGAGGCGGCGGAGTGACGCCGATCACGAGCGATGTGAGGGAGCGCAGCGACCGCGTTCGGGATCGGTGGCACGCAGCCGGTGGAGCGAAATAGGTTGAAACCGCGGAGAGGTGAAGAATCTCAATCAGGTTGTCAACAGTGCCGCAGGCTCCGTTTGGGTGGTCAGACCGAAGGTTCCGTTCACAATCGATCTGCACGGCGCGGCGTCTCCGCACCGTTGTCCGTTGCGCGGCTCGCGGCTCGTCGGTCAGGCTGAGGGCATGTTCGTGGATGAGAGTGGGCGCCCGGAGAACTTCCCTGAGCTGCCGACCCCGGACGAGGTGACGGCGCGGTTCGGTGGTCCGCTGTTCACGTTGAAGCCGCAGCCTTCGGTCGAGGAGCTCACTGTCTCCACCGTGAGTAGTACGACGAACGGGCAGACGCACCTCGAGTCGGCTTCGCTTAGCTACGCGCTCTGGCGGAATCCTGAGGACCGCAGCGACCCCGCGAATCTGGCGGACGTCAGCGACGAACTGCGCGCTCAGCTCGATGAAGCACCGCTATGGCCTCTCCCGGAGTCGTTGATGAAGATCCGGGAGCAGATGAGATATCCGATGCTGTGGGAAGCCGTGAGAACGACAGTGCCCATCGATTCCGCCGACCGCGCCTGGCGCACGCCTGAGTTCGCTCTGGTCGAGCACGTCAACTACGTGCTGATGAATCGGTTCCGGAATGAACGGATGCGCGGCGAGATGCCGGGAGAGCTGCTCGGTCCGGCGACGAAGTCCGCCGTCGAACACGACGTCCCGATCTGGGTCGACGGTCAGCAGGTCGACGGCATCCGCGTGGACACCGACGCGCACGTACTGGGGCTCGGCCTCGAGCTTGAGGATCGGTATCTCACTGCGGTGATCGCACGGACGGATCTTCCGTTCATCGAGCCGACGTTCGTCACGAGGCCAGTACGCACACCGTTGTAGGTGCTCGGTGCAGGCTGGATGGAGCTGTTGCAGCCGGCCGGCTCCGTCCGGCCGCGGCAGCAGTAGCGTCAATGCATGCGCGAAGAGGTCTCCACGGGTCGATCTCTCGTCCGCCGAGGCCTCCTCGTCAGAGGACTGGCACTCGCGCCGGTTGCGGCGATGCTGATTGCTCTCTCGGCCTGCTCGGGCGGCCTCACCACATCAGCGACGGATGCGTGCAACTACCACTTCTCCTGGGTCAGCGAAGGCAGCGCAGGACTGCAAGAGGGTCGCCGTGAGCAGCTGCTGCGGACGATGTCTGAGTCTCTGAGCGCGGAGGACCCGAAGGAGTTGACGGAAGCGGTGACCGTCATGGAGACGGCCCTTGAGGGTGGCGACGACGAGGCGTTCCAGACGGCCAGCGCGGCGTTCGCCAGCTCCTGTCGAGCGAATGGTTGGGAGCTGCCCGAAGGCTGACAGGCCAACGGCCCACCTACGAGTTCACGTCGACCAGGGCGATGCGCCGCTCAGAGCGCACGGTGCAGCCGGTGGAGGCAGACGGTGACGACGCCCCACACCTGGAGGTCGCTCAGCTCGGCGACGTGGATCGGCGGGTACTCCGGGTTCTCGGCCCGCAGGACCACTCCCCCGGGGTGCAGCTCGAGGCGCTTGACGGTCAGCTCGCCGTCGAGGATCGCGATGACCACGCTCCCGTGCGTCGGCGTGATCGACCGGTCGACCACGAGCTCGTCGCCGTCGCTGATGCCCGCGCCGACCATGCTCTCGCCCGAGACGCGGACGATGAACGTCGACGTCCTGTCGCGGATCAGGTGGTCGTTGAGGTCGAGGGAGCCGTCGAAGTAGTCCTGTGCCGGCGACGGGAACCCGGCAGCCACCGCGTCACTGGTGACGAGGAAGGCGACGGAAACGGCTTCCACGGCCGGAGTCGCGATGTGATCCACAACGGTCACGCTCGATCTGGGCCCCTTCCCTCGTCGCATCGAACATATGTTCGAATGCGTCCGAGTGTAGGTCGACCCCACCGACACGCGCTCCCAGCCCGCGCCCTGAGCGGGATTGAGTGGTCGTTGTGGGCGCGTCCTACCTAGATACCTATATAGGTATTTAGGAAGCTTGCTACGTGGATAGCTACCCATATAGGTTGGCGTCATGCAGACGATGATGATCTACAGCGAGAGCGGCGGTGCGACAAAGAGCACCACCGCCGTCTCCCTGGCGATGGTGGCGGCCGAAGAGGGGCGGCGGGTGATCCTGATCGACCTGGATCCACGAGGCGCGACCACGAAATGGCTCGACGCGCAGCCCGTCGACGTCGGGCTCGACGTCGGAGCGATCCTGGGCAACGCAGACCCGAGGGGATGGGCGGATGAGCTCGCCGTGCCTTCGCCCTTCCACGCGAACCTTCGAGTGATCCCGTCCGATCGCAGCGTGAGCGCACGCGAGACGGACGATCCCGGAGAAGTCGGGCACCGCTTGGCGGACTCGCTCGAGGATGTGCCTGCGGACCTCGTGATCATCGACTGCCCGAACCGCCAGGGCGGGTCGCTGATCTACAACGCCCTGACGGCGGCGGAGTCAGTGATCTACGCCGCCACGCCCACCGCTGACGGTGTGGACGGATTCATTGGGGCACAGGAGAGTGTGCGCCGCTACAACGACCTCAGCGACCGCGCAGCGGTCGAGGAGGCCGGGATCATCGTCGGCGGATACAAGGAGACGATCACGCCGCGGGAGGCTACGCACAGCATCGAGCAGATGCGAGAGACGGGGCTTCTCCTGACTCCGCTTGTCCCGCACCGGACCATCGTCGGAGAGGTCCGGTACTCGCACGACTGGTACGGCAACTTCCGCAAGGGCGCCCCCGTCGCCGCCGCATACCGTGAACTCGCACGAAAGGTCATCCGATGACGAACGAAGATCGCCCCGCCAGCCTCCCGCGCCGGGCACAGCCAGCGCCCGACCGCAGCGACCCGATCGCATCCAAGCCTCGTCCGGCTCCGACGCCCGCTACGGCGCCGGTCGCAGCCCCGGTAACGCGGACGATTGCGGGCACGGCGGCCACGCCGCCGCGGAAGCAGCCCACGGAGGTTCTGCATGTGGACGTCGATGCTGAGCTGTCGTACTACGTCCAAGACCTGCGAGCCGCGACCGGTCGCACGAAGAAGAACATCGTGGAGACAGCGCTGAGCGAGTACCGCGACCGGAACCCGCTCAGCTGAGTTCGAGCCGGTACAAGATAGCCAGATACCTATATAGGTATCTGGCTATCTTGGTTTGCCCGGTTTAGATGGCGGTTCTGCACAAGGAACGAACGGCAGATTCGAATTTCTCTGGATCAAACCGACACCGCGTGCGTTGAGTGCCCGTGTGGCTGCCATAGCGACCACGCAGAGAACTCCGGCGGCAGCAGCGCTGAAGAGGCCGGTTCACGGAGCCGTATCGGGAGCTTCGAGGATTGCGTCGACGACGAGAGCTAGGCAGCGGTGGAGGACCACCAGAGTGATCCGGGGGCGAGCATGCCGGTGCGTCCCCAGTGCAACGCTTCGCGGTGATCGCCGCGGCCGGCGGCGTCGCGGGGGTAGAGCGGCCAGACGCGCTCGCCAGCCGATCTGTCCTCGAACAGGGGTCGGCTCGACACGTGTCGGCGTCGCGGGCGTTGCCTGGGGGAGGAGGAGCGATGCGCGAGCTCGGCTTGCCACCAGGCCCACACTTCGCGCTCGACGTCGTAGCGGTGCGCTCGATCGGTCAAGGCTCCGTCGACGCCGATCGCGCGTGCGGCGGCGGTGCGACGGTCGCGCTTGGCCTGGGTCCAGCCGTGGGTGTGCTTGACGATGAGCCGGTGTGTGCGCAGGCGGGAGAGAGCGGTGGCAGCGGTTCGGGTGGTCACTCCCAGCAGTGTGGCGGCAGCAGCGAGGCCAAGGGTCCCTTCTCGGCGTAGCAGCGCGTACGCCTTCCCTGCCAGGTGTCCCAGGCCGGCGCGGGTGAAGAGATCGTGCCGAGTGTCCGTGAGGTCGGCTTCGAGCGTGGTGAGCAACATGGTTCGTTCGGTGAAGAGCGGCCCGGGGGGGCGGGGGTTATTAAAGGTTGTGACCGGACCTTGCAAAGGGCCTGTGGAAAAGTGCTCGGCTAGTCGCCATTCGCTGGCGTTCGAGCCGTCCGCGTGGACGACGAGCTGCACGTAGCCGTCCTCACGCAGCGTTCGCAGGGCGCTGGCCGCCGTGGTGCGGCCCAGGCCTGCCAGGAGAGCCAGGTCGCGGATGGACGCGGCGACGGTGCGCTTGCCGGTGTGCAGGGTGAGGTAGGCCAGGGCGGTGAGGATCGTCTTCTCCGACGTCGCCCGCTCGGTCCTGCCCCACCGGCCCGGGCTCACCCGGAACCGGTCGAGGAGGGCGCTGACGGAGCCGACGAGGCTGTCCAGCTCCGCCAGGTCGCCGGGCTCGCGCTCGGGCGGGAGAACGGCGTGCAGCGCCGCGTACTGGCGGGCCTTCTCCCACTGCCGGGCCAGTCGCTCGGCGGCCTCGTCGCGGGCGCGGGGCCGGCGGTGGCCGCGGCCGGTGTTCTTCGTGCGGTAGTGCTCCATCCCGGGCGCGGTCCGCGCGGCGTGCTCCACGTCGGTCAGGGACCATCCCGCGTGTGCGGCGGAGAGCAGGCACATGAACGCGGTCCACGACGGATTCGCGCCGCCTCCGGCCGTGGCCATGTGCGCGGCGCCGGCAGCGCTCAGCGTCCGGTGCGTTTGGTGCGCGGTGGCGGTGGGTACTGGGGGAGTGGCGTCGACGCGCAGCGGCGGCCGGGACTCTTCCAGGGCGTCCGTCACGGCCTCGAGCGCGGCCGCGGTGACGGTCATGTCCAGCAGCTCCTCTGCGCGGCCGCGGAGGACCCTCGAGAAGCTACCGTCGCGGTGCGGGGACAGCGGCGGACGGGCGGCACCGGTGCGCGGGTTGCGGAGCATCCCGTGATCCAGGGTGCGGAAATTTGCTCGAGCGGCGATCGCCAACCGGGCCACCAGCTCGGCAGGGGCGCCCTCCGCGAGAGCAACCCACAGGTGCCGGCCCCCGGTGCCGGAGGACTGGCACACGAGGTGAGCGACCTGGTGCGCGTCGAGGACGGCGGAGAGCGCGTCGCAGTCGTCTGCGGCCTGCTCCATGAGGTCGGCGTCGACGCCGCGGGAGTCCTTGCCGTCGAAGTCGAAGCACAGCAACCGGAACGCTCCGGCGTCGTCGGTGAGGTAGATCGCCCACGGGGCGGTTGGCGCGACGGCGGAGACGGGGAACGCGGCCGGATAGGCGTTCTCGTCCAAGCGCCCGTAGGCGTCCGGGCGCATCGTGCGCACGGCGGCACGGGGGCTCAACCGGCGCGTCAGTGCCCAGGGCGCCGAGAAGGAGTCAACTTCGGCATTTTGGGCGTGCGAAGACACAGCGGCATGGCTTACGATGAGGTCACTTCTCCTCCCTCGGGTGGCGATGACGAAGGCCCGGCCTAGGAAACCGGTACTTCGGGAAATGGCTTCACACCTGTCGCCCTGGTAAGCAGTGGTGTGAAGCGAGAGCTTCTGGGCCCGTCGCGTGAGCGGCGGGCCTAATGCGTTAAGTGGGGTTGATGAGCAGCTCCTCGCTCGTCAGAGTCGGGTCAACAGGCCACCACGACGGAATGCCCTGGTCGGTGAGTTCCGTCTCTACGTGGGCGACCATGCGCTCGAAAAAGACGGCCGACGACACGTTCGCGCGCTGCGCGATGCTGTCGACGCGATCACGCGCGTCTTGCTCGACGGTCCAGCCCAGAGAGATAGGTCGGACCATCGTCCCTCGCTTGCGTCGCGGTGCAGCCATGCGGACACGCTATTGCTACTACTGCGCTTAAGACGACGCGACACGCGCAGATTGATCGTTAATCGATCCATCAGTCGCCGGCGCCTCGTCGTCACGCGGCCGCTGCTACGCGGACCCGGGCGGCGGCGGGTCCTAATGCGCAACCGCCTCGCGAGCAGAGATGTCCGTGCGGGCGTACTCGCCGTTCTGCCGGCGCACGAGTACGCCGTAGCTCATCAGCGTGCGGGTGACGCGCGCAAGGGGAAGAACGTCGACGCCAGTGTGTCGACCAAGGTCACTGAGGGTGAGCGGGCCGCAGTCGAGCGCGCGCATCAGCTCGACACCCTCGACGGTGTTCAGAGCTAGCTGTAGTTCGAGGCATGAAAGGTCAGCCACAGATGGTCTCCTCGACGTCTGGTTGAGGTCGTTCACAGCAAGCTCCCGAAAACCGGTATCCTGACAATGCTTTTGCGTTTGGCAAGACCGTAACAGACGGCAAGCGACTGTTCGACCCGAAGGACACAACACATGCCACTAGCCCCCCAAGCTCTCCCCGGAGCGCTCACACGATCCCTGGGCCGGGTGCTCCGAGCCCGCATGGTCGACCGCGCGGTATCCCTGGCCGAAGCGGCACGAGCGGTTGACGTGTCCGAGGGACAGCTCTCTCGGATGCTCCACGCGAAGCGACGCATGGACGTCGAACAGCTCGACCTCCTGTGCCGATTTCTCGAAATCGATGCCGTCGAGACGCTGCGTGCCGCGAAGAACGGAACGCTGACCGCGGCGGACGTCGCGCCTGCCCCCGGGGCTGCGGCGAACCAGGACGTACGGGAGCTCGGTCGTCGGATGGGCGCTCTCGCACGCCTACAGGACGACGGTGGGTACCGTGCGGTGTCTCTCGCCGCCGGCCGTATCGGCGTCGCCCTGTCTCAGAACGAGTGGCATGACCTCCTCGACGGCGCGATCGCTGCCTTCCCGAGGGATGAGCTTCTGGGAGCTATCAGCTCCGCGCTCGGGGTGCCTCGTGACTATCTGACGACAGGGGACCAAGAGTTCGTTGCTCGGGTGGAGGCTGAGGAAGAGCTGGCCCACGCCATGCGATCAACCGGAACCTTGCGCATCGCGGCCCGCAACCTGTCGAGCCTCAGCCCGGATGAGATCCGGGCAATCGCCAAGTTGGTCCGCGACAGTGGGCCGGCGGGGGATCACCAGTGAGCGTGTGGCCGGCAGAAGCTGAGACGGAAGAACCCTTCGACCCCTCCGCGACCGTCTCGGCCATGATCGACCGGCTTGGCCTCGAACCAGGCATGTCGCTCAAAGACATCGTCGACAGGGTGGCCGCGGTCTACCGCAAACCCATCGTCTTGCAAGCGGTTTCGGACGATCGTCTCCGGCAGCTCACCGGACTGTTTCGCGACACCCCCAGCCGGGGCTACGTCTCGTTCCGGTTGACCGACCCGCTGTCATATCAGCTGCACTGCATCTGCCATGAACTCGGCCATGCATGCTTCCACCACGAGGACTGTGACGTGCTCCGCGGCGCTGATATTGATCTGACGGACGGTGGCACCTTGGGCGAGGCGGTGATCAAGGCGCAGGGGCGTGGACTGACGCGCAGCCGCTCGGAAATCGTTGCGGAGGAATTCGCGTACCGTCTCATGACCTGGTTGCTCGGCACCAATCTGCAAGCAGAGGAGAGCGTCTTCGGATGATGGGATCAATACCGGGCGAAGCGCTCGTGTGGGTGAGGCTGGCGATCATCGTCTCTCTCGCGCTTTGCGTCGCGCTCTTCTTCGGCCGCGCTGTCGGCTCGACCAAGGACCCAGCCCGACGACCAGCGTGGATCGCGTCTCTCTTCGGCCTGATCGCGATCCTGACGCTCGGCATGGTCATCCCGCTGCGATGGGTCGATGCCGCCCTTGGCGGGTCGAATTTCTGGAACCTCGCGCAGGCCCTATGCGCGACTATCGCCTTCTGGTTCTTCTACCGCGCGACACGACTGGGGGCGGGGCTGCCCGGCCCCGAGAAGCCGCGCTGGTTCGCGCTCAGCGCTGTTCTGGGAGGGCAGACAGTCCTGTTTGCCCTCATTCAGCACCGCGGAGGTACGTCCGAGACGTTCGTACGGGACTACATCACTGACCCCGCTTGCTACGCCTACCTCATGCTCTACATCGTCACGATCGGAGTCCTCACGGGCCGATCAGCGCTCATTCGAGCGCGGAAGCTGCGGGGCACATCGATCGTCTTCTTCGCCGGCTTCGCTCTCGTCGCTCTCGCCTGCGCTACTCACGTCGTTTACTTGACCATGGCTCACTTCGAGTGGGGGCAGGAATCGCAGAGCGAGGCGCTGCGCGGCCTGTTCTACCTGATTTTCGGGCCCGGGATTCTTCTTCTGATTGTCGCGTTCGCAAAGGTGTTCGTGCAGCGCCAACGGAAGCTGCTGCAGCCGGTATGGCGTGTGCGAGCGCTTCGGCTGGCGTTGATCCGGCGGAAGGTGACGGACACGCCTCTGACGCTTTTGGGGGCGTGCAGAGCCCTGTTCCTGCCGGAGCCGCGCGCTCGTGCAAACTCGGAATCCACCGTCCTCTACGACGCCACGAACGCGGAGGACGCGCTGCTCACGTCGAGCGAGCGGCACCTGCTGGAACGAACGAATTCGGGCATCCTGCGTCACCTTGGCCTCGAGGACGAACTTCGAGCGATGGCTGAGGTTGTGCAGTGACGGGACTTTCCACGGTCGCGTGGGGAGTAAGCGCGGCGACAGCCACCGCTCTCGGCATGGGTGCTCTCGCGGCTGATGTCGCCCTGATGCGCAGAGCCGTTCTGCGCGGACGCCCGAAGGTGCTGCCTGTCACGATCGACATGGCGCAACGGACGATCCGCCTGCCGTCGACGGACGGGACGCGGGCGCCGGGGGAGTACGGCGTGTGGGTGAACGATGGCCGGGGACACCTCCAAGTAGGGGCCGTCATCCACGACGACTACGACTCCGTGGAACGCCGCATCGAGGACGCGCGCGGGGACGTAGCCGAAGCGACTGAGGGGCGCTGGACGGGCCACGCTTTCGCACACGCCTCTTCGCTCGGGTTCGCCTACGAAGACGTCGACATCCCTGCTGAGGACGGTGACCGACCGGCATGGCTGTTCGCAGCCGGCGACGGTCGCCGCTGGGCGCTCCACCTCCACGGGATCAAGTCTTCGCGAGCCTCGGCCCTTCGATCGGTACCGATCGCCGTTGAACTGGGGATGACGTCACTCGTGCCCTCGTTCTACGGCGATGTCGAGGTGGATGCCGCACCTGGTGCCGAGCCAGAGGGGGCGACTCTCGGACTCCGGGAGGCGCGCGACGTCGACCGCGCCATCGCCTTCGCGATCGCGAGCGGAGCTGAGGAGCTCGTGCTGTTCGGCTGGTCGATGGGGGGAACGATTGCGCTGCTTCTTGCGGAATCCTCGCAGTACCGGGACCGGATCACGCAGCTCGTGCTCATCGGGCCGGCCGTGCAGTGGAAGGCTTCGATCGAACGCGGAATAGCAGCGGCTCGACTGCCTGCCTGGATCGGGGCGCCCCTGTTCCGTTCGTTGGAATCGCGATGGTTGAGCAGGCTCGCGCGGATGGCCGAGCCGACGTCGTTTGCGCGGTTGAACTGGCTTCGAGGGGACCGGTCGGTCGATGTCTCGACCCTCGTGCTGCACTCGGCCGGCGATCGAGATAACGACCTTGCCGAGAGTCGCCAGATGGAGCGGCTGAACCCGTCGACGGTAACGGTCCACGAGTTCCCGCCCGTCCCTCACCTGATGGAGTGGAATGTCCACAGGCGGCTGTTCGAGAGCGTCGTGCGCGATCGCCTCAGCTCGTAGAGCTGGCGGAGGACGCGCCGCGTAGTTCGCGGAGGCGTTCTTCTGCAAGGTGGCGCAGCGTGGGATTGTCGGCGGCGTCGCGCAGAGCGAGTTCGAGTTGCTGTTCCAGCGTCCGCGGTCGTGACGGGTTGGTGTAGTTGTGCCAGGCCAGGTCTAGCTCCCACCCTCGGTAGTGATTACGCGAGTAGAGCCCGTTCTGCTGGCGAGCTGCGTTGTCGCCAGCCTCGGCATCACGGCCGTACTCAACGGTGATGACCCCGTAGTCCTCTAGCTCCTTCAAGACACGTCCGAGCGATCCGTAGGGGATACCCGTCTCTCGAGCGATGATCCCGCGGGTAGCGCCGGTCACGGTGTCCAGGTAGCGCAGCACTTCGGCGCGCGAACGATTCCCGTTGACCAGGATTGCAATCTCGACGTCCACGGGCCTCGGATCCGGGGTTGGCCACTCGACTCTTGGAGACATGCGCTCCATTTTCCTTGGTGGAGGCCTCCAGCGTCGCCGCGACACCGGCAGCTCGATCAGCGCTGCACATTCGCTGATTGCTGACCAAGCGTAGGTAGCTCAATTATGCACAATTTCTGATTCGATACCGGTGCGTTGCTAGTTCGGTAACCGATACACTGGACGTAACGGAAGTTGAGCGGAGGAACGTCGTGCGCGGTCGCAAGTTGTCAGCATCAGTAGTCGCATCGAGCGCACTGCTCCTGGTCGGCTGTGCTGCGCCGATGACCATCGCCACGCCCGAAACGCCGTCTGCCGCGACAGCAACCCCGGCAGACCCGAACACCGAGCCGGCCTTTCCCACCAGCCCCCCGACCCCGCCTGCGGACATCCCCGTCGATGTAGAGCCGACTCAGGCTCCAGGCGTCGAGGGAGACACCCTCGCGGTTGCGACGTCGGCGGTGACGGCCTTCTGCCGACCGTCGCTGAACTACGACACATGGATCGCTGAGCTCTACCCGTTCCTCTCGCAGCAGGCCGCGGTGGCCTACGAAGCGGTCGACCCCGCAAACGTGCCCTGCACGACCCTCACCGGTGCCGCGACGGTCCGTGACGGGGACGGCGCCTACACGATGCGCATCCTCGTCCCCACTGACGCCGGCGACTACTCCGTCTACGTCCACCGCACCGTCGAGACAGGTCCGTGGGCTGTCGAGCAGATCACCCCCCTGGCATCGGAGTAGCCCGGTGGCGAAGGGGGGAATGGGCGTTCTCGCGGCGGTCCTGGCACCGCTTCTCGCGATCGCACTGCTGCTGTGGCTGCTGTTCTTCGGCGCCGCTGAGGATGCGGCTGCAGCATGCCTGCCTGGCGGCGGACCGGTGAACGTGTCCGCGATCCCCGCGGACGCGAAGGTCGGGGCCTACGGGCACGACCAGCTCGTGAACGCCGCACTCATCGTCAACGCGGGAGCCGCGAAGGGCCTCGGCGCCGATGGGCAGACGCTGGGCGTGCAGACGGCGATCGGGGAGTCATCCCTGGTGAACATCAGCTACGGGGACGGTGCGATCAACCCGGACGGGTCGGTCGCTGACTCGATCGGACTGTTCCAGCAGCAGTCGAGCTGGGGCACCGTTGAGCAGCGCATGGACCCGACGACCTCGGCGGGCTTCTTCTACGACCGCCTCGTGGCCGTCGAGGGCTGGCAGGCGATGGAGCCCTCCATCGCGATCAACAAGGTTCAGCGCAACGCCGACCCGAACCACTACACGAAGTACCGCACCGACGCCGTGGCGGTCATGACCTACCTCAACAGCCTCGGCAGCAGCACGACCGCACCCACGGCCACCACTGCGCCGGTGAGCGTCCCGTCGACGCCGACGAGCACCGCGACGTCGACGGCCGCGCCGGTCGGCGGATGCGTCCCCGTGTCCGGCGACGCGCAGGCACTCGCGGCCGACCTCATGACGGCGATGGAGGAGGGCCGGCTGCGGCTGCTCGAGGACCGATACGCGCAGCAGATCCACGACATGGCCGCCGGGACCGCAAAGGAGAACTGCGGCATCGACGTCCGCATTCTTCAGATCATCACGATCGCCCTCAACACGTTCGAGCACGTCGGCGTCTCGGACCTCAACCGCCAGTGCACCGGCTCCCTCCTCGGAGCGGGCACGGGCTCGTCGCACTGGATGAACGGCGGCGGCAACGCCGTCGACTTCTTCTCCTTCAACAACACCGCCACCACCGGCTGCGACGCGAACGCCCTGCAACTGCTGACGGTCCTGGACCCCCAGGTACCCCAGGGCTCCCGCGCCGGCCAGATCCAATGCCGCTCGACCACCTATCAGCACATCACCCAGTTCGGTGACACGGCAAACCACCTGCACTTCGACGTCGCCTACGCCGACGGCCCCCTCACCACCGGATAACCGGACCCTTTCGACGCCGCGACCGCGACGCCGATCACCCCGCACCACCCACCACGAAACGGAGCACACACCATGTCTGCACTCGCTCTCACCTCAGAGCTGATCACGGCCGCCGGCGCGCTCGGCGCGGTAGTCCCCGACCCGGGCCCCGGCGGCATGCCCCCCGGATTCGAGTCCTTCACCGTCGTCATGGGCTGGGCCAAGTGGGTCGGCCTCGGCGTCGCCGTCGTCGGCCTGATCATCCTCGGCGTCACCATGACCGTCTCCGCCCGCCGCGGCGAAGGCGGAGAGATCGGCGGCTGGCTCGGACGCCTCCTCGTCGGCGTGATCATCGTGTCCGCCGCGTTCACGATCGTCGGCTTCCTCATGGGCGGCTAGCGTCCGGCAGACCATCACGACAGCACCGATAGGAAGGCAAGGGACGTCATGAACGACTCCGAACCGCGTAACCCGTTCACCAAGAAGGGCTTCATCATCGGAGCCGCCATCGTCGGAGCACTCGCCCTCTCAGGCATCGTGCTCGGCGTGACGTCCCTCGGGACCGGGGGAGGCGGCACCACGACCGCCGCCCCCGGCACCCCCACCCCGACCTCCACCGTCTCGGCCGACGCCGAAAGCGTGTGCGGACTCCCCGGCTACGAGGAGACCGGAACGCTGACCGCTGCGCCGACGACGGAATGGACGTTCGTCGGCACAATGGCCGCTCCGAGCTCGGAGGCTGCCGGCCCGGGCGTCATTGACGATGACGGCCTCCGCCGCTGCTACGCACACACCCCAGAGGGCGCGCTGTTCGCGGTCGCCAACCTGTGGGCGATGGGATCGGACGGACGCCTCGCGACCCCCGTCTTCGACCGACTCACCGTGCCCGGCCCGGGCAGGGACGCCGCACTCGCCTCGGACGCTCGCCCGAGCAACACCGGCACCGGAGTGCAGATGGTCGGCTTCCGCGTGAACTCTTACTCCGCGACCGACGCGGCGATCGATATCGCGTTCCGCGCGACCACCGGCCAGATGGTCAGCTTCGCCGCTCCCGTGCAGTGGTCGGACGGCGACTGGAAGTCCGTCCTCACCGACGACGGCCTCCCGCCCTTCCGACCCGTCACCCTCCAGAATCTGGGCGGCTACATCCCTTGGGCAGGCACCGAATGACCCCCGTAGCACCGGCCGACCCCTGCATGCCGTGGGAGGTCGCCTGCTGGACCGGCGTCGCCGTCGGCGACGTCGTGTCGCAGGCGTCGAACGACGCTTTGCAGCAGTTCGTCAACAACATCTTGGAGGGCTACGGCAAGGCGATCGCCTCTCTCGGCACCGTCTGGATGAACGTGCCCTCCCCGGTCACCGTCGTGGACCAGGGCGGCGGCGTCAACGGTGGCGGCACACCTCCGCTACCGGAGGCGTTCGAGACGATTCTCGGCTACGTGACGTGGGTGTCCGCGGGCCTGGCCGTCATGTCCCTGATCGTCGCGGGCGTGATGATGGCGAGCCGTCGTCGGCACGGGGACGGTGAAGCTCACATGGGCCGCATCGGCGTCATCCTCGTGGCCGTGCTGCTGCTCTCCTCCGCGTCGGCGCTCGTAACAGGGTTCCTGCCGCTGGCGATGCACCTGAACGAGTCCTCGAGCGTTGTCGGCTGGGTGCAGGGTCAGTTGCAGTGGTACACCGGCGGACTCGCGATACTCGCGATCCTCGTCGCCGCCGCTCGGATGGTGTGGACGCAGCGCGCGGTGCCGCTGCGCGAGCTCGCGGGATCGGTCCTGACGCTGATCGCCGTGGCCGGCGCAGGGCTCGTCGTCATCCGCCTGGCGACCCAAGCGGGCGATGCGTTCTCGATCTGGATCCTCAACAACTCGACCGACTGCGACGTGTCGCAGCAGGGAGAAAGCAACTGCTTCGGCACCAACATCTTCGCGATGATCAGCCTCACCGCGACCTCCGGAATCGGCCTGATCGGTCTCTTCCTGCTGGGGATGCTCGCGGTATTCATGACCTACGTGCAGATCGCCCTGATGGTGTTCCGCGGCGCGATGCTCGTCGTCCTGGCCGGCATCTTCCCCCTGGCGGCCTCCTTCACGAACACCGAAATCGGTCGGCAGTGGTTCAAGAAAGCGATGGCCTGGACCCTCGCATTCATCCTCTACAAGCCCGCCGCGGCGATCGTTTACGCGATCGCGTTCCGCATGACCGGCACCGACCTGTTCAAGTCGGACGGCACCGGGCTCTTCCAGATCGTCACAGGCCTCGCGCTGATGCTCATCGCGCTCGTGGCCCTGCCCGCGCTGATGCGCTTCCTCGTCCCGGCCGTCTCCTCGGTCGGCGGCGGCGGCGCCGCGGGCCTGCTGCTGGGCGCCGCGGCGCTCTCCGCCGCAGGTGACGTCGCGACGGGCGCGATCCGCGCCAGCAGCAACGGTGGCGGGAATGGCGGCGGTGGAGGCGGCAACAGCTCGTCCACGGACGGACCGTCCGGCAGCACGTCGACGCCGGGCTCTCCCGCGTCGTCGCCGGCCGGTGACCCGTCTGGGTCGGCGTCGACGGCAGGAAGCGGCGCTGGTGCCGGTGCCGGTGCCGGAAGCGCGGCGACCAGCGGTGCAGGAGCCGCCGCGTCGAGCGGCGCCGGTGCAGGGGCAGCCGCGAGCGGCGCCGCGGCCGCGGCCGGACCGATCGGCGCCGGTATCGCCGTCGCGACGAAGGCCGCGGAGGGCGCGAAGCACGCCGCGCAGGCCGTGAAGGCCGGCACCGAAGAGGCGACCGGCAGCAACGAGAGCGGGAGCTAACCCATGTCGAGCACAGCAACCGAGCCGACCAAGGCTCGCACCTACGGCAACTGGCGAAAGCCTCAGACCGCCGGTCTTGGCGGGCTCGGGCAGCTCGCCACCCTCGTGATGTTCGTGGGCATCGTCGCCTCGATCATCGCGTCCATGTTCTCCGGCCTCGGGCCGGCACTCATCGTCGCCGCCATCTTCGGCGGGATTCTCCTGACCGTCTCGGTCAAGGACAAGCACGGGCAGAGCGCCCTCGGAAGGATGGTGGTCCGCGTGAACTGGTGGCGTACCAAGAGCAAGGGAGCGAACATCTACCGCTCCGGTCCGATCGGACGCGCGAAGTGGGGGACGTTCCAGCTCCCGGGCCTGGCCGCGCCCTCGCAGCTCACCGAGCACGAGGACTCCCACGGCCGCCGGTTCGCGCTGATCAGCACTCCGATGACCAAGCACTTCACCGTGGTTCTCGCGACGGAGCCGGACGGCGCCGCGCTGGTGGATCAGGAGCAGATCAACAACCAGGTCGCGGAGTACGGCATCTGGCTCGCCAACCTTGGAGACGAACCCGGCATCGAGGCGGCCTCCGTGACGGTCGAGACGGCTCCTGACACGGGCACGCGCCTGCGCGGTGAGGTTGAGGGGTCGATGGACCCGGACGCACCCCTGTTCGCTCGAGCGATGCTCCAGGAGGTCGTGGAGACGTACCCGGTCGGATCGGCCACGATCCACGCCTACATCGCGCTCACGTTCACGGCGACCGCGCGGATCAACGGGAAGCGCCGCAATGCCAAGGAGGTCGCCGCGGACCTCTCCGCCCGCATCCCCGGTCTGACGTCTTCTCTCGCGGCGACGGGGGCGGGCGCAGCGCGGCCCCTGAGCGCTCAGGAGCTGTGCGAGGTCATCCGCACCGCGTACGACCCGGACGCGGCGCTCTTGATCGATCAGGCGCGCGCAGAGGGCGAGACGGCGGACCTGTCCTGGACCGACGTCGGCCCCGCGGGCGCCGAAGCGCACTGGGACTCCTACCGTCACGACGGAGCGGTGTCGACGTCGTGGACGATGACGGCGCCGCCGCGCGGCGTGGTCCAGTCGAACATCCTCGCTCGCCTGCTCGCGCCGCACCGCGATATCGCCCGCAAGCGCGTCACGCTGCTCTACCGGCCCATCGACCCCGCTCGCGCCGCAGCGCTCGTGGAGGCGGACCTGAACGCCGCCCAGTTCAACTCCTCCGCATCCACCAAGCCCACGGCCCGCTCGACGCTCTCGACCCGCTCGGCGCAGGCCACGGCCGCGGAGGAAGCCTCCGGCGCCGGGCTGATGAACTTCGGCCTGATCGTCACCGCGACCACGCTGCAGCGTGGTCAGGAGCCCGAAGCGCGCGCCGCGATCGACTCCCTCACCTCAGCTGCCCGACTGCGGATGCGGCCCGCGTTCGGCTCGCAGGACTCCGCCTTCGCCGCCGCCCTCCCGCTGGGGCTGGTCCTGCCCCGGCACCTGCGCATCCCCAACGAAATGCGGGAAATCCTGTGACACACCCCGCCACCACCAGGACGGCACTGGACACACGTCCGGTGCCGTCCCGGGTTAACCCTCAGCCCTCACCCGTCTTTGTCGTCGTTCCGACCCTTCTTGGAGGCCCCCAGTGAGCAGCACCACCAAGCTCTTCTCCCGCCACCGCGACACCGAGCCCGTCGACGCCCCCGCCGACGTCGACGGCGACGTCGGCGGCGACGAGCTGCCGACCGGTGCCGTCGACGTCGACCAGAGCGAGGAAGCCGGCGACGTCGACGCGCTCGACTCCGCCACGCCCACGGGCGCGGTCGGAGCCCCGACGACGGCGCAGGCCGCGGCGACATCGACGGACGCTCGCGCCCGTTCACGCCGCGCGCGGAAGGCTGAGGAGGAGGCCGCCGCAGCTCGCGCCGCCAGCTCTCCTCTCGCCCGCGAGAAGCCCTCCAAGCGGTCGCGGAAGAAGCGAGCGATCCCGCACCAGGGCGGCAGACAGAACATTGAGAAAGAGTCGGCGCCGAAGCGCCCGATGCGGCCGACGTCGACGGGATGGCTCGGCCGCGGCGGCGGCCAGGCCGTCTCGATCCAACCTGCCGATGAATTCCGCGCGACGACCGTTCAGGTGTGCGGGCTGTACCCCTTCTCGGTCGGCACCGGCACGCCCATGATCGGCGTACCGCTGGGAAAGAACCTCACCACCGGGGCCTCCGTGTTGTGCGACCCGATCAGCTGGTTCCAGCGGGCGCAGCTCATCTCCAACCCGTCGATGTTCGTCCTCGGCAAGCCGGGTCTCGGGAAGTCCTCGCTGACCCGCCGCATGGCGACCGGGCTCGCCGGGTACGGCACCATCCCGCTGGTCCTCGGGGATCTGAAGCCCGACTACGTGGACCTCATCCGCGCGATGGAAGGACAGGTCATCACCCTCGGCCGCGACCGCGGCTACCTCAACATCCTCGACCCCGGCGAGGCGACCAGCGCGGCAAAGCGCCTCCGAGACGACGCCGACCAGGCGCTCGAGCAAGCCGCGGAGCTCGACGCCCGCGGCGGCGACTCCAAGGAACTGCACCTGCGTGCGGTGAAAGCGCAGCGCCTCGCCGCTCAGGTCCTCGCGGACGCTCACGGCCGCCGGCACACGATGATCGCAGCGCTCCTGACGATCCTCCGCTCCCAGCCGCCCACGGACCGGGAGGAGACGATCATCGACCGGGCGCTCAAGTACCTGGACGAGCACCACGAGGGCATCCCCGTCCTCGCGGACCTCCTCGCCGTCATCCAGGCCGCGCCGGACGAGATTCGACAGGTCGCCCTCGACCGCAACGACCTCAAGCGGTACAAGGAAATCACCGAGAACCTCGAAGCGTCCCTCATCGGCCTCACCTCCGGCGGCCGGCTGGGCGAGATCTTCTCCCGACAGACCACCACCCCCATGCGTCGGGACCGACCCGTCGTCTACGACGTGTCCTCGATCGATGACTCCGAAGGCGACCTCCAAGCGGCGATCCTCCTCGCATGCTGGTCCGCCGGGTTCGGGACGGTCAACGTCGCCGCCGCGCTGGCCGACGCGGGGATCGAGCCCCGCCGGCACTACTTCGTGATCCTGGACGAGCTATGGCGGGCACTGCGCGCGGGAAAGGGCATGGTCGATCGCGTCGACGCCCTCACCCGCCTCAACCGTGCCCGCGGCGTCGGCCTCGCGATGATCAGCCACACCATGTCCGACCTCCTCGCGCTCTCCAGCGAAGAGGACCGGATGAAGGCCCGCGGATTCGTGGAACGCTCCGGCATGGTCATCTGCGGCGGCCTCCCGGGCGCGGAGATGCCGCTACTGACCTCCGCGGTGCCGCTGTCCGCGAAGGAGCAGGAGATGCTCACGAGCTGGCAAGACCCGCCCGCCTGGGACGGCGTCTCCGGAAAGGAAGCAGACCCACCCGGCCGAGGCCTCTTCCTGATCAAGGTCGGCGGCCGCCCCGGCATCCCCGTCCGCGTCCACCTGACCGCGGCAGAGAAGGACGTCAACGACACCAACAAGCTCTGGCACACCACCAGCCGCGCAGGCCGCGCGAACGAGCCCCTGGCGACCGATCCGGTCATGGTGGAGATCCTGCCGTGACCGCCCTCGTCGCCCTCGGCGCGAGCTGCGTCGCGCTCGGCGCGAGCTGCGTCGCGCTCGGCGCGGCCGGCGCGGCCGGCGCCGCGATCGTCAGCGTGATCGCCGCCCGCCGTCAGAGGGCGGCGGAGCGCGATCGGTTCCTGCTCACCGGCTGCTGGACCGGGATCGCCCTCATGGCGAGCTTCGTCGCCTGGGACCAATGGGACCGGGTAATCGCATGAGCTGCACGTCGACGGTCGTCTACGACGGCTACCTCTGGGGCTGCTCGATGACCACGACGCTCCCGCACACCGACCACATGACGGACCTGCCGGTCGAGTACGCGGACAACGGCCAGGCCCTCCTCACCTGGGGCACCAGCCGACAGGCTGCCACCGACGACACGACGGCCCGCTACGACGGGCCGATCTACGAGCGGTGCGAGCCGCGCCGCTTCCTGCCGGTATCCGCTCCGCTGCTCGAGCGGGCGACGTCGTGATCGCCGCCCGCACCGGGGGCGCGCTGCTGCGGGGTCCTCTCGGCCAGGTCGGCGTGGTCGCCGGGCTCCTGGCCGCCGCGGTCCTCGTGGCAGCGGCCGCCACCCTCGCGTTCACCGCGACGGTGCAGCACGCGATCCCCGCTCAGACCACTCTCACCAGCCCAGCACCGACCGAAGGAGTTGCACCATGAGCCTCACGAACAACCGCCGGAAAGAGCCCGGGAAGGCCAGTAACGGCTTCGGGGTCGCGTTCGCGGCGGGCGGCGTCCTGATCATCGCTCTGACCATCTACATCGCGGTCCGCGTCGGGTCCCAGGTCGACGGCGTGAATCCCGATATGGACACCGACCCGTCGAACTTCTTTTCCGTCGTGGTCGACGTGTTCCGCGGCCGACTCGTCTGGCCGGGCACCGCGACGCTCATCGTCGCCGGGATCGGCGCCGTGGTCGTGTTCTTCGGCACCCTGTTCCTGATCGCGAAGAACGGCGGGAAGAAGAACCGGACCGCGATCGACTGGACCGCCCGCCACACCGCGACCTCCGCGGAGATGAGCCATATGCGCGGCAAGGAGGCGAAGGAGAAGTCGGCCCGACTGGGAGTGACCGACTCGTTCGGCGTCCCTCTGGGTGACCTGCTCAGCGACGGTCGACCTATCCACGCCTCGTTCGAGGACATGGTGCTGCTGCTCGCCGGCCCCCGCGTGGGCAAGTCGACCTCGTTCGTCATCCCCGCGATCGTCAACGCTCCCGGGTCCGTGGTCACGACCTCGAACAAGCGCGACGTGCTCGACGCGACTCGCGACCTGCGCGCAGCTCGCGGGGCCGTGTGGGTGTTCGACCCGCAGCGCGTCGCGGTCGAGCCGCCGTCGTGGTGGTGGAACCCCCTCTCCTACGTCACCGACGACACCAAGGCGGCGAAGCTCGCGCAGCACTTCGCATCCGGATCCAGCGAGGTCGGCGCCCGCTCGGATGCCCACTTCGAGCCCTCCGGTCGCGAGCTGCTGGCAGGCTTCCTGCTCGCCGCGGCCCTCGACGGCCGCCCGATCACGGATGTCTACGAGTGGACGACGAAACCTGGCGACGAGACGGCCGGCGACATCCTGGCCTCGAGCGATTTCCCACTGATGGCCAAGAGCTTGCAGGGCGCGACACGGTTGGAGCACCGGGAGCGCGGATCGGTGTACTCCACCGCCCGGCGCATGGCGTCGTGCTTGAAGGACTCCGGCACCCGCCAGTGGGTGAACCGCACGGGCGAGAACGACACGCGGCCGGAGTTCAATCCGGCTGCGTTCGTGCGCTCCACCGGCACGCTCTACAGCCTGTCCAAGGAGGGTGCCGGTAGCGCCGGCCCCCTCGTCCTCGCGCTCACGGCCGCGACGGTCGAGGCCGCGGAGGAGCTGGCAGCGGTGTCGCCCGGCGGCCGGATGCAGACCCCGATGCTCGGCGTGCTCGATGAGGCGGCGAACGTCTGCCGCTGGCGCGACCTCCCCGACCTCTACAGCCACTACGGCTCCCGGGGGATCCCGATCATGTCGGTGTTCCAGTCCTGGTCGCAGGGCGTCAGCGTGTTCGGGAAGGAGGGCATGGACAAGCTCTGGTCGGCCGCGAACGCGAAGATCTACGCCGGCGGAATCTCCGAGACGGGCTTCCTGCGGATGGTGTCGGAGCTGATCGGCACCTACGACCGCGAGACGACCTCCGCGAGCATGAACAAGGGCGTGCGCTCGACCACCAGCGCGTTGAAGCGCGAACTGATCCTCGACGTCGCGGAGCTCGCGAACCTCCCCACGCCCAAGAAGGGGCGCAAGATCGGGAGGGCGATCCTGATGTCCTCCGGCTCCCGCGCCGCCATCCTCCGCACCATCCCGTGGTTCGACGGCCCCAAGCCGCTCGTGGCCGCGATCAACGCTTCCCTCGCGAACCACCGACCAGGTGCAGCGCCGGCACCGGCGCCCACTCCGTCCCCTGGGCAGGGACACGACCTCACGCCGGTGACTCACACATGAGCGGCTACGACGACGACGACCCGTTCGGCGTCGACGAGCCCGCCACCGCAGCGGTGAGCGTCGACGTCGAGGCGGGGGAGGAGCCGACGACGCACTTCGGATCGGCGGATGAGTTCGTGCGCAAGCAGCTCATCGGCACCTACCGGCGCCGAGTCATGGCACAGGGCTCCGGCGGCGGTTCGCGGTGGAAAGCAGCCTGGTGGGAGTCAAAGGAAGCGCAGCAGCGCATCGAGGCGCTGTGGCGAGCGTGGGAGGCCGCACGCGCCGACCCGAAAGCCGGAATGAGTGCATGGTGGATCAACCACTGCGACCCGCACATGAGGGTCCTACTCTCCCCAGACGGGCCGTTCGCGGACTCCACGGACGAGAACCGGATCGGGGAGGCGCTGCCCTACGAAGCGCCGATCGAGGGCGCGTTCCCGCCCGACCTGCAACCGCCGCTGTACACGCAACGCCCGCGGAAGGAAGACCGCTGACACGACCCACCGCGAATACAAGAAAGGAAGCACCAGTCGCCCCCCTCTTCATAGTCATCGACACCCAGCAGCAACCTCGCAAAATCCGAGAAAGGAGGTTCACCTCGACATTCGAACGCGACGTGAACGACCGGCTAACATCGACATCACCAGCCCTATCGACATTCGCCAAACTGAAGAAGTTCGAAGAGTTACCCTCACCCACTTGGGGGCAGCTACTCGAACCAACGCAAAGCGTTCATTTTCCATACAGATACGCTTTTCTAATAATTTGGTCGCAGCAGGATCGCTGTCTGCGAACCTCGTCTCACCACTAGGGGATCGGGGATCACATGTTCATGAAATACAAGCCCACTCGAAAGAACCACGTCGTGAAGCTGGGCGCGGCGGCGGCGATTTTTCTCGGCATTTTCGGCGCAGGAGCGGTGGCGACCACTCCGGCGCAGGCGTCGGAGTGCAACTTCGGCTTCTGTGGCATCGTCCACAGCGCCAGCGACTCCACGCGCACGGTGTTCGTCGGTTCGGGGTGGAACAACGGAGGGCCCACAGGCACGGTCGCTGCCCTGAACAAGGGAGAGTCGTCCAAGACGTACATGGCCGACGCGGACGGCTACAAGCTCGGCGTGGGCGTCTGCGCCTGGTGGTACACCGAAGCCGGCACCACCCAGGCGCCCGCTCGCGTTCGCGGCGACAGCGCGTGGCACCAAATTCACAACAGCTTCAACTACACGATGCACACCTACGCCTGCTGAGGTGCTACATTCCGTTCAACCGGAGAGAACCGTCCTCTAAAGAAGAGAATCAGTTGATGAAGAAGATCGTCGTAATTCTGCCTTTGATGCTGACCTTTGCGTTGTGCTTGATGGCCTCCTACGCTCTACCTGAGGTGGCATGGAGTTTAGCCAACCCTGCATCGGCAGACACGGACCCGACTTTCTTCCTTGTCGGCTTCATCGGTCTCGCGATCGTCTTCCTTGCCGCACACATCTGGGGCGCAAAATGGCTCCTTCATGGTGCGGGCGAAGACGACTGATCGTTAGCGCGAATCAGGAACGAGGAGCACTATTCGGTGCTCCCCGTTCTTCGTTCCCGGAGCTCGGTTAGCGGCTGAAGCAACCACTACCGGTGGCATGTACCCGACCGCGGCCTCTGCGGATGTGGACATCGTGCGCATTGGCGCCTTTGATGTGACATTAGCGCTGGCCGGCATCGCGTGGGCGGTGTCGGCACTCATACGCGCCTTGACGACGTGGGGGTGGGTACTCCCTCTGCTTCCACCACAGCAATAGCCGAGTGACGCCAGCCAGGCCCGTCGTCGGCGACCTCGCCGGGCTCCCGTATGGCTGGCGCCCGAGGATCGGTTGCTGGGGGCGTTGCGTCGGCAAATGCTCTGTGGCCCCTGGCTGCGTAGGAACACCCCCAGTTGAGACGGGTTCGTTACCCGTCGAAACTTGACCTCCACGATGCCTGGCTTCAACCTGTCCGTAGATGGTCGGTCCCGCGCCTGCACGCACGACGGAAGGTCCTCAGATGAAGTTCCCCACCAAGACCGCTGCTGCTCTCGGGCTGAGCGCCGCCCTCCTCGTTGGAGGGGTGGCGAGTTCCGCCCAGGCATCGACCGTGCCTAACAGATTCGAGCGCACGTGCTCCAACTGGACCAGCAATTGCACCGCTTATAAGCAGATGAACGGTCGTTACCTAGCCAGCGTCCCCGACATCCACATCACCAATTGGACGTGGGCGTGGATCTAATTCAGTCGCGCAAGCTGACCGATGGTGCGCGTGCGGTAGCTGCTTGAAGCCGCCGTCCATAGCACCGACACCGCGTACCGAATCTCAACGAGACGTGCAGCGGGAAGATCCGCTCGTGGATGGGAAAGGTGTGCCCTGCGCCCCGCGCTGAACGAGATCTCGCTGCCGAGGCCGAGGCTAGCGCGCCGATCAGCGCCTAAGCGACTGGGTATGGACGACGGACCAGGGGACCCTGGCGGCCGACCAGGCAGCACTATTTTCTGGGCATCGCGCATCGCACAACTGACATAATCTCACTTATTGCATACTGCGTTCTCGGCAGGGGAGGGGCTCGCTGCCGTTCTTCCACCTGGACCCCCACATAGCACCGGAATGGGGAACCGCGACGAGCTCAACGCGTGGACGTCCATCGCCGGCGCTCTCGGCATCACGATCATCGAAAAGCACGTCGACGCTAACGGCTTCGTCATGGCTGGGCGATTCTGACCGATCCCAAAGCGATGCAACGGAGGGCTGCAACCCGCTTGCCGGGTGGCAGCCCTTCGTCGTGCGCAGGAGAGAGCCGGACGCGAGGAGGAACGCCAGGACCGCGGCGGTAGGGCCGTTCGACCCCGGTCGAGCGGCAACAAACTGACATAATATCAATTATCGGAGGTTTACTTGGCGCTTGGTGTGCGGCCAGGTGTACCGACGTCGGCGGCCAAGCGAACATACTCCGAACGGAGCTCTAGTAGTTGTTGCGAAGCTTCGTATCACTCAGCCAAGTTCCGCCTCGTTCAGTGTCGAAGTTATAGCGAGCGCCGAACGCATATATACGTTCAATTTGTGATGTCGTCAGCCTTACATCTCGCTCGAAACCCTGCGTAATTATGCCTTCGTATGCCAGTTGAAATTCTCCAGCTCTTACGAGAGATTTGGCAATTTCAACCTCGTCTGCAGTGAGCAGATTGGGAATAGATATCATCCAATATAGTTCTTCATTCAATTTTCTCACCTTTTATCTGTGGGGATACCCGGAAATTATTCCTTCGCCGGCAGGCTCGACAATCACATCGATCACAACGCCATCCCGCTCACCGGTCACTATGAATCTAGCGGCGTCACCGCGCTTCGTGTAGTCTCCGCCCGACCCGGTCTGTTTCCGCCACTTTAAAGAAGGATCCGTAGCGATATCCGAGACTTCATGCATTATTTTCTCGGCTGACCATGATTCGGGAAAGAGAGAGTTGCCGGGCTCGCCTGGTACCATATGGCCATCAATAATGTGTTTCGTTCGATACCCGGAGGCGAGGTTTGTGAAGCTTTGCGGGTTCTTGTTCGCTGAAGATAGGGCCCCACCCAGTTCCGATGCTTGTGCCTCAGCAGAAACACTTTTCCCTCCGACTCCACCAAGAGCCACCAGAAGTAGCGAGACCGCGGGGCGTGCGGCATCGGCTGCCATTTTGTTCTTCAGAAGAAGGTCTTGCTGCCAGTCGGGCATGCTTGCGATGGATCGCTGTTCAAGAACGTGCGCCCACTGTTCATTGACCCAGTATTGATTGTCGTTGTAGACACCTACCCGCGGGTATGGTGTTGCACCAGACTTCCAGTTCCAATTGTTCAGGACCTTCTGGGTAAGCCACTTCGGCGCGCTTTTACTGCCGGGCACATTGTGTGGGTTTGCAGGGCCAGGACCGGGAGGAGCCATCTGGCCTGTTCCGTTCGCTGCGGGGACGGCGGCCGTGCTGTGTGAACGCTCCGCAGAATCAGCGGATTGAAGTCCTGATGGGTCTGATCGACTAATCGGGCTGTTCTGGCTATAGGAGTAGCCGTTGTTTTGCTGCGGCTCGAACGGCGCCAAGATTGGATCTGGGCTGATGAATTTCCCAAGGATGGCGTCGTACTCGCGAGCACCAAGATGCGAAAGCCCGCTAGTCGCTGATAGCAATGCGTTCAGGTATGAATGGTTCGACGTCCAGGCGATTCCGGCTCCGCGGGTATTACCGTAGGGGTCCATGAAACGGCGCCGGATCGATCCGGTTGCCTGGTCGACCGAGACTGATGCTGTCCCTACGGTGTCGGTCGCAAGCCAGACGACGGTGTTTGTTGCAGGTGCCGCTGCTGTTGTCGTTCTCTCGGCTACGGCGGCGCCGTTGAAGCTGTAAGTGCGGGTGCCGAATGTGGTCGACGAGCCAGGGCTGCGGCGTAGTTCCGTGCTGCCGAGGAGGAGTCGTCCGCCCTCCGCGGAGTCGATGCGAACTAGGAGGCCGCCGTCTGCGTCGTAGATATTGGACTGCGTGGCGGAGCCGGCGGTGATCGTGCTGACTTTGCTTCGTGCGTCCCAGGTAAGTGTCTGGCCGGGGCGGGTCAGGGTGTTGCCGGATGCGTCGTAGGTGTAGCTGCTGGTTGCCGGTGAAGCGGTGCCGACGGTCTTCGCGGCGGCGCTGACTGCGTGTGCGTGTCCGGCTGCGCCGTATGTGTAGCTCGTGGTGGAAGCGACCCCTCCACTGGCTGCAGCCGCCGTCGACTGCGCCGTCCGGTTGCCAGTGATCGGATCTACGGCGTAGGTAGTCCGGTATGCAGCCGAGCCGCCGAGGGTTGCTCCCGCTCCGCTTGAGCCGCACGACCATGCTCCCGAGGAAGAGGCGGGAGTCCAGGCGTCCTTAAGGTTCTGCAGCGGGTCGTAGGCGAAGCACTGCATCTCCTGTGCCGCGGTGTCTGCGGAGGACGGTGCGACGGTGTCGATGCCGGGGTCGCCGATCTTGGTGAGGATCGAGGTGACGCCGCCGGCGAGGTTGCGTCCGATGGTCCGGTCGGCGACCGTGAACACTCCGTTGGTGCCGATGGTCAGGTTACGGATCGCGGTGATCTGCCCTGTTGCATCGTCGTGGTCGGTGGTCGTGTACATGGTGGTGCGGCCGGCGGCGTTCGGATCCGGGTTGCTCTGGAACTGTGCGACTTCACCGACGTTGGTCAGGACGACGCTTCCGACGTAATCGCGGAGGCCGGTCGACCCGGCGACGGCGCCTAGGGAGTCGTACGTCGTCTGCACCGTTTCGGCAGGGAGTCCAGGCTGTCCTGCGGCGCCGGCGACGGCGGGGAGGATCGTCTTTTTCAGTGCTCCGTCTGCGTAATATTCGGCGCCTTCGGTGTAGGTGAAGCCGGCGAACGCTGCTGCTCCGGTGGGGATGGCGGTGGTGATGCTGGTGGGCCGATAGCCGTCATCGATGGTGTTGATGGTCTTGGTGTAGGTCTTACCTGCAGCCGTGCTCGAGGAGGCAGTGAGCTGACCCTTGGCGCGGGCGTCGTAGGTCCAGTCGGCTAGCTCCACATCGGAGCCATCGAGTTGCGCGGTCTTTCGGTTCAGTTCGTCGTACGTGTACTTGAGGATGATGCCGCGTCCGTCGACGGAGGTGAGCATGTTGCTCGAGTCGTCGTAGGTGAAGTTCGACGAGCCGGTGTCGGGGTCGCTGGAGGCGGTCGTGCGGCCACGGACGTCATAGGTCCAGGACCAGGTGTTGTTGTTCTGGTCCTTCATCGTCGCCATCTGGCCCTGGGCGTTGTAGCTGTAGGTCGTGGTGACGGGTGAGGCGGATCCCACGACACCTTGCCACTGGACGAGCTTGCTGGTGAGGCCCTGCGCATTGGTGTAGGTGGTCTCCGCTGTGGCGCCGGCTGGCGGCGTGACGTCGACACGGTCGACCCCGGAGTAGGCGGTCGTTGTCTTGGAGCGCAGGTGGTTGCCGACCTCATACAGGGCAGCAGTGGTGATGCGCCCGGCGGAGTCGTAGGTATTGACTGTGCGGGTGGGGATGTTGTTGGAGGAATAAGCCTGGAGCACGACCGCGCTGCTTGAGTAGGCGGTGTTGGCTCCGTAGGGGCCATTGGTGGCGGTGACTTGTCCGAGCGAGTCGTATTGGGTGTCGGCGACGATCGTGCTGTTCTCTGGTCCCGGCGTGCGGGACTGGACGATCTTCCCGAGCCCGTCATACACGTCGAGCTTTTTCAGGATCCGGCCGGCCTTGATGGTCTGAGTCTCGACGGTAGAGATGCCGGTGGAGTTGATGGCGTAGGTGAAGCTGACGCTCGGGTAGTCGGGGTTGTCTGCTTTCAGCCATCCGGGCTGCCAGACCGCTTTCAGCCGTCCGAGGGCGTCGTAGTCGGTCGAGGTGATGCGGCCGTTCGGGTCGGTGCTGGTGATCACCTGGCCGCGTGCAGGGTCGAGGACGTTCGTGGTCTGCCACCCCTTGGGGTTCGTGACGACGATTTGCGACGGGGCGCCGGATCCTGCGGCCGCGTTCGCAGCGGGTGTGTATGCCGTGGTCGTCGTGTGCTGGCCGACATCGGCGACTGAGGTTACGCGTCCGAGGCTGTCGTAGCTGGTGTCGCTGGTCTTGAGCCAGGTGGCCGTGGATTCGGAGTAGGACTTCGCGACCCAGTTGGCCGTGGTGTCGCCGAGCGTCGCTGCAGCTCCGACCGCGGCGCCGTCGTAGGCGGCCCGGGTCGCCACGATGACGTCACCGGGGTAGCTCGGGGGCGTCCCGCACACCTTCCCGACCTTAAGAACCTCGCTGGAGAGTCCGATGATCCAAGCCGTGGTGTTCGGGGTCGCGTAGCTGGTCGTAGTGCAGGTGGAAAGCTCGCCGGTCGGCGCCGCCAGGCTGACCTTGGTCGGGTAACCGTAGGTCGCGTCGAACGTCGTCGTGGTGGTCGTCACCCGGTTGGTGCCGCTCGCGAGTGGCTCCGTGACCTGGACGGTGCCGTCGCCGAGCTTGCGCGACTGGCGGACGCCGTCAGCGGCGCTGACAGCGGACGCCCACGGCGTTGTCACGGTGTCGTTGAGGACGGTCGTGTCGACGTAAGACTTCACCTCGCGCACGCGCCCGGCAAACCACCGGTCGTCGGTGACGCTCGTGCCGGGGACGGTCTGGGTGCCTGACTTGTCCTTGTCGCCGTCCAGGCCGCGGTAGAAGACGTAGTCCGTCCGGATCCGCTTGTCGGAGGTGTTCGGGTCGCCGACGCGAATGGTGAGCTGCGCGTAGCCGGCGTAGTCCGACCATGTGCGCTTGGCTTCGGGCATCAGCGGGTTCTTGTCGTAGCGCCAGGCCACTCCCCCGCTGTACTCGTAGGTCGAGACCTTCGTCGCATCAATTGCCCCATTGGTCTGGGGGCTTTCGAGCATGGTGCTGACGACGTACTTGTTGAACAGGTCCAGCCGCGGTACGGCGCCGGTGACCTTCGGCGTCCACCACTGCGGGAAGCAGCGCTTCGTGTTCCCGGTCAGATTGCCGAGCACCGCGGACTGCACCGTGGCGTCATCACACTCCGGCGCGAGGTAGGTGACGCTGATGCCGCCACCCGTGGGCAGCTTCACCGCGTTCAAGCGCATCTTATTCAGCAGCGCGTAGCCGATAGCCGCCCGCGCCCGGTTCTGGAACTGCGCGCCCGTGAAGGTCGTCGTGCCCTCCTGCAGCGTGCTGGCGCCGCTGCCGCCGGCATGGGCGACGGAGTCGAGCCACAGAGCGGGGTCGGTGCCGTCTCCCGTGGTTGGGAAGGAGTGACCGAGCGTCCAGGTGTCGACCGTCGTGTAGGCGGAGGCGGTGCGGACCTGGGTGGTGACGGTGTCCAGGCGCGCGGTCGACCAGAACGTGGGTGAGCGCTGACTGTCGCAGGTGCCGGTCTTGCAGTTCAGGTCAAAGGGAACGTCCGGATAGACGCTCGCGCTTCCCGCCGTACCGTTCACGCCCGGGGTTTCGACATCGCCGCCGAGAGCGAGGGGGGCGCACTGGCTGGTGTCCGAGGCGTTGCAGCGACCCTTGGCGTTGTAGCCGAAGCTGACCTTCCCAGTCGCGGCGTTCGCGGTGTAGACGTTGCTGACCTTCAGGCCGTACTCGATGCTCATCAGGACGCCGCCGCGGACGTAGCCAGTCGACCCGGTGCCGGCCGTCGACTTGAAGTGGTTCGTCTCCTGCGCGTAATAGAACGCTTCCGCGTTGCCGTGCGTGTCGACGACGTAGTCGAGGTTCCACCGCCATGCCTGCGAGCACGACGAGGCCGCGAATGTCGATGCGTGGCAGGGCTCTCCCGTGTCGTTGCCGAAGATGGGCGTTGTGAACACCGACTTCGTCTCGGTCTTCCCGGATGCCCAGCCGGGGAGACGGTTTCGGCCGAAGAAGTACTGGGTGCCGTCGGTGGTCGTCATCCGCCAGCACTCGGCGTCCTTGGCGCCGTTGTTCGCGCATTCGCTCGAGCCGGTGAGCTTCTCGATCCGGGAGCCGTCGTCCTGCTCGAGCTTCCAGACGTTCGTGGTCCCGACCCGCACGAGCGGACCGGAGTGGCCACCGAACGACATCGTGGCGTTGTCGGTCTTCCAGCACTCATCTCCCGACGCCTTCGCGTCGCTGGAGGCGTTGTCGTCCAGGGCGCAGGGGATGTAGCTGCGCTCGATGAAGCCGCTGCCGGCCAGGTCCCAGCCCTCACCGACAACGGAAGTCTGATTATTCGTCGACGATGTGCGGCCGTCGATGCTCTGCGAGTTGTAGGCGAACGCGAGATCCGGCTTTGGGCCGGCCGCGGCCGGCGGCACGGCGAGGGGATAGCTCCACACGAAAGCACCCGTCTGAGCGCTGACGTCCCACGTGCTCGACGAGGCCAGCGACGTCGCGCTGTAGTCCCCACTGCCCTGCGTCGAGCTCGTCGCCGCGGCGGCCGTCACCAGAGTCGGCGTCGAGCTCGTCTGGACGCTCATCACATTCGCGCCCTCCGAGTTCTCCGTCTCGAGAGGCGTGGCCGCCGCCGTCTTCTTCGAGGACGTGGCCGGGATCTGCACCCACGACACCCGGGAGGCGTAGTCACCGCCGTAGAGGGCGGACGTGAGCGCATCCGGTACGGAGAGCTCGATCGTTCCCGGCGTCGAGGCACCGTCCGTCCGCGTGACCTCGAGAGTTAGCCCGGTAGCGCCCTTCGCCGCGGCATCCTCCGCACTGAGAATCGCAACCGACACAGAGTCCACCGCGGAGGCGCCATCCGAAGGCACCGCCTGAACGGTGATACCCGTGTCTCCCAGCTCCTCTGAAGACGCCGTTCCCTCGGCAGTCTGACCCGACGTCTCGCGGAAGGCTTCGAGGTGCATGGCCGGAGTCGACAAATCGGCGGGAGAGGACGAGGGTGACGAGGACGGGTCCTCGGAGGAGGGCCCGTTGGTCGTCGGCTCCGGTTGCGCCGGAGTGGCCGACGGAGACGGCTCCTCGCCGCCCTCCGCCAGATCCGTCGGCGCCGGTTCGTCCGTCGACAAGTCGACGTCGAACGACTCCGGTTCTGGCAGGGTCGCCTCCTCCGACAGCGGCGCCGGAACCGCTTTGACATCAGGCGTGCTGCCGACGATCGAGTCGACGTCAACGAGCACGCCACGATCCACCGGCGGCACGGCATCAGCGGCGAATGCCGGCGTCGCAGTGAGGACGGTCGCGACCAATACAGCGCTGATCGTCACAGCAACGTTGCGGCGGATGCGAGCGCGCCGAAGGAGGGAATGCGGAGATGCCACGGAACTGCCCATTTCTCGAGTACGTGCCGTCGGAGACGGGCTAGTGGGAGACGTTGTAGAAGGAGGAGATCTGGGTGGGCGTTTGCACGCCCGGGAAGATCGCCGGGTTGGCGATCTGGCCCTTCCAGGATGCGAGGTATGTCCCTGCCGAGAATCCGGTGCCGATCACTAGTGGGCCCGTCGCGGATGAGTCCCCTGCCGGCACGGAGTGCAGCACCGTCGTGGCGAGCACTGTGCCGGTGTAGAGGAGGATGCGGCGGTTGACGGAGTCGTATACACCGGTCAGCAGCGTCCAGTCGGTGCCGCTGGTGTTCGGCGTCGTTGCGCAGTCAGCTCCACTTCCGGCGACCTGTGCTCGAACGCAGAACCGCCAGGTGCCGTTTCCGTTGTTCGTTCCGTTGTTGATCAGCTGCAGGTAGAAGCCGCCGTTCGTCGTTCCCACCTGAGACATCGCGTTCATGTCTTCGCCGGGGACGAAGGCGTCGGGGTTCAGCCAGGCGCTGACCGTGAAGCTCTTTGTCGTGTCCACTGCCGGGCCGGTAGTGCCGTTGATCGGTGAGTGCTCCAGCGTCGATCCAGGCTTGGACCAGATGAAGCCGAGGGACTTCACCTTCGTCAGGCCCTCGCAGTCCGTGGCGGTGGACTGCAGGTAGTCGGCGGTGCCCGCGTTGCTACCGTTCTGGCAGAGGAACAGCTCCTTACCGGAGGCTGCGTCGCCGGTGGCGGCGGCGCTCGGCCAGGAGTATCCGAGCAGCTTCGACGTCGAGGTGACGCCGCGGCAGCCTGAGTCGGTCCAGACGAATGCAGAGTTCGTGCCGGCGCAGCGGTAGAGCGCGGTCGTCCCGGTGATGGTCGATCCAGGGGGTGCGAGCCATCCTGTCGTGCCCTGGAAGGTGAAGCTTCCGAGTGTTCCCGAGCCGTCACCGATCTCGGCGCGGTGGTAGGAGCCGGCGAGCCACCTCGTCAGAGGCTGTGCGCCTGAGGCCTGGATGACGCTTGCCGGCGACGGGCCAAACCCGGTCACCGTGTTCGCTGCGAGGTCCGCCTTCTTCGTCAGGTCCGTCCCCACGCCGAAGGAGAGCGGGAGTGCTGCCGTGGTTCCCGTGCCGTTGTTCGTGTTCTCGTCGGCCATCGGGGAGCTCAGCGAGGTTTGCTTCTGGGTGAGCCATCCGTGACCGCCGTTGTAGCTGGCCGCTGCAGGGTCGATGGATGCGCCGATCTTCAGCTGCGCGACAGTCGATCGGGTGCCGTCGGAGTTGCCGACATTCGCCCAGCTGCCGACCTTGTCGACGCTTGTCACGATGAGGGTGGAGATCTCCGAGATCGGCGCGACGGTGATCGTTGCGGACCGTCCGGAGGAGTCCGGGCACACGACGTAGATCAGTCCGGTCTTCGAACCGCAGGCGGGTAGCGGTCCTGCCTCCGTCTTGAGGTTGTAGTTGCTCGGTACGCCATTGGTGGGAATCCAACGGTAGAGGAACCGGTCCACTCCGTCGTCGGTCCTGGCCTCGAAGTGGACGTTGAACGGCTGACCGACCGTGTAGCTGGTCGGGTTGGAGTCGTTCTTGATCTCAGGCAGATTCGAGGGGCCGTTGTTGCGGACGTTGAAGTAGCACCAGGGCGAGTCGTCGGACTGGAGGCGGTTGTCGTCAGCTCGAGCGGACCATGCGTACTTCCCATCGGCTAGGGTGCCGGCGTTGATCGTCATGTTCCGGTCCCAGTCGTTGGGTTCGACCGGTGTGGTCGAGAAGAAGACCCGGGAGGAGTTCGGCGGAGCGTCGTGGCCGTTTCCCCCGCTGTTGGCGGTCACGATCTGGAAGCGTCCGTACATCTGGTCGCCGTCGGTGTCGTGCATCTTGGCGCGCAGGACGAGGGGGGTGTTGTTCGTGACCCAGGCGGGGTCGGAGGCGACGCCGCAGCCTCGGTCGGGCGTCGACATGGTGACGTTGGTCGGAGTGTCCGGCCTGCGGTCGTAGCTCACGGTCATGGAGACGGAGGGCTCGAATCGCTTCCACTGGCTGTAGTCGCCCTCGTTCGGTGCCCTCAGCCCGAAGGTGATGGAGTCAGCACTGGCTCCAGCGGCGGCTTTCGCGCCCTCGTAGGCGTTCCATCCGACGTTCTTCTCCGGGCAGTCGGAGGCGCCGCGTCGTCCTGATGCGTTGACGGTGTCGAGTCTCTGGATCCAGTTCCCGCCGCCTGATTCGTTCCAGGTTGCGCCCTCGCGCATGCTGCCGGTCCACCACAGTTCGACCGGGGTTGCCGTGCAGTTCCAGGACCAGATCTCGTGTGCGCTGAAGCTCGCGCTGATGATGTCTGCGCCCTTGATGCCGTTGGTGTTCATCAGGAAGAAGGATCGCGCGTTGCGGATGTTGCCGGCCGGGTCGTTGACCGACCCGACGGACTGGCCTCGGCCATCGTTGTTCTGCCCGTCGAGGAAGGACGAACTTGCAAGGTTGGAAGCGATCCACCAGGAGTGGATGCTGGCGCCGTTGAAGTCCGGATCGATGTACACGGGGTATTCGAGGTTCGGTGTCTCGAGTACCGAATCGACGTCGAGAGAAATCGAGTCGCCGGTCGTCTCGGTGGGAACGGAGCTCGGCGCTGGTGCGTCGCCTGTCGGCTGCTCGTCCACATCGACGGAAGATGAGTCCCACCATGTGGGCTCGCTCGAGACGAGGGCCGAGTCCACGCCGTCAACCTCTGCCGACAAGCCGCCGTCGTCGGCCTGCGAGACCTCGCCGCCATCGAATTCGAAGCGAACGGCATCCAGCTCGGGGTTCTCCCCCGCTTTCGGCGTCTTCACGATCAGAACCTGAGACATACCGACGTTCGTCGACGCGACCTCAAGGTCCACGTCAGGAAACACGTCCTCATACAGTGCAGTCGAGCCATCAAGAACGGGCTTCGGCAGGACACCGTGATCCCACGTCATCGTCAGCCAGGCACCCGTGATCGTCTGGATCTGCGCGAGAGTGTCGTTACCGCCGCCAGAGAATTGAACGGGCACCACAGCCACTTCGGGTTCGACCGCCCCACTCGGTGTCCGAGACAACGTGGTGTCCACATCAATCCACGAGCCGTCTTCTTCGACACGCTGCGGTTCCGTGCTCGTGACGTACTGCATGGTGCCATCAGGCAGCGCTGTCGTGATTTCAGTCGCGGTTGTCATGCTGCTGACCACGACATCGTGATCGAACTTCGCTGCGATCGCCGCTGCGTCTGTTGCGGTCGAGGCACCCGATGAATCCACCGGCCCGATTGCGGCCGGCTGTTGTGCAGCATGCTCTGAAGTTGCACTGGCAATTGGCGCCATCAACACGCCAGTCAAAGCCGTGACAGTGATTAGCGCCAAACCCTGAATACGGCTGTGCTTGTTGATTACGCCTCGGCGAAACGCACGTGAAGCCACTTCATTACCCCTACCTGTGATAAAACTCAGACAGGTAGCGCCTCTCACATGCATCCCCAAGCCTGAGCATAAGTAGCAGCAGCGTAAATGCTCCTGAGACTTCTCGAAGCAAGACCTGGGGACTGCGGATTGAAATTGCGTGTAGCGCTCGGGATTCGTGAAATGTGCCAGTTTGCAGGGGCAGCCGAACCTCGTCTCCCTGTTTGGGCGCCGGTGCCTGACCCACGTTTTGGGTACAACGACCACGCGGCTCACACGGCGTCGCTGCGACACGTGGACCCTCCACGGCACTGGATCGGTCGTGCATGAGGTGTGCCGCAGAACCCGCCGCCGAGCGGAAGAGGCACGTCCACCGAAGAGGGCCAGGGCGTCGATGCGACCCGGCCCTCCCGCTGTTACGGAGAATTTTGTAGGTGATTCAACGGGTATCCGTGGCCGCCTTGGCGCGCGACAGACACTAGCTAGGGTCGGCGGCGGCACCACGGGCCCGGCCGACTCCTCGCAGGCCGTCCGGCAGAAAGCCGGCACCACTGTATGTCGGCCCTTTACTCGCACCTCGAACGGGGCTGGCGGAGAGTTTACAATTCGGCTCAGCGAACTTAAATCGCACTCTAGGTGCCCGAAAACAGCTGCCGCCTCGAGCGGAACAACGATATTCTTCGACTAATTCTCTGTGTCTCGAGACCTTGGAGTGGCTACTTGGTACCGTCCTCGAACTCGGACGAGCGTGAGTTCGACGTGTGCGCGCTGGTCTCCCAGGCGACCGACCAGGGCGCTTCCGTCGCCGAGTGGCTGAGCGATGCGGTCGCAGATCTCTACCAGGCTGAGTTCCCGGACTCGATGCTCGTGGAGTTCCACCACCATGGCGCCTCCTACCTGTTCGACATGGAGACCGACCGCAGTGTCCTTGTCTGCGGAACTCCCTCCGCGCCGCCTCGGTCACGGGAGGCCAGCTATCAGCGCGACCACCCGATCCCCGAAATGTCCGCGGGTCGGCCCCTCGACCGCGGGCATTTCTTCCCTCATGCGTCCGGGGGCGGCTACGGCCCGAATCTATTCCCGCAGGATCGCGCATTGAACCGCGGGTGGTCCGTGGACGGGCGGGAGTATCGGGCCTTGGAGCGGCGAGCGGTCGCGAGCCCGGCGGGATCACTTTTCTTCGCGCGACCCATCTACGAGGATCTGTCTGCGATGCCAGCACGCATCCAGCTCGGCTTGGTCTCCGACGCCTCGGTCGACACGCGAACCTTCCAGAATCGCTTCGACGCGGTGGGCGCCGGAGATGACGAGCTCGCGGGTGTGCTTGCTGGCGCGACGGATGCGCAGATCGGTGGCCTCGGTGAGGAGACGGTCGCTGTTCTCTTGGAGGAGGAGCTGGGAGCGACGATCGTCGCTCTCGGGGATGCGGGATTGCCGCGGACGGCGGGTCGTCAGGATCTCGACCTGGTTGCGATCATGGAGGGCGAGTTGGTGGCGTTCGAGGTGAAGACCAGATTTCGGTCGCAGCTCGCAGGGCGCCTCACGCGAACGGGCAACCTCCTGCAGCCGCGGTTGCGCCGCGGAGGGAAGGACGGGCGGCAGGCGAGCCAGGCGTATCTCGCGGAGCGTCTGAGCGATGTCCTGGACATCGGGGAAGACTTCGCCGGCGTCGAAGTGCGGGTCGCCGCAGTGGATCTCGTCTTGATGCTCGTCCAGTTCTTCGCGGTCGACGACGTCGGCCGTCACCTCCGGGCGCTAGGCAGTCCCACGTCGTGCGCCGACGCCGCTGCTGTCGGGTACAAGCGCATCGTCTCGCACCGCGGACACCTCTGAGATCGTTGCCCCCACTCCGGAAACCGGCATCGGGGCCTAACTGTCGTGCCTGACGGCTCGAGTAGTGCCACTGCGCAACGACGCCAACACGTTTAGATGTACGAATGCGTCGTACCGGTCGGGGATGCGGCGCGCACCAGTACGCTTCGGCAAAGGGAAGACGGTTGCCGAGCTACCGCCTTGCAGACGAAGCCGGCGTTGCAGCGAGTGGAGTAGGGACATGGCCGAAGAAGATATTCCAGATCTCAGCGAAATTGGAATACCCAGCGCAACCGGCGCTGGCGCGTTAGCCCTGTACTTTCTTGTGGGCCCCTCTCTGAAAGCAGTTGGAAACGCGTTCGGCGAATGGACCCAGTACCGCATGCGAAACCTCCTCCGCATCGATAAAAAGACTCAGGATCGCTTAGCTCAACTGAATACGCAGCCAGCCCAACCGTCCATACACCCTCGACTAGCAAAAGATTTAGTCGAAGATGCGTCTTGGATCGACGACGAGCTTCAGCAAGACTACTATGCGGGCATGCTTTTCTCAGCGATTATTACAGAGACGACAGAAGAAGCTGCCTACTATGCGCGGATAATCTCCGCTCTGACGCCTTCCCAACTCCGTCTTCACTTCGCCATTTATAGCGCATACAGGGGAAGCTACGATGCCACAGCCGAACTTCAATTCACCCGCGCCGGCGACCTTTCAGCTCTTTCCGTGCGAGCGCCAATTAACAGTTTTCGAGCGGCGTGTCGCGCACCTGACGACATGGCAAGCGCCCGCGGAATGGGCGTGGCGACGGGAGGACTAGCACGCGAGGGACTCATCGGAAGAATGGGATGGATTGATCGCGAAGAGAAAATCTACTCGATTGAACCCACGCTAATGGGTGCAAGCCTGTTCTCCCTAGCGATGGGCTACCCTGCGGGCATCGACATTCGTCGGGGCGTTGACTATCTCAATCAAGAAGTACCACGCTTCACTGCGCCTGCTAGCGAGCACACGCTAACCATAATCGGTGCTCATATTGGGGACAAGTGGCCTACATCTTGACGCGCACGCGAAACCAGTAAAGCCGTTCCAAGCGCAATTCTTTCGGGCTCCGAAAAAGCGAACTGACACGCACTCGGTTGCATGACAGAGGCTCAGGTATCTCAGTTGTTGGCTGTGCGGCCATCACGTGGCAGGTGCGAGGCGCAACTGAAGTTACGGAGACAGTCTTTGACGAGCGCAATCGAGTTCGCGCCGTCCGCATGGCTCAACCCTCGTGCGAAGCCTGGTGCGCCATAGTGAGGGCGGACGCGAAACGGTCAGGTCTTAGTGACGTGGGTGGGTGAAGTGGTGATCGAGCACTGTGACGTCGTGTACTCCTGGAAGCTCCCCGGCGGACTGCCTGACTGTGCAGGCCTGGAGAGTCCTGGCCGCCGGCTCGTGGTTTCACCGCAAGCACTGCGGGTGGAGCACTGGGCGGCGCACGACTCCCCCGGAGCGTTGCACGTCTTCATCGAAGGGGCGCGGGTTCGCGCAGACGGAACACATGGCGGCACCAAGGGGTTCGGTTTCAGCGACGAACCTGACCTGTGGGGCGAGCTTGTGCGCGACACCGACGACCTCCCCGACTGGTCTCGCCCGTACCTCGAAGCCGCGCGCGCGTGGGAGACGGCCCGCGGAAACGTTCGACCTCCGCGACTGCGGCTGATCTGATCGCCAGGCGCGAACTTGCAGAGCGTTTCACCTGCGTGGTCGGTCTTCGCGCATACCAACCCCGACAGAACGAGGAAGCTCGGTCGACAGCCTCAGATGTTCGAGACCGCGCGCGAGAACTTGCCCGGTAGGAGCGGCCCTTCGAGACTGGCTGGGTAACCAGCTTGCCAAGCATCGTCCGCCAGACCACCGCCACCGGTAGCCGCACCACTCACACCCCGGCCGCGCACCGTTGCCCGCCCGGGCATGAGGAAGGGGTGCAGTCCCTCAGGACTGCACCCCTTCGCGTGTAGCTAGATCCGGAACGGCCGGCGGCACTTGCTGCAGAGAACGGGTCCGTGCCGGACGATCCTTGCAGCGTAGGTTGCCCCGCAGTGCGGGCAGGCGAACATAGAACGGGCCATGATCATTTCCTCGCGCCCGACCACCCTGACCGGCTCGGGCTCGTCCATCTGTAGACGAGCCCTACCGGTCAGGTAGGGTTGGAGAGTTCCTTCCACAGAACATCAGGACCCCGTGTGGCCGTGCATCCCCCCAGATGACGCGGTGTCGCCGGGGTTCTTCTGTTTAAGGGTACCAGAGTGGACCTCCGCCCGCGGGCGAGCATGCCTGTTTAAGCGGCGCTTCCGATATACGGATGCAAATCGGTCTCAGAAGACGATTTGAGGGCGCCAGTGGGGCCCCTGAGGCCGCACGGGACCGAATTTGGGGCGTGATCACCCTGCAACCGATCCACGCTACGCGAGGGGTGAAGAGTGTTCGAAGACCGAGTCGCCGAGTGTCGAAGACCTGTTCGTCGGTTCGTGAATAGTCGTCGACGCTCGCGCAGAGCTCGCCTTCGGCGCACGTTCCCTCTCGGAGTCACTGCGGTCCCGACTAACTGTGTGCTGCCGCGTAGCGCGAAGCGCTACTTGCTCCCGAAGAGCCGTGGCTGGACCGCGGGGGCGGGGCTCCCCGTACCCGCCCTCGCCGAGACGATCCCGAAGCGGGCATTTGGCGGATTGGGGAAACGACGCCGGGCCGTGAGCTACGTCGCCGGGCCGGCGATCTGAGGTGCAAAAGGCCTGGATGTCGAGGACAGTATCCCAACCGTTTCGAGCGGCTGCGTGTCCATTCACGCACCTTGGCGGCATCTGAAGGTTCCATGGCTTCTCCGCATCTCTGGATCGCGGCGGTACGGCGCCTCATGCCGGCGTCGAGGAAGACGTTGGGCAGAACCACTACATGAGTATCAGTTCCCGGACTTCGTTCCTGTCTGCGTCGACTGTCTGGATCTTTCGCCCCTCTCGGACCTCGTCCTCGATGTACTTGGCGATGGCGATCGCCCGTCGAACCGCCTCGGTGTACGAGAGTCGCTTGGCCTGAGCAAATTCCTTCAGGGCAGCGGCGGTTTCCGGGTTCATGTTGATGCTGAGGCGAACGAGCTGCTCGGTCGTCGTGGCGTCCTGGCCTGAGGTGGTTCCTGGGGTGGTCTCTGCGTTGGGCACTTGGCTCCTCTTTCTGATTCCTGGTACGCCGCAGGCCCGCTCTCTGCAAAGAGCGGGTGTGATCCGGGTTCCATATGGAACCAGGATCAGTTACGCCGAATCGAGTCCTACTCGACCAGGGGCTGTCGGGGTCTGCGTATGTGTGCAATGTAGGCGGCACCACGCTTGCATGTACCCACAGTACACACCGGATTGCCAGAGTTCTACATTTTGGATGTACATCGCGTGTGGATCCGATGTGCATCTGCTACGTTCGAGGACGTGACCCGACAACCGTAGACCGCCCCCACCCTGGAGCTCCCGTGACAGCCGAAGACCCGAACTTCTACCTGAGACCCCTTCTCAAGCCCCTGCTCGAGTGGATGGCTGCGAACAACGCGACCTCACTCCTCATCCGCGCCAGCCCCTCCACCTGCACGGCATTGCTCACCCGGCCGCCGAGTGAGCCAGATGCTCACTTCCTCTGTGACGAACCTCCCGACGCGCCTGGACAGCTCGGCATCTTCACGGTCGTCGACGGAGCGAGCGGAGGTCGGCACGACGGACCCTGTGACATCCCGATGAAGATCCTCGGGCCGCTGCTGAACGAGCTCGACACGCACGACATCGAGGAAATCCGTATCGCGACGGGGCCAGGGGCGTCACCTACTCCTGACTCTTCTGGTTCCACCGCGAATACGCATCCGACCTACTCCATCGACGAGTTCGACGAGGACATCACGCCCACGGCCGAGGTCATGCCCTTCATCATCTCCTTCCAGCTAAGGACCGACGATGACCGCTGACGAGTTCAACGAAGCCGATGACCCGAGTCGAGATCCCGTACCCGTTTCCTCCCTCGGTCCGAAGGCCCCCATCAAGGCGCTGAAGCCCAAGCGCTGGAAGCACGACGCGGACACGCGTCGCGGCCTCGCGATCGGCATCGTTGGCTCCACGGTCGTCATCTACGCCGGTCTCGTCTTTGCCGTGATCATCGACGCCCTCAGCGTCGAGTCTTCGATCAAGCTGGTGGCGGCACTCGCGCCCCTCCAGTCCCTCGCGGCAGTGACGGTCGGATTTTTCTTCGCACGGCGTGACCGCGGGCGATGACACCCCGTTCCGAATCACGATTCGTCCGGGGCGCGTTTGCCGAGCACCCACCAACGACCGCCTCAGGCCAGTGATCAGCCGCTGGTAGACGCAGCAAGGGCTGCGCCAACCGTGCGGAGGAACGACGCCGGAGGCAGATCGAATGATGAACGGCGGGCTGCCTACGCCGGCGTCCCGCTTGAGACGATGGGCGCGCCATTTGAGTTGAGGTTCGTGCAACGGCTTCATCGCGGGACCGTCCGAGTGGCTCTCTGCATGGCACCAGGACGATCGACCTTGCTCGCCCCGTGATTCTTGCGTGGCCGGAACTTCGCGCCTCCGCCGCGCGGCGGCACGACGGGCTCGCGACCGCGACCGCGGCGCTGGTCAACGAGTGCTACCTCGACCGCCGGAAGCCGGGAGCTACGAGTATCGGCACTGATGTTGCGCCTGCGGGTTCGCCGCTCCTCCGCGCTGCCCCTCGAGGAGCACCTACCGTCTCGCCGCCTCGAGCTAGCGAGCATGTTGATAGTTGAAATACCGAGACGGACAGTGGTCAGCAACGCGACGCGAGATGCGGCGCTCCAGACGCAGTGTCTCGCGGTGACGCCAACTTGCCGGACGGTACTTTGGATGCGCCACGCGGGTGATTGGGGTCTGAAGGGGTCCAAGAATGAACGAAGAACGTTCGTCAGAACAGGACACAAGTGTCGAGGGTATGGCCGCCGATCTTCGTCGGCTTCGGCTAGAGGCAGGCAACCCCACGCTGGTGGAACTTCAGGGGAGCTCGGGCATCTCCAAATCCGTCCTCTCCGAGGCATTAAAGGGCAAGCAGCTCCCCTCTGAGCGCACATTGGCCTCACTCGTCCGCACACTAGGCGCCGAACCGGCCGAGTGGCTGGCACGCCGTGCTCGAGCGGCCGCTCTCCC
Organism: Rathayibacter sp. AY1A7; assembly: GCF_002930845.1. Classification (NCBI taxonomy): domain Bacteria; kingdom Bacillati; phylum Actinomycetota; class Actinomycetes; order Micrococcales; family Microbacteriaceae; genus Rathayibacter; species Rathayibacter sp. AY1A7. Next base: position 20,601 of record NZ_PSTL01000015.1, on the reverse strand, counting down.
ACCCCAGCCCCGATCGGCAGCCGATTCACCCGACCCACAAGAGCCTCGCCCGCTTCGGCGAACGTTGTCGATGGGAACAGCCGCGTTACTCATGGTCTTCGCCTTCGGCGCCGGCATCGCGGCCACCGTCGCCGTCACCACGCTGAATGATGGTGCTGGCACGGTCGTGGACACGGGTGTGACGACAAACGGCCGTTCGTTGATCCCAGTTGCTACCGGGGTCGACCCCGCAGCGACTTCTTGCATTGACGATGCGGAGACAGCTGCAGGAGAGACCCGAAATGAGGACTATTTCCTCGAGGTCATGTGGTCGGAACGCTGCCAGGCCGCGTGGGGCCGCCTCACTCGGTACGACAACCAGAGCAGCGGCAACAGCGTTCACGTCGAGATCGCCCCTCGAAACGAGGGTCAAGACAGTCAGCGGCAAGAAGCCGACGTCGCGGACGTACAGGGCGCCTACACCCACCTGATCGTTCGGACGAACGGGGACACGCGCCTCTGCGCGCAGGGAAGTGTCACGCTCGACGGAGTCACGATCGACATGGGCGATCCCCTCTGCACGTGACCAATCACTCGTCCCACGACACTCCACCCCGCCGCAGATCGAGTAGCGGTCGCTCCGCCAGCAGCGCGCGCCGGATGACGTCCCGCACCGAATCGCCTGGTCGCCCACCGGCTATCCGACACCCAGGTGCTCGCAGCCCGTTGGTCCCTTGAGGTGCTGGTCCTGTTGAGCCGCTTGCTGTACGCGATCTCGATTACCGTTCCCGGCTCCTGCCCCGTGGAAAGGTACTCCGGCCCGAAGTCACCCCCCTAAAACCCGACAGCATGTGGTCTCTCCCGCGGTACTCGGCCCTCCACCGCCACGATCATCTGTCAAAGGTACGGCTCGGATCCCGGAGCGCAGCGTCAACCAGAGACGCACTCCTGAATCCAGCCGCCCGGGTAGCGATCCGCTATCGGGACGGCCGGCGGGTCCTGATGGGAGACGGCGGTCGAGTCGTTCGTCGGCGTAGCCCGGCAGATCCTCGTTCACGGAGCAGGGGGCGCACGCGGGTCAAGGCGCGTCGCCATTCAAGCCCTGACGAGGGCGCAAGACGCTCAAAGCCGCGCCTGTTGCGCCGAAACGGAATTCCGGCGCTTTCCAGGAACAACGTCTTTTTCCGGTGACGACCTCAGCGTCAACAACGGCGTCGATGTCGGAACTAGCGTCTGACCCACCGGATGCGTGGGTCGGCCACGAACAGGCGAACGAGAACCCCACACACTGCCCAACCACTCAACGAATGCCCCCTGGAGGATCAAATGTCGATCAGATCAGTCTTCGCTCGAGCAGGTATCTTCGCCTTGCTCCTTGCCGGTCTCACTGCTGCGGGACCGATCGCGGCGAATGCCGCGCCCGGCAACTGCACCACGGGCTGGGGCTCAAACGGTGTCGCGTACGGGACGTGTTCCTCAGGAAGCGGGCAGTACCGGCTCGGGATTCCGTGCAAGTCGTGGCAGACACTCGGCTACGGGTACACCGGTTACGGCACTTGGCGCAATGCCGGAACGCCGGCGAGCGCGACGTGCGGCGTGGGCGGGTGGCTCTGGAACGACATTCCCGGCGGACCGCACATCCTTGTCGAGAAGCGCAACTAGCCGCTAGCTCGTCGAAGGCCCGTGTGCCGGCGACTGCCCGGCCCTGACACAGCCAGCCGCTGGCGTCGACAACACTCGCTGCGTCTGAAAGCTAACGGGCGGCGTGTAAGCCTGAGCACGAAGAAGGGGAGTACCGACTGGTACTCCCCTTCTTCATTGTGGCGGGTCGGCTACCGGCTAAGGTCTCCGCGGTCGGCACCCTGCCCCTGACCGCGGCCTCGGCGCGTCTGCGGCACAGTGCTCATCGGCGCCTTCGATGTGACGGCGGCGCTGGGCGGGGTGGCGTGCGCGGTATCCGCGCTCATCCTCGCCTCGATGACGTGCGGGGGCACTCCCTTGGCCTCCATCGCCTGAATGGTCGACTGACGCCGCTCGGCGCTGTCGTATGCGACTTCGCCGGCCTCCCGAGCCGCTGACGCGCGAGGATCGGCCGCCGCGGGCGCGGAGTCGGCCGATGTATTGGTGCTCTGAATGGCGTCCTGGCGTTCGACAGGGACATCGTCGTGGAAGAGCTGCGCTTGGGCGCGTGCGTCGACGGCGAGCTCGCGCAGCTCGTCGGGAGTCGCGTCAGCGGTGCCGCCGGCGGCGGCATCGCGGTCGTAGTCGTTCGCGCGCGCTTCGAGCTCGGCTGCCATGTTCGCCGGACCGTTGTCGACATCGGCCGCGCCGGGGTTTTCTCGGGCGGCGGCTTCGCTGCGGGCGTCGTTGGCGCGGTCGAGCCAATCGGCTTCCGCGATGAGCTGCTGCGCCTCGGTCACGTCGGCGCCGGCACGGGCGCGCTCCGGGGCCACCGTATCCTTCCACTCCTCGACCAGCGCCGCTCGCGCGGTGGCGACGGCGGCGGGGTCGGGGGTGCTGACCTGGCCGGCATCGTTCCAGTCGATCGACGTCTGCACCCGGTAGTCCTGGAACCCGGCGGGGTCGGTGTCGCGCTTCCATTCCTCGGCCGCGGACAGCTCGACGGTAGCGGCATCGCCGGCCAGCGCGGCGCGGTAGTCGGTGAGCAGGGCGCGCTCCGCGTTCACGTCCGGCTCGGCGCGGTCGCCGACCTGCATGGTGAGGCGATCGTCTTCGTGGCGGTGGTAGTGCTCGGGCGCGGAGGTGCTGGCCCATTCCTTCGCCAGGTCCAACTCCGACTTCCCCTGACCGGCCGCGTCGCGGAGTACGGCGGTGTCGACGCCGTACCGGTCGAGCACCTCGCGCTGCACAACGGCCGCGGCGCGCTCCGCGATCGGGTCGTGACTCTTCCACGCCTGCGCCGTCTCGGCGACTTTCGCGATGTCCTGGACGCTCGCCTTCTCCCACCAGTCGGGCCTATCCACGACCTGCAAGCTCGCTCGTGCAGCGCCGCGCTCGGCGTCGAATCGGGCCGACAGCTCGCGCGCCTGCGCCGCGGAACGTGCCTGCGCGTCGCGGGCCATCTCCTCGCGCAGTCGGGCGAACTTCTCGCCCATCTGCATCGCGATCGTCAACGCGACCCTCACGTTCTGACCGACTTCCTGGCCGACCTCGTCGTCACTCATGACGTCCTCCCCCTTGCCTTCGTGAATCCTCTAGCGGCCGCGGTCGCCGCGGTCCTGACCGGGCCTCTCGCGCAGCTCTCGAGCACGCCGGGCGAGGGTCGCTTCCTCGCTCTCCTTCTCCCGCGGAGTGAGCGTGTTCGGAACGGGGCTACCCGTTCCGAAATTGGCCTCGGAGAGCCGGCGAATGTCTTTCAGCTCCTCCGGAAGCGCCTGCCACTTTTGCTCGTTCTCCGCCGCGCGCTGCGTCACGATGGCTCCCTGGTAGCCGTCGCGAACCTGCGACAGCTGGCGGGTGAGCGTCGACGCGAGCTCGGCCGAGCGTCGTGCGTCTCCGGCGGCCTTGTGAGCGCGCATGATCGCTCGGCTCGTGACGGCGAGCTGACGAAAGAGCAGCAGCTCAGCGGCGGCGGTGTTCTTCGTTCCGGCCATCGCGAGGATCAGCGCGGTAGACGATGCGCTGGAGGGCATCCCTGCGGGCCTGGGTCGGGACTCGTTCGCGCGCAGGTGCGCCGACCGGGCGAGCGATCGCGCGGCATCCGCGAGCGGTCCGGGCGTCGGTTCCATCCGACGCGACCATGCCGCGTAGGCGCCGGCGGTTTCGCGGGCGACGTGTGCCCATGTCGCCCGATCGGTGGGGTCCACGGAGTTGATGTAGTCGTGCAGCCGGCTCATGTCCGCCGCGTACGACTCGAACAGCTCCGGCGAGGGCTCGGTGATCTCACGGCCCGGGTTGACGGGCTCGTACCGCCACGGGTTCTTCGACGTCGCACGCCACTCATCGGCAGCCTCCGACGCCTTCGCGGGATCGTCCGGCCACCCCTCGCGCAGCCGCGGGAGGGTGAGGTCGCGGGCGAGAGTGCCGCCTCCGTGCCAGCGCACCGGCTCGTCCTTCTCGGGTCGCAGTGCCACGCTGTAACCCTGCACGACGTCGTTGCGTCCGACCGCGAACCGCGGGCGCACCAGCAGTCCCTCTTGACGCATCCGGCGCACGAACTCGCCTTCGTCCACGCTGGACGAGGCAGCAGCTCGGACGCTGCGCTCCAAGCGGCGCACGTCGGGCTCGACGGCGCTGCGCGAGCGTGCCGCCTCGCGCGCTCCGGGGACGACCCCGCGCTCTCCCAGCTCGCGCCCCTCGGGGTGGAGCTGCGTCAGTCCGTGATCGCGTTCCAGTTCGCGGCTGACCTTCTGGCTCAGGCGCTTGTCGTAGGGGATGTGTGCCTTCGTACCGTCCTCACGGACGAGGGAAACGGCGATGTGGATGTGGTCGTTCCCGTTCTTCGACGCACCATGACGCACGGCGACCCATCGCGCGTTCGCCTTCCCGATGTCGTCGCCGGCGAAACCCATGCGCTGCACGAAATCGGTGGCGATCGCTCCCCACTTCTCATCCGTCAACGTGCCCTCTTCGGCACTGAGAGAGAGCGAGCAGTGCCACACGTGCGCGTCCTGCTTCACGACGGCCTGCTTGCCCGTCGCAAGGTCCATGATCGGCTCGCCCGTCTCGCGGTCGAACTGCTTCACGGACCGCATGACCTTCGTGCCGTAGAGCTCGGCCGGCTCGTCAAGATCGCGCGCGATCGCCAACGCGGCAGCACGGTCCAGCACCTCGTACCCGTACAGCGCCATGATCGCGGAATCCCCCGCGATCAAGTGCTGCTCCGTGTGCTCGTTCGAACGGCCCGGGCCGGCGAGATAGCTCATCAGCCCGCCCATCTGCGAACCGTACGTGACGTTCGGGATCACTTGCCCGCCACCGACCGGCACGCTGCACTGATCTGCGGCACCAACTCCGCGAACTGCGCACGGAACTCCTCGACCTGCGCCGGGAACTGACCCTCCGCGTTCGCGAACCGGGCGAGCTGGTTGAGGTTCCTCGCCATGCCGCCCAAATCGGCGCGCACCTGCATCAGCTCAGCTACAACGCTCTTCCACTCCGCGTCGGTGCGCACCTGGGCGTTCATCGCGGACTCGAACAGCAGTCGCGGCACGGTGATGTCGCCGGCTACGACGGCACGAGCTTGCAACGCCGCGTCCTCCTCGGCGGTGACGTACACGCGGTAGTACTTCTCACGTGCGCCCTCCGTCGCGTTCTCGCGGCGCTTCCGAGCGAACAGCCGTCGAGGATTCCCATCCGACACCTGAACCACCGCCCTTCCAAGCCAGCGCAGCGAACCCGCCAACCAGCGGGGACCACACGACCAGTGTGCACCCGGGCCAAGCGCAGCGCCAGCCCGGCAAGCCATTTACCAGCGGTAAACGGACAGCTTGCTCCAAAAAGCAATACCAAGCGCACCACAGCACCAAGGGTGGATGTGGTCGCTTCCGCGCAGCCCGATCTGTGATCGCGGTGCGCACCGGAGTCGATTAATCTGGGGGCATGACAGAGAGAACGATTGATCCCGATTCCGCAGCCGCCTCAGCGCGGGCGCTCCTCGAGAAATCGGTAGAGGAGCGGGTCGCGGCTGTGCGCTCCCTCGTCGCGGCGACGAACGACGTCGACGCCGCTGACCAAGCTGCACGGGATGCGCGAGACGCTCACAGCAAGGCGTGGGACGCAGCTCTCGCCTCCGGATGGAGCGACAAGGATCTGCGCGCGACCGGTGCACGCGCACCCGGTGACCAGATCAAGCGCACCCGCAGTAAGCGCACTCCGAAGCAGACCACCCCGGCCGCAGACCACGTCTCGACCACGGACGAGACGTACGGCGAGTAACGTCCGAGGTCGTTCGCGGGTGGACTAAAGCGAAGACGCCCCCTGACCACCTGTGCACAGCCCAGCTCTCACCTTCGGGCTGGCCTGCACACAGGTGGACAGCAGGACCCCGAGAGCACTACAGACATCACCACCAGGCCGAGCGCTGACACTGCGGACGTACCGGTTCCAGCAGTGCCACTCCACTTCGATCTTCTACTGGGAGCAAAGGAACCGTGCCCTCCGATCGACCACACGAACTACGGCACTGGGCGTTCGGAGACAACGCACGCTCCGCCGCCGTCGAGCTCCTCCTACGCACCGGCCTTGCGAACGAAACTTACCCGTGGGTCATTCATGACCGCGCCTGGGACACCTGGGCCGTCGACTTCGACACCCTCACCGAGACCACCCGGGCACTCACCGCGGAGCAACGTGAATGGAACCTCACACCCTCCCATCTCGCAATCCTCCACATCGCCGCCGCTCTCGCCGACGACACTCCGCTCCAGCTGCGCACCCTCCTCGCGTCCTTGGAGTACGAGCACGCGGAGCTCGTGATGATCGCACTCGCGCACAGCGCCGGCTACACCCAATTCACCACCGCAGACGACAACGCCGTCCGCGGCACCTTCTCGCCGCGGCCGCCTTTGGCCAGCTGGCCCGAATAGGCACGACCCTTCTCAGGAGAACCCCCATGGCGCAGCGCATCGCCCTCATCGACGACCTCGACGGCACCCCTATCAAGGCCGGTCGCGGTGGCACCATCACCTTCTCCCTCGACGACGACCACTACGAGATCGACCTTCGGCCCGCGAATGTCGCGCACCTACACCGAGCCCTCGCCCCCTACATAGCCGCGGCACGTCCGGCCAACGCAGCGAGCGTCACTCGACCGCGCCACCGGGTCACCGCCGTGCCCGCAAGCGCCGGCCGCAAGAGCCCCGAAACCCTTGCCGCGATCCGCCACTGGGCCACCCGCCACGGCCACGACATCCCCCATTCAGGACGCGTCCCCACCGACGTGCAGGCCGCGTTCGACGCCGCCCACTAGGGCGTCCGGACACGTCGGACGCGGGTGCGTCCTAGAGGAACTGGTGCTCTTGGTGCATCAGAGCCCACAGCTCCTCGCGCACGTCTTGAACGACGAGAAGTCGGCCCGCTGTGCTGTCGAGGAGCTGCTGAAGCGGCCACGTCGTTAACGTCCCGTACCGCGCTGAGTAGATGCCGACGTCGCGGATGGCGTAGGCGTTGGAATGGTCCATCAGTGCGTAGCCGATGAGTTGGTAGAGCTGATCGGCTTTGAGCGCGTCGTAGTACATGCCGTCGCTGGCCTTCTGGCCGAGTGTGGTCTTGATGTCCAGGAGGAGACCGTCGGCGATGAGGTCCGCTTCCGCGGCGATGCGTTGCTCGTCACCGGGCGTGGAGAGATCGAAAGTGGGTCCGAGTTGCAGGGGACGGTGCAGCTTCGGGAGGAGCCGCTTCTCGCCCCAGCTGCGCAGTTTCGTCAACTCGCGAACGGCGGGTTCCGGCGCCTCCGCCATGAGGTACGGGAACGTGTACATCCCGCGCTTGACCATCTCGAAGATGCGCGGGGCTTGGAGCGGTCCCGCCCGGTAGCTGTTGACGGTGAGGCCCAGCGCCCACGCCGCTCGAGCTTGGTACTCGCGGTCTTTCTCGAAGCTCACGCAATGGCACAGGGTGGCGATCGCGGCCTGGTAGGCGTCGTTGAAGGGGAACAAGCGGGTCAGCGCAGACGGAATGTCGTCGGGGTCCAGGAGGAGCCGATACACCAGATCGATGCCTGCGCCGACGGTGCTGCTGCTCGCGGTATCAGCGCTGGGTACGAGCAGCTTGCCAGCCCGCGCCTTGTGCTCGACCTGTAACGCCCTGGTCTGAGGGAATCGTTCGCGCAGGAACGCGCCAATGGATGAACCGGGAGTCTTGACGTCCTTGCTGAGGAAGCCGGTCGTCACGAACATGCCCTGACCGTACTGGACCGCGGATGCCGCAGATCACCTTGCTGCTCTGCACGTCCCTCGTGAAGGAGCAAGGGTTTCCGGGATGATGCGATGCGGCCGCCGTGACCCCAGGAGATGTCGCGTCGCTGAACCGCGTAACGCTGACACCTGGTGCGGAACGACCGGGCCTGAGATGGCGTGATCGCGTTAAAAGCAGAACCCCGGTCGTGTGATCGGCTCTCCGAGGAGAGCTACAGGGACGGCTCCGGGGTGTTCGATACGAGTTTAGGTGGCGATGTGACCTCAGTCAACGCGAGCGACTGGCCGTTCTACGAACAGCACTTCGCCGCTGCCCGCCTTCGGCACTACCTAACCGACAGCAGCGGCGACCACACCCGAGCCGTCGCGCTCTACGAGTGGAACACTGCCACCTCCGCCGCGTTCTGGGAGTCGCTGAGCTACCTCGAGGTAGCTCTGCGCAACGCCATCAACGCCCGCATGACCGTCATCCACGCCACGAAAATGCGCCCCGGTCACTGGATCTTCGACGACGCACGAGAACTCGGCCGAGACGCCCGCGGCCCCGGTCGACACAACCAGCCCTACACCGATGTCCAGACCGCCATCGACCGCGTCCGCCGCAACGGCATGCCCCTCGACCCCGGCCAGATCATCTCCGAGATCTCCTTCGGGTTCTGGCACCAGATGGTGTCCAGAGCACGTCGCGCGCTCTGGCCCGACCTCGCAGCCGCCTTTCCATACGCTCCGAACCGCAGCCAAGCCACCATCCACGACCCCACGGCGCGACTGCGCGCTCTGCGAAACCGAATCGGTCACCATCACCGCATCTGGGCGCTCGATCTGACCGCCAGGTACAACGACATCCTCGACATCACCGGCTCCATTGATCCCGACCTACGCACCTGGATCGGCGCACGCACCAGAATCCCCACCATGCTCAACAACCGCCCATAGGCCACACGGAGACCGCCGCAACTGCCGCAAGCGATCTACGCTGGCCGCGTGAACATTCAAGATGGGTCCGTCTCGTGGCAGCGCCGGCCTCGGAGACGCCAGTCCCGCTCGCGTCGCACCGGTCATGGGCCTGCCTCACCGCCGAACGGGTATAAAGCTTGCACTCGCAGTGCAGAGAGCACCTCGTGGTCACTGCCGGGGCGCATTGATGAGTCGTAGTAGCCACCGAGCTGCCGCGCTCGAAACGAAGTTGTCGGTGCTGCTGGACGCCACGCGCCGCGAACGCGACTTGACGGCCACGCGGTCAGCGGCCACCCAAACACGTGCCGGAGTGTTGATCGGCGCCGCTGGCCTCGTCGGTACCGCAGTAACAATTGAGTCCGGCTTCTCTTGGATTCCTTTACTCGGGTATTTTATTGCGGTGGGTGCCGGAATTTGGGCATTGATACCCACGGTCGGCACCGCGGTTCCCACACGAGAAATTTACGATTTGCAGGTTCTTTATCCGCTACCCGTCGACCTTCTGGAGGTAGTACTCCTACGAGAGCTGGAAGCGAATGAACAGGCTGCCGCAGTTGTCAGATTCCGTTCCATGCTTACCGTCGTCGGATTTATCGCTCTAGCGATCGGCTTCGGAGTAGCTGTTACAATTGGTGTTGCCACCTCAGTAGTTCCGATTCAGCCCGAACCCGTACAAGTCGAGATCATGGAGTAATAATGCCAAAAAATGACAAGCCCTGCCCCGAAGGACAGATCAGAACCTCGTCAGGAAACTGCGTTCCAAACCCGGGGCTTGTTAAGCGACTCGGAGAAAGCGACAAATCTCCGAGAACTGGCCAAACGGGTCCAAATAGCCACTGAGTACCACCAGCACGTCATGACCTCAACATGTGTTCAGGGGTGCGAGTGTGTGCGACGTCGCATGATGTGTTGGGCTGGTGCGTCTCGTGTTCTGGCGGTCAGTTGGAGAGACGGGTTCCCAGCTTCACCGCATGTAGCGCCCGGCGCCAACGGGTTGAGGTAGGCCGGTCCGGGACTCTCCGCGCGCAGCCGCTCGGCGGGGCCTGAACGAACTAGTGAAAGTCGGGTCAGAAAAGTCAACCTGCCACGCCTGATCTACTGATGCCGGGCGTGCGGTCGAAACCGGAATCACGGCGCCAACGTCCTCCCCGATCACCCGCGGTGCAGCGGGTGCGGGACGAGTTCCGAGGAACGACCCGTGAGGATTCGCGTGCGCAGTGTCTGAGGGACCGATGTCGGCCCAGCGGGATAGATTGGATCTTCATGCATGAGGGGGCACCATGGTGACGATTGGTCGAGATCGCGAGGAGATCGCGAACGGCGTGGTTCAGCTGCGCTTCGTTGGAGAGAGCGACGACAGCAACGAGATCGGGGCGCTCGCGCTGGCTCAGTCGCTCGAGGGTCTCGTCGAACTGACGAGGGAATTAAACTCCTCTGGAGAGTTCGGATCCGGTCCCACCCCCATACTTCGCGTTCGCCCGCCCAGCGAGGGTTCGTTCGTAATCGAAGCTCTGGTGTGGCTACAGGCAAATCCCATCACTGGCACCGGAGTTGCACTCGCCGGTGTCGCAGGGGTTGCTGGAGCCAAGCAGGTCGGCACAGCGGCCGGCAAAGCCGTCGTTGACGCAGTGTCAGTTGGTATCCGACGCCTACGAGGAGAGCAGCCCGTCGACTTCGAGAGGCTCGCGGACGGAGACGTCAAGGTGAAGTGGCCAGACGACTCGGTAAGCGAAGTCCGAAAAGAGACATGGGATAAGTTGCAGCAGATGAAGCGCCCAACGCGAAAGGCGCTCCAGAAGTTGCTAACCCCGCTGGACGGCGAGGCGTCCAAGCTTGAACTAAGGGACGCAACTGTCGACGCCAGCACTGAAGAGATCCTCAAGAAGCCGGCCGAGGCGGTGGCTCGTCGTGAAGACTACCTCGAAGCGTCTATTGAGGTCGATTCGCCGTTCGAAAACGAGCGATTCTTCGAGACGGAAGCACGGATTCGAAGTCTGGACTTCGACAACAACAAGAAGTGGCGCATAGAGACCACCGACGAGGGCAATCGTCAGGCTACTATTGAAGACACGGCTTTCCTGGCGACTCTGGACAGACCTGGCCAGGCCATCCATAAGAACGACATATTTTGGATCAAGGTACGTGAGGTTCATGCCAAGGAGCGAGGACACAACGCGACCACCGAGTGGAACGTCATCGAGGTAAGACGAACAAAGCGGGGTGAGATTAGTGACAACTCCGAAGACTCATCGCCATCGGCCGACTCTGCGTAGCCGTCGCCAATTGAGCTTCGCCATCGTTTTCGTATGCGTCGTATCGATTGCGTTGCTGATCACGGGAGCCGTAGTCGAAGGCACGCCCGCGATCCTCGTTGCGATACCCACCATCATCGGAGCGATGACCATTGCAACGATGCCTTGCATGGCCCCGAACCCGGCGGACACGATCAACCGCACCCACCCCTCCGCCAGGTAGCCGCGCTTATCGACTAGGAGCAGACCCCGCACGGTGAGCTCCTCCGCGAAACCCATACCGACCGCCACCACCACCGCATCACCGCCCGTGCACCAGCCGCTGCAGATTACTCGGACATGCTCTCGCCCGACCCCCCTCCACATCGGGACACATCAATATGCGGGCACTCGCGTATGACTGGGGTACACCCCAAAGCAACACCAGCGAGACCAAGCGACGCGCGTAGCAGTAGGGTCGCTTCTCCCCCTTTCGCTACACATCTGTGTCAAGGTCTAGGAGTGACGCAACGAACGCAGACCGTCGGCTACGTCCGAGTCAGCACGACCGACCAGAACCTCGATCGGCAAATCGAGGCGATCGGCGCCGTCGACCGGATCTTCGAAGAAAAGGTCTCCGGCGCCACCCGTACCGACCGCCCCGCCCTCGCGGACTGCATCCGCTACGTCCGAGATGGCGACCTCGTCCGAGTCGCGTCGATGGATCGCCTCGCGCGCTCGCTGCGAGATCTCCGCGACGTCGTCGACGAGATCGTCGCGAAGGGCGCCTCCGTCGAGTTCATCAAGGAACAACAGACCTACGGACCCGGCGGCGACGACGCACTTGGACAGCTCATGCTGCACCTGCTCGGCGCGTTCGCCGAGTTCGAGCGCTCCCTCATCCGAGAGCGGCAAGCCGAAGGCATCCGCATCGCGAAAGCCGCGGGGAAGTACACGGGCCGGCAACGCCGGCTCGACGCCGACCAAATCGCTGCAGCTCGAGCGGACATCACCGCCGGCATCCCGAAAGCAGCAGTGGCACGCAAGCTCGGCGTCGACCGCACCACCCTCTACCGAGCGCTGGCACTCCCCCAACCCGACGAACTCGCCACGACCGAAATCTAGAGCGACGTCAGAACGCCTGCTTGTCGAACCCCTCCGGAGCTGTGTTCATCGGGTCTGCCCACTGCAGGCCGGCGGCGACCGCGCGAGCCAAGCTCTCAAGGCCGGTACCGAAGTAGCAGTACCCGTGAGTCGTCTCGACCTGCTGGTGCGGCGGCATCACCACGAGGCGCCAGTTGAACAGCATCTTCCACACCTCGACCGTGAAGGTCTCCGTCTCCTGCAGCCGAAAGCCGTTCTCCGTCCGCACGATCCGCTCCCCCGCGAAGTCGGCCTCGGAACGCATCTGCTGCTCGAGGTCATCCAGCGCCTCGGCCCGGGTGCGCAGCATCGCCTTCTGATCCACCACTCCAGTGTCCCGATAGCCGCCCCGTCACCGGGCATTTCATCGGGCGGGTCCAACGGGACACTGCCGCCCGCGCCCGCGCGCGACGCATCCCGCTCGCCGAAGTGACGCGGTGGACGACCCCCATACGGGACGCCGCCTGCCGACGAGAGATCCGGCTCAACGGTCTCGACGACGCACTCTCGACACGCGTACAGGGATTCCAACTCCGGGCTTCGCTGGCATGTACCCGTAGTTGTCCGCCCACAGCTCCGGCTCGCTCGCGCGGTCGATCCAACGCAGCGAGTACACCCGACCCCGGACGTCGACCGAACCTCCGAGTAGTTCATCGAAGACCGACTCATCACCCAGCTCGAAACCGTCCTCGTACGGCGGGCCCACGCGCGGATGGGATTCATCGAAAGCAGGCTCATAGAAAAACGTCCACGCGATCCCCCATCGCGGATCACTCAGCTCCCGCCTCCACCACGGGCCGCTGGCCGCGAGGTGAGCACCGACCTGCACCGAGAAGTAGCCCGCTAGCTCACCCTCGAATGACGCCTCAGCGACAGCCTCGCGAAACCGCTCGAGCTCAGGACGCAACTGCGGCGAATCGCGCTTACTCGAGTGGAAGAACATTCGCTGACGGTACTGCGCCGAATACGCCACAGCCACCGGGCTGCTCAGTGGGTGACCGGCCACCCATCCCCTTTCGGGACGCGCGTGGTGGGTAGCGTCCGCCCTACTCTGACGGGATGGAACTGCGGACCGCGAAGACCCTCGGCATCCTCGCGATGGTGATCGGCACCCCAGTCGCCCTCCTCACCCACACGATCGGCTGGATCCAGACCGGCTGGGACCCGGCCGCCGTGCAGTGCCAGCACAGCGAGTACCCCGACGGGATCGACCTCTACTCCAGCCGCGTGTCGGGCGAGAAGATCCTCTACCCGCTCGGCCTGTCCTGCACCTACGCAGCCAGCGAGACCTCACCAGGCATCACCATCCGTCACTACAGGTGGGACGCCACCGCCCTCTTCACCGCAGCCGCCGCACTCGCTCTCGCGGGAACCGTCGTCGCGCTCAGAGCCGAACGCAAGCAGGAGCTCATCACCGAGTCGAAGGAAGAACGAGCGACGACATAGCGCAGCGCCCCCTCTGCCGGTCAACGATCCCGTAACGGGACGTTCCTGGCTCCAGGAGCGACAGTGACGTCACCCTCGATCTAGCGCCGGTTGCACGACGCTGATGAGAGCCAGCACGATCACCACGGCGGCGGTGACTGTTGCTGCCATGAGTGCTTGGCGAGCGGGCGAGTCGAAAAGCCCCGGCGCTTCGTCCGGCTCTAGGTCAGCGGAGTGAGCGCCCTTGGACGCAGCGGCGCGGATGGAACGGCCCTCCTGTTGCCCTTCGCGCACGCTCCTCTCAGGAGGAAGCTGGTGACGCAAGCTCGGGTAAGCCGTTGCCATGATCATGAGTGGAACGAGGACGACGAGAACGAGTGGTTCGTCCCACAAGTCGGGCCACGTGTTCAGCGACACGATCGCGACGACGACGAGCAGTAGCGCATAGGCGGATGCGTAACGCAACACCCGCGAACTGATGGACACGTGCTCAGTATGACGGCACGGCACGACCACCAGCCGACCCTATTACTGGTTAACAACCGCGGCCGAGAGGAGGGTCGCCAGACAGCAGGTGAGAAGCCTAACGATTCGATGTGGACCTGGCGCGCTCAGGAAGCAGATTCTCGGCGCAAGAGAATCTCCTGCAGGTCATGGATGCTTTGTAAGTCCGGGGCACGCCTCACCGTGTTCATGTAGGTAGCGATTACCGCGAGCGGCGCCGTAATGACGAGCAAGCCGACGGAAATCGGGGTAAGAGCCTGCGTGGAGGGGCCCCCGAAGAAAAGATTGCCCAGCAGCAGGCCTCCCGCGAGACCGGCCGCCAGACCGAAGTCAAAACTGGCCCGCGCTCGTCGACGCACTCGACGGCACACTGCCGTGATCATCTCTTCCAACTCCGCGCTCGATCGGTCATTCAGGTCCACGCGCGGAGAATACCCGCCTGAGACCTAGCGCGCTTGCCACTCGCCAGCCAGATCCTGGCATCGCTGAGCTGACGCCGCACGCGACAGCCCGGCGGGGGGCGGTGTCGCCCTGCTCTCGGCCGCGACGCACAGCGCGACTGAGATCAACACCCGCCGGCAGCGGCCCATTGAACGATCTCCATAAGGGTCGAGGCGGTGTCGGGTGGGAGACTCTGCGGTAGTTTCACGACCGAGGGTGGTCATGGTGGAAGTGCTCAAGGGCTCGAGCCTGCTCGCGTCGGGTGTTGTGATCGCCGTGATCTGCTCGCTGTTGCAGTTTCAGGCCGGCGTTCGTGCAGATTTGAATCAGACAGGGGGCCAGCTCAGCCCAGTCCTGCTCATGGGAATTCTGATCGGATTTGTCGTCTCAGCCGTCGGCGCGATTCAGCTGTTCCAGTGCTACGAACGGTGGGTCACCGCTTCCGCTAGCCGCCGTGCGAAGCCTGCGGACCTGGTTCCTCGGCGTAGGTGAGGTAGCACCGCACGACCGCGTGTCCCCCGCCACATGCGCACCGCTGGGTGCTACGTGAGACGCTGGGTGCTATGTGAGACGCTGACTGCTATGGGAATTCTTGCGAGTGTGTTTGGTGCTGGTTCCGATGAAGAGGCGGGCGCGGCGCTGTCGGGATCGGACGGTCTCGTCTGCGACATAGATCCGACCGGACTCTGGGAGCTCGAAGGCATCCTGACCTCGACACCAGCGCTCGAGGTTCCCGCGGCGCAGTACCAGCCGGTTGCGGCGACCGATGACTACGAGAGCTTCGTCATCGCAGTCAGCACCGGCCTGGGTGGCGCGCTAGACGCCGCAGGTGAGACGGGTCGTGCCGCCGCAGCGCGGCAGTGGGAGGATGCGTCGTCCGAGCTCGAGGGATGGTCACCCGAGCAGGTGCACCGCCTCGTCGAGGATCTCGCTTCGACACTCGCCTCAATCGCCGCGGCCGGTCAGCGCCCCTACCTGCGGGTGAGTGTCTGATCTGTGAACTGAGCTGAGTCAAGAAGTTACTCCGCTGGGACATCAACTAGATGAGGTGGAAGGTGCGGCGTCGGCTCAGTGCCCAGACGAGTGCGCCGGCGAGGAGCACCGCGCAGGTCAGCCCGGCGACGTGCAGGACGAGCGACGGCATTCCGTTCTCGGGGAGCAGGAAACCGTACGGCACCCACCCGTCGGTCGCTCCGCGGACGAGCACGACGACGACCCAGACGATCGGGTAGGGCAGGACCACCCACAGCCGGCGCCAGGAGAGCGGTCCGCGGTCGGCGAGGACGATCCAGTCGAGGAGGACGAGCGCGGGGAGCACCACGTGCAGGACGGCGCTGACCCAGGGCGGAGCCGTTCCGGTACCGGGAACGAGGGTGTTGTAGATCACGGCGACGACGATCGAGTAGGCCGTCGCCGCGCCGCGGACGTAGCTCAGCCACACCGGCGTCGGACGGCGGGCGAGCGCGACCGATCCGGCGACGATGAGCACCGCGCTCGCGAGGAGGCTGGTCTGGTTCGTGAAGTAGCCGAAGTAGTCGAACGGATTCGGATCGCCGGCCGCGATGCTCAAGGCGTAGGTGTGGAGGATCACCGCGATCGCCGCTGCACCGACGGCGACGCGAGCAGCGCCCACGAACGGGCGGGTCGGTGCCGGGGAACTCATCGGGTCAGCCTAAGAGCCGGTGGGCTTCTTGATGACCCGCGACAGACACTCCCCTTTCGGAACGGCGCTGCGCATTTCAGGCCGAGACGCGACCATGAGGCAACGCTAGGGCAGGCAGGGACCGCAGCGTGCACATTCAAGGCCGCGACAATGCTCAGGTGGCAGCGTGAACCAGGAGCTGGGCAGCCATGCCAGTGAGGACGATGAGCCCGACGCCCGTCCACGGGATCCACGCGCTGACCCCGCGCGGCCCGACTTTGAAGAGGAACGCCGCGATCACAGCCACGGAGACGCCGAGGGCGCCGAAGAAGCCGACCGCCATGCCCGCATCAGCCAGTCCGCGGTCGCAGGGCCTCGCGCTTGCGCACGAGTCCGTCGCGAAGCCCATTAGGACGCTGCTCACCATCGTCCACAAAGCGGCAGGTAGGAGCACGACGACACCGAGGCCGACCGCCCACCGGTTCGCTCGGTCGCTGGAGTCGTCCACGCCCGTCACCGTACGCCCTCCGAACCGACGTCGTCATAGCCCGTTCATCGGGGCGACGACGCTGTCCCTCCTCGGGTAGTCACACCGTGGTGTATAGGCTCGCAGCAGCCGGTCATCGGCTTCCCGTGAGGAGAGAGCTGTGCGCCCTGCCAGAGTGCTTGTCCTAGCCCTGAGCGCTGTGTGCGTCGCGGGAGCCGGCGCAGCGGTGATCGCCGGCCTCGCATCCTCGTCGTCGCAGAACCAGGCTATCTCGACGGCACTGATCTCAGACCTCGAGCACCGGAACGCTCAGAGCCTGGTCGAAGGATCGCCGCAGCTCACCGGCCTCGGCGTCCCGGAATCGACCTCGACGCCGGGGCGGCTTGCGGTGATCATGGAGGATGACGCCCGGCTGCGCGTTCAGCGAGACCGCTACCTCGAGCTCGGGGAGTCCTTCACGGCGTTCGAGACCGACGTGTCGCTGGACTCGGTGCAGATCACGGGCGACTCGGCCACGGTGACGTTCACCGAGAGCACGACCCTTCAGCGGAGCCCGTACGAGACCGGCGAAGCGGCTCCGGAGTACGCCTACTCGTTCCCGCAGGAGGCGACGCTGCGCCTACACGCGGGCACCTGGTCAGTCGACACCCTCACGCACGAGACGGCGCACACCCCGGCAGACTTCCCGGAAACCGTCGCACCGGACGTCTCCCCCACCAGCTGACACGGCATCACTCCCCAGGAGCATCGCCCGGACCTGACCGGTGAACGCTCGAGACGCGGAGTGGCGGTGAACTGCGCAGCAGCATCCAGCTCGGATGACGCTCGGGCAGTGCGCAGGTGGCTCCACTGTGGCGGTGCGGTCGAGAAGTGGGGATTTTGCTGACGCCGCACGCGCCAGACCGGCGGGGAGCCGTCGGTGTCGCCCTGCTCTCGGCCGCGACGCACAGCGCGGCAGAGAGCAGCACCCGCCGGCTCAGCAGCCCGCTGAACCATCCCCATATGGGACGCGACGCTGGGAACGTCGAGGAGGATGGCTGTTATGCCAGTCGTCTTCGATGGAACCGTGTGGACGCACTACTCCCAGCTGCAACTCACAACCGGCGCTGCGTCGGTTGAGGATCCTCGTGATGCGTTCGACGGACAAGAGAATGGGCTGTGCGGAGCGAGTTTGCCCGGCGCCCTCTTCATGCGGACAGGTATCCACACCGGGTACGTACAGGTTCGAGTCAGCACGTTGGACACAGCGCCTGAGCTCGGCTTGTGGGAGGAGATCGTCGAGGCGAGCTTCCAGCCCGAAGGACCGGATGCGGTGCTTAGCGGATGGTCTGGGGACTCCGCCGCGTCGTTCCAGCTCACGGCGTCCGCCTATCGGGCCCGGTGGTGCGCTTCCGGCATGGAAGAGGGCCGGCGACAAGATGTCGCCGACGAAGCGCATCCGGCGCCTGACCGGTACGCGCTGTATCTGTGGCCGGCGCCTGCCTCGGCGGACGCGGTAGTGCGGCGAACCTCGGCAATTGCCGCGTACTGGCACAACGACGCCTCTCCGCGCAGCTAGCTTCACTAGGGCGATCGCTCGTTCGGTGAACGATCTCCAGCAGCGATGCGGGTGAGAGCGGCACACCTAGACTCCTGCGCATGACTGCTTCGTCATCCGTGGACGTGTCGCGGCGCCGACGTCGTCCGGCTCGTCGCCGCCTGTCCTTCTTCGGCGTCTTGGGTGAGCTGCTGATGACCGCAGGGGTGCTCGTTCTGCTGTTCCTCGCCTGGCAGCTGTGGTGGAACGATGCGGTGATCGCAGGGCGGCAGGAAGATCAAGCGGCCGAGCTGCGCCAGAGCTGGGGCGATGACGCGCCGTCCGCGGAGGCGCCGTCCGAGCCGACCGCTGAGCCGGCCGTCCCCGGTGACCCGGTGATCGCGCCGGTCGCAGCTCTGGACACCACGTTCGGCAACCTCTACATCCCCCGGTACGGCGAGGGGTGGGTGCGCACGATCGCTGAGGGCGTCGACGCGGAGAACGTGCTCGACGTGGGCAGCATCGGCCACTACCCGGGAACGCAGATGCCCGGCGAAATGGGGAACTTCGCGATCGCGGCGCACCGCTCCGCCGCCGGCGGAGGAATGCACCTCATCGATGAGCTGCAACTAGGTGACGCGATCTACATCGAGACCGCCGACGGCTGGTACACCTATCGGTTCCGGAACCTCGAATACGTGCAGCCCTCCGAAGTGCAGGTCATCGATCCGGTCCCCTGGACGAGCGACGTCGTTCCGACGGATCGTCTGATCACGATGACGAGCTGCAATCCGCTGCTGTCGACCGCGGAGCGGATCATCGCCTACGGCGTCTTCGAGTCGTGGCAGCCCCGCTCCGCAGGAGCGCCTGCCGAACTCGCTTCTTCCCTCGCGACCTGACGTCCGGCGTCGGCGCTGGCACCGCGACGAGGGCGGCGAGCCGGTTTCATGCTGCGGCAGACGTTTGCGGGTGGGGTGGACATGTACAGGATGAACCCGCTTTCGAAGGAGCCCGTCATGACTGCCGCCCCTGACCGAGACCCCCTGGACGTCCTGCTGGATGAGTCCAGCCCCCGCACATCGACAGTGACGAACGACGTCGCTGTCGAGCTGGCCGAGCTTCAGCAGCTCGCGGCGGCAGAGGCCCGCGTCAACCGTCACCGCTGGGCGCGTCCTGCGGTCGCCGGAGTGGCGTCGCTGGTACTGCTCGGTGGCATGGCGACCGCGGCCGCCGCGGCGACGGGCGCGTGGTCGCCGTGGGCGGAGACGCCGGACGCCTCGATCACCTATTCGCTGCCCAGCGGCGTCCAGTGTGAGGAGCGCATGGGAGACGTTCAAGGGACCGATCCGGCGGCCGTCGCCGTGGTCGAGAACTTCTACCAGACGACCGACGTCGACGCCCTCCTCAGCGACGGCGCGCTCGAGGCGACCATCGCGCAGCTGCGTACCGAGGACCGATCCTTCATCAACGCTGACGGATCCCGCACGCCGGCCGGCTACGGCACCGAGTTCTACAACGCCGACCGGGAGTACTCGACCGCCGTCGGGCGCATCATCAGCAACGCTCTCGACGCCGAACTTGCTGCGCAGGACGTCGCCGTCGACGCCGCGAACCTCAGCATCGCCGGCGAGGCCCACTGCCCCGGAGCGACCTGGTGACCCGCCAGAAGTCCGATGAGGCGGAGCGACTCAGTGAGGCTCTGCGCGTCGCCTCGCCCGACCTGCTCAAGTACCTGCAACGCCGCCTCCCTCTCGAGGACGCCGCCGACGCGCTCGGGGACGTCATGCTCACCGCATGGCGCCGTGTCGGCGCCCTCCCCCGCACCGCGGAGGAGTCGAGGATGTGGCTCTTCGGCATCGCCCGGAACGTCCTCTCGAACAGCACCCGCACTTCGAACAGACGAACCGACCTCTCCGGCCGGCTCCGCGGCGTCCTCGCGACCGCTCCCACCGAAGGACGCCCCGCCGACGAAGGAGTCGACGTGCGCGACGCGATCGCCAGGCTCGCGCCAGAACAGGCCGAGCTCGTCCGCCTCATCCACTGGGACGGCTTCTCCATCACCGAAGCCGGACAACTCCTCGGCTTCCCCGCGTCCACCGCACGCACCCGCTATCAACGAGCACGAGAAGACCTGCGGTCAACCCTGGCGGCATCACCAGCACGCGACGACGACGCCAAGCCTCTTCGAGCGGTCCGCTGAAAGCGTCCCGCTGATCGATCCTCCTACGGGGCGAGGCGGTCGCGGGGTGGAACACTCTGCGGTAGCTTCACGACCGGGGGTGGTCATGGTGGAAGTGCTTAAGGGCGTGAGCCTGCTCGCGTCGGGTGTCGTGATCGCCTTCCTCTGCTCGGTGTCGGGGTTTCAGGCCGGCGTTCGTGCGGACCTGGATCAGACCGGG
>NZ_PSTL01000014.1:0-82484 GCF_002930845.1 Rathayibacter sp. AY1A7 | reverse complement strand
CCCCCTCCCCCGCGACCCCGAGCCTCTCGGAGCAGATCGCCCGCGCCGACCGGCTCGCCGTCCGCGACTGGCCCGCCGGCTTCCTCTGGGGATCCGCGACCGCCGCCGCCCAGATCGAGGGCGCCGGCCACGAGGGCGGCAAGGAGGACAGCATCTGGGACGCCTTCTCCCGCGTCCCCGGAGCGGTCGCGAAGGGCGACACCCCCGAGGTCGCGGTGGACCACTACCACCGGATGCCCGCGGACGTGCGGCTGATGAAGGAGCTGGGGCTCGGCTCCTACCGCTTCTCGGTCAGCTGGGCGCGCGTCAAGCCGGGCGACCGCTCCGTGAACCCCGAGGGCCTCGACTTCTACTCCCGCCTGGTCGACGAGCTGCTCGGCGCCGGCGTGCTGCCGTGGCTCACCCTCTACCACTGGGACCTCCCGCAGGCCGTCGAGGAGACCGGCGGCTGGGCGAACCGCGACACCGCCGAGCGATTCCGGGACTACGCCGAGGCCGTCTACGAGAGCCTCGGCGACCGGGTGCAGCACTGGACGACGTTCAACGAGCCGTTCTGCTCGACCCTGCTCTCCTACGGGGCGGGCGTGCACGCCCCCGGCGTGATCTCGCAGCAGAAGGCCCTCGCCGCCGTGCACCACACGCACCTCGCCCACGGGCTGGCCGTCTCGACGCTCCGGCAGCTCGGAGCGCAGAACCTGGGCATCACGCTCAACCTCTCGAACGCCGTCCCCGACGACCCCGAGGACGAGGCCGACCTCGACGCCGCACGCCGCTTCGACGCCCTCCAGAACCGGATCTTCCTCGACCCGCTGCTGCGCGGCGAGTACCCCGAGGACCTGCTCGAGGACGTCGCCGGGCTCGGACTCGACGAGCTGATCGTCGACGGCGACCTCGATCTCATCTCGCTCCCGCTCGACTTCCTCGGCGTGAACCACTACCACGACGACAACGTCTCGGCGCATCCGCTGCCGGCCGGAGCCGACGACTTCGCCCAGGCGACCGACCGCGAGGTCGGCTCCCCCTGGGTCGGCTCCGAGTTCATCACCTTCCCGTCGCGCGGGCTGCCGCGCACCGCGATGGACTGGGAGGTGAACCCCGACGGGCTGCGCTACCTGCTGACCCGCCTGGGCCTGGAGTACGAGAACCTCCCTCCGCTCTACGTGACCGAGAACGGCGCCGCCTACGACGACGTCGTCGAGGACGGCCGCGTGCACGACCCGGATCGCACGCAGTACGTGCTCGACCACGTCGAGAAGGTCGCCGACGCGATCGACCAGGGCGCCGACGTCCGCGGCTACTTCGTGTGGTCCCTCCTCGACAACTACGAGTGGGCCTGGGGCTACGAGAAGCGCTTCGGCGTCGTGCGCGTCGACTACGGCACGCAGGAGCGGATCGTGAAGGACTCGGGCCTGGTCTACTCCCGACTGCTCGGCGGCAGCGCCGCGGCGATCCTGGACTGACCCGTGAGCGAGCCGACGGGTGTCCGCGGCGGGGGCCGCTCCCCCACCCTCGAGATGGTCGCGGCGCGGGCCGGAGTCTCGCGCGCGACGGTCTCGCGGGTGGTCAACGGCGCCCCGCAGGTGGCGGCCGAGATCGTGGCCGCCGTCGAGAAGGCGATCGGCGAGCTCGACTACGTACCCAATCACGCGGCGCGGATGCTCGCCTCGCGGCGCACGCAGTCGATCGCGCTGATCGTGCCGGAGTCGACCGCGCGCGTCTTCGCGGACCCGTTCTTCGCCTCGATCGTGCAGGGCGCCGCGATGCGCCTGGCCGACACGGACTACACGCTCTCGATGCTGATCGCGTCCGAGACGGACGGCGAGAAGACGCGGCGGTACCTGCTCGGCGGCAACGTCGACGGCGCGCTCGTGGTCTCGCACCACTCGGGCGACCACTCCTACGCGGCGCTCTCGGGCACGCTGCCGATCGTCTTCGGCGGCCGACCGCTCTCGCCCGACGAGCGCGGCTCCTACTTCGTCGACGTGGACAACACGGAAGGGGCGGCCGTCGCCACCGCGCACCTGATCGAGCGCGGCCGGCGCCGGATCGCCACCATCGCGGGCCCCGCCGACATGCCGCCGGGCGTCGACCGCCTGATCGGCTGGCGCGGCGCCCTCACCGACGCCGGCCTCGCCGACGACCTCGTCGAGTGGGGGGACTTCTCGCCGGCCAGCGGCACCGAGGCGATGCGCCGCCTCCTCGCCCGCGACCCCGACCTGGACGGCGTCTTCGCCGCGAACGACCAGATGGCGGTCGGCGCCTACGCCGCCCTTCGCGAGGCCGGCCGCAGGATCCCCGAGGACGTGTCCGTCGTGGGCTTCGACGACGATCTCTTCGCGCGGAACGCCGTCCCCGCGCTGACCACGGTGCGCCAGCTCCCCGACGAGCTCGGCGCCCGCATGGTGGAGCTGCTGACCGCCCGCATCGAGGGGCTCCCCGTGGAGCACCGCACGCTGATGCCGACGTCGCTGGTCGTCCGCGCCAGCAGCTGACCCCGGCCCGCGAGTACGCAGTAGTCGTCGCAGTCGACGCCGAGTGCGACGACTCCTGGACAGTCGGAGAACTCCGCGTGCTCGATCGGATGCGGACGGGCGAACGGATCCGGACGGTGAGGCGGACGCGGGCGGCGGGGCGGGGATGGACGAGCGGGTCGATCCGTCGACGGGGTGCATCACGGTCGCCAGCCGTGGGCCACGAGAGCGGCACGGAGCTCGGCGATCGTGCGCGCCCTGCCCCGGGTCAGACCCTCCGCGCGGACGACCACGACGATCCAGCCCGCGAGGTGCAGGGCCAGGAGCCGTTCACGATCGCGTGAGAACTGCGCGTCGTCCGTCCGGTGCTGGCCGCCGTCGTACTCCGCCACCACCTTCCACCGTTCGAAGACCAGATCACCGACCGCGAGCAGTCGGCCGCCGATCCTGATCTCGGCGTTCACGTCGGGCGCGGGCAGTCCCGCCTCCTCGACGAGAGCGCGGAGCCAGGTCTCCCTCCGCGAGGCGGCTCCGGTCGATGCCAGCCGCAGAGCCTCAGCCAGGCCGCGTCGGCCCCGGCCCCGATGGGAGGCCAGGCGGTCCTGCAGCTCGTGAAGCCGGACATGGGGACGCGGATCGTCCCGGCGCGGGTAGCGCGGCTCGAACAGGAGGTGGTCCGTCGCCGCGAGGAGATCGCGGGCGGACAGCAGTGGCGCGAGCGCGATCCACGTCGACACCGCTCCTGTCACCGGCAGGCCGTGCCGCTCGACCCTGTCCGTCTCCGTGAGGGTGTGGCCGATCACACCCCGGGTCCCGGGGGGCCGGTGCGGCGTCGTCGCCGCCACGTGGATCGGATCGTCCTCGCCGGGTCGCGCCGGGAGCGGCACTCCCCAGGCTTCGGCCGCGGTCAGGTGGGAGAAGAGCTGCCAGGGCTGCAGCCGCGGCAGGTAGGCGGCGGCTCGTTCCAGGTGCGTGACGGGCGCCACCCGGGTGCGCACTCCGTGGAAGGGGCTGGCC
Source organism: Rathayibacter sp. AY1A7 (assembly GCF_002930845.1). Classification (NCBI taxonomy): domain Bacteria; kingdom Bacillati; phylum Actinomycetota; class Actinomycetes; order Micrococcales; family Microbacteriaceae; genus Rathayibacter; species Rathayibacter sp. AY1A7. Next base: position 78,996 of record NZ_PSTL01000014.1, on the reverse strand, counting down.
AGGGCGGGAGTGCGCAGCCGGGCGTCCGTCATCCCGGCGCGGAGTGCCGCTCGCCGGGTGAAGGCTCCGAGGTCGGTCCTGGACATGCCGCGATTCTGGCGGTCCGTGATCCTCGTCCGACTCCCGCGATCCGCATTCTGTGGACGAACCCCTGATCCCGTATCTGGGGAGGCGTGCCTCCCACCACGACTGTCCAGGAGTTGTCGCAGTCGGCGTCGAGTGCGACAACTCCTGGACAGTCGGAGCGATCGATGTCGAGTGCGACACCTTCTGGACAGTGGGAGCGACCGAACTCGACTGCGACGACTCCTGGACAGTGGGAGCCGGCCGGTACGCAGGAGTCGCGGGGGTGGGGAGCGAGGACGGCGACGTCTGAGGAGTCGCGAGCGCGCGCGTCAGAGGAAGAGCGGCGCCGGGTCGAGGGCGGCGAAGCGGCGGCGCATGACGGCGACCGCGTCGGCGTGCTCGTCGACGAGGACGAAGCGGCGGCCGAGAGCGTGCGCGACGGCGCCGGTCGTGCCGGAGCCGGCGAAGAAGTCGAGGACGGCGTCGCCCTCGCGGCTGGACGCCTGGACGATGCGGCGGAGGATCCCCTCCGGCTTCTGCGTCGGGTACCCGGTCTTCTCGCGGCCTGTCGGCGAGACGATCGTGTGCCACCACACGTCGGTCGGCCGCTTGCCGCGCTCGGCCTTCTCGGGGGTCACCAGGCCCGGGGCCATGTACGGCTCGCGATCCACGGCGGCGGAGTCGAAGTGGTAGCCGCGCGGGTCCTTCACGTAGACGAGGATCGTGTCGTGCTTGGTCGGCCAGCGGCGCGTGGCCTTCGCTCCGTAGTCGTACGCCCAGATGATCTCGTTGAGGAAGCACTCGCGGCCGAAGAGCGCGTCGAGCAGCACCTTCGCGTAGTGCGCCTCGCGGTAGTCGAGGTGGAGGTAGAGGGTGCCGTCGTCGGCGAGCAGCCGCCACGCCTCGGCCAGCCGCGGCTCGAGGAACGACCAGTAGTCGTCGAAGCGGTCGTCGTAGCGGAGCAGGTCGCCGCGGATCCGCTCGTAGCTGCGCCCCTTGAAGCCGGCGATCGTGCCGGTGGTGGAGCGCACCGAGGTGGTCGAGGTCCGCACCTGCGCCCGGCCCGTGTTGAACGGCGGGTCGAGGTAGACGACGGTGAAGGCCCCGTCGGCCAGCTGCGGCAGGACCTCGAGATTGTCGGCGTGGAACACCGCGCTCCGCGACTCCGGGACGCCGTCCGCGATCTGGATCGTCCTGGGCACCCGGCAATTGTGCCAGTGCGCGCGAGCCCGGCGACACGCTCCGCGCCTCGCGCCCGCGCTCGACGGGTGCCGGGAGGCTCCGGCGTAGAGTGGCGCGATGATCTCCGAGGTGCGCCACGACGAGGACTCGTCCCGCTACACGCTCTGGCTCGACGGCGAGACCGTCGGAGTCGCGGACTACGCCGTCCGCGGCCGCGACGTGGTCTTCCTCCACACCGAGATCGCGCCCGAGCACCGCCACGAGGGCCTCGGCGAGACCCTCGTCGAGGCGGCCCTCGACGACGCGCACGAGCGCTTCGGCGGGCGCATCGTCCCGGCCTGCCCGTTCGTCGCCGAGTTCATCGCCGAGCACCCGGACTACCAGGAGCTCCTCGCGAGCTGAGGGGCGCCCGCCGGACCGGTCCGCCGCGTTCCGCTCCGGGGCCACACGCCGACGACCGCCGCCCCGGGCCCGCCGGTCAGGGGACGCGCCGCAGCCACTCCGGAGTCGAGTACTTCGTCCGCACCAGCTCCTCCGCCGCCGCGTACTCCTCCTCGGTCAGCGTCCCCGCCTCGCCGCCGTGCAGCTGCACGAAGGTCGCCTTCATGCGCTCGATGATCTCGGCGCGGCTGAGCCCGGTCTGGCTGCGCAGCGGGTCGACGCGCTTCACGGCGGAGGCGATGCCCTTGTCCGAGAGCTTCTCGCGGCCGATCCGCAGCACCTGCACCATCTTCTCGGCGTCGATGTCGTAGCTCATGGTCACGTGGTGGAGGACGGCGCCGGAGCCCAGGCGCTTCTGCGCGGCACCGCCGATCTTGCCCGAGGGCGAGGTGATGTCGTTGAGCGGCTGGTAGACCGCGTCGATCCCGAGCGACTGCAGCGCGCTGACGGCCCACTCGTCGAGGAAGGCGTAGGAGTCGGCGAAGGTCAGCCCCTGGACGAGGTCGCCGGGGACGTAGAGCGAGTACGTGACGACGCTGCCCGCCTCCATGAACATCGCGCCGCCGCCCGAGATGCGGCGGACCACGTCGACGCCGTACTTCGCCGCGTTGTCGAGGTCGACCTCGTTGCGGAGCGACTGGAAGCTGCCGATGACGACGGCGGGCTGGTCCCACTCCCAGATCCGCAGCGTCGGCTCCCGGCGGCCCTCGCCGACCGCGGCGGTCAGCACCTCGTCGAGCGCCAGGTGGGTCGCGGGAGGGACGGCCCGGTCGTGCACGATGCGCCAGTCGTAGTCGCGCCAGCTGGTCGCCTTCTGCAGCGAGCGGCGGATCGCGACCGCGACGGCCTCGGGCGTGAAGCCGAGCAGGACCGCGTCGGCCGGGAGCGCCTGCCGGATGGCGGCGGCGATGGACTTCGCGTCCGTCTCGGCCGGGAGGCCCACGACCGCGCGATCGATGTCGTCGAGGGCCGTGTCGGGCTCGAGGAAGAAGTCGCCCGCCAGGCGGAACCCGGCGAACCTCCCGTCGACCACGTCGAGGTCGACGACCACGAGCTTTCCGCCGGGGACCTTGTACTCGCCATGCATGACGCCAGCCTAGGCGCGAGCCGGGGCGGGGAAGCGCTCGCCCAGCCACTCCACGAGATCGGCCGTGACCTCGGCCCGGTTGAGCTCCTGGAACAGCTCGTGCCGCGCCTCCGGGTACACCCGCACCGAGACGTCCGTGTACCCGGCCCGCCGCCGGTAGGCCTGGGCGAGCGCGCGCACCGACCGCTCGCCGCCGAGGGTGTCGTCGGCGCCCACGACCAGCAGCAGGGGCAGCGGATGCTCGGGCCCGCGCTTCGGGCGGCCGACCAGCCGCAGGGTCTCGACCAGCCCGATCCGCTTCGCGAGCGGCGTGGTGAAGGTGAGGGGGTCGTCGTGGAACCGCTGCCAGACCTCCGGGTCGCGGGAGAGCCACTCGAGGCCGAGGCCGCCGGCGACGCGGTGCCGCTTCGCCAGGTCGCCCGCGTTCATGTGCCCGGGGAGGCGGTAGGCCGTGCCGCTCAGCACGAGCGCGGCATAGGCGCCGGAGTGGTGGTCGACGATCCGCTGCGCCATGAGCGACCCCCAGGAGTGGCCGAGCAGCACGATCGGCACGCCGGGGCTCTCCTCCGCGAGCAGCTCCGTCAGCCGGAGGATCGCCGCCTCGGTCGCGCGCAGGCCGCCCGGCCCCAGCAGTCCGAGCCGGGAGGAGTCGCCGCCGTGCTGCTCGAGGCCGGTCCGGCCGTGCCCGCGGTGGTCGTCCGCCGCGACCGCGTACCCGGCGGCGACCAGCGCCTCCGCCAGCTCGACGTAGCGCCCCGAGTGCTCGCCGACCCCGTGGGCCAGCTGCACGATCGCGCGGGGCGAGGGGTGCGGCCACCAGCGGTAGTGGATGACGACGCCGGAGGCGTCCTGGAAGGTCCTGTCGACAGCGGCGCCGGTCATGGTGACCAGTGTGGCGCTCCGGCCGCTGGGCGCGAGGGACGCGCTGAGAACTGAGAAGATACTCACGATCCAGCGGCGGGCGCCCTGCTCGCCACGGTGCCTCGCTACCTTTTCCCTTGACGAGCGACCCCCGCGACCGTCCCCCGACCCCCCTTCACGAGCGAGGCCAGCCCCTTCATGACCGTATCGCCCCTGATCTGGACCCTGACGATCGCCTTCATCGTCCTGCTCCTGCTCTTCGACTTCTTCTTCCACGTCCGGAAGGCCCACGAGCCCACGCTGAAGGAGTCGTCGATCTGGTCGGCGCTCTACGTCGGCATCGCCGTGCTCTTCGGGCTCGGCGTCCTCGTCTTCGGCGGAGCGACGCCCGGATCGGAGTACTTCGCGGGGTACATCACCGAGAAGGCCCTCTCGGTCGACAACCTGTTCGTCTTCCTCATCATCATGGCGAGCTTCAAGGTGCCCCGCGCCGACCAGCAGAAGGTGCTCCTCTTCGGAATCGTCTTCGCACTGATCGCCCGCACCGGCTTCATCTTCCTCGGCGCCGCACTGATCAACTCGTTCGCCTGGGTCTTCTACATCTTCGGCCTGATCCTGCTGCTGACCGCGTTCAACCTGGTCAAGCCGGGAGACGACCACTCCAGCGACAACGTGATGGTGCGCCTGGCCAAGCGGATCTTCAAGACGAGCGACCAGTACGACGGCGACAAGTTCTACACGCACATCGACGGCAAGAAGGTCCTCACGCCGATGATCCTCGTCATGGCGGCGATCGGCGGAACGGACATCCTGTTCGCCCTCGACAGCGTGCCGGCGATCTTCGGCCTCACCAGCGACGTGTACCTCGTCTTCACGGCGACCGCGTTCTCGCTGCTGGGCCTGCGCCAGCTGTACTTCCTCATCGACGGCCTGCTCGACCGCCTCGTCTACCTCAGCATCGGCCTCGCCGCGATCCTCGCCTTCATCGGCGTGAAGCTGATCCTGCACGCGCTCCACGAGAACAACCTGCCGTTCATCAACAACGGCGAGCACGTGGAGGTCTTCGAGATCGGCACCGGACTGTCGCTCTCGGTCATCATCGGCGTCCTCGTGATCACGGTGATCGCCTCCCTCGTCAGCCCCAAGGGCCGCCGCATGGCCGCCGAGGCCGCCGAGCGCCGCCGCGTGGCCGCGGGCGCGGACGTCGACGCGACGCACTGAGTCGTCTCGTGCGCCGCGAAGCGGCGCACCGCAGTCGGCTCTCCTAGGCGGTCGGTTTCCCGAGAGCGGGTCCCGACCGCCTAGAACGATCCGCTGACACGCGGATCGCTCGTTCGACGGGCCGTCTCGTGCGCCGCAGGGCGGCGCACCGCAGTCGGCTCCCACGGGCGGTCGGGTTCCCGAGAGCGGGTCCCGACCGCCTAGGAGGATCCGCTGACACGCGGATCCCCCGTTCGGCTCGACCGAGCACCGCACGCCGGTGCTCCGCAGTCAGCTCCCCTAGGCGCTCAGGTCCCCGAGAGCGGGTCTTGACCGCCGAGAACGTCCCGCCGGTTCGAGCGCGGACTCCGCTCGCGGAGGGTCAGCGGGCGCGGTAGCGGTGCTCCGGGCGGCCGGTGGTGCCGTAGCTGAGGGTCATCTCGACGAGGCCGCGGCCCGCGAGACCCGAGAGGTAGCGCTGGGCGGTGGCACGCGAGATACCGGCGCGCTCGGCCACCTCGAGGGCCGACAGCTCGGCGCCCGACTCGGCCAGGCGCGCCAGGACCAGCTGCTCGGTGGCCGAGCGCGAGGGCTGCGCGGCGGTCGCGTCGCCCGAGTGCAGGATGCGCAGCGCCCGCTCCACCGCCTCCTGATCGGCCGCGCGGTCCTCCCGCAGCACGTTCCGGAACCGCACGTACGCGTCGAGGCGCTCGCCGAGCAGGCGCGCCTCGAACGGCTTGATGAGGTACCCGAGCGCTCCCGCGTGCAGGGCGCGCCGCACCGTCGCCCCGTCGGAGGCGGCGCTCACGACGAACGCGTCGGTGTCGAGCTCGCGGAGCAGCGCGATCCCGCTCTGATCCGGCAGGTGCACGTCGAGCAGCAGCAGATCGGGCGCGTGCTCGGCGACGGCCGCCCGCGCCGCGCGCGCCGTGTGCACCGGAGGAAGGGCCGTCAGCCCCTGCCGCGCCTCGACCAGGTCCGCGTGCAGCTGCGCGACCCGGAAGTCGTCGTCCACCACCAGCACCGTGCGCTCCCGCGCCGTGTCCGCGCTCATGACCCGTCCCCGTCCTGCTCCGGCGGCAGCACCGCTCCGGGGAGGCGCGCGCACAGCACGGCCCCCGACTCCGCTCCGCCGGCGTCCGCCAGCCAGACCTCGCCGCCGCGGCGGGCGGCCACCTCACGGCACAGCGGCAGGCCGAAGCCCCGACCGTGCACGCGACCGTCGTCCTCGACGGGGTCGCCCGCGCCGGCCCGGTCGAACAGCGAGTCCGGATCGAGCACTCCGTCGCCGGAGTCGGCGACCGTCACGAAGAGCGCGTCGCCGTCGTCGAGCAGCTCGACCTCGACGAAGCGCACGTCCCGCCGCCCCTCGACCGCCGCGCGCACCGCGTTGTCCACCAGGTTCCCGACCACCGTCGCGACGTCCTCCGGCTCGACGACGGTGCCGCGCACCAGCGTCTCCTCGCCGAGCGTCAGCAGCACGCCGCGCTCGGCCGCCTCGATCCCCTTCGCCCCGACGAGCGCCTGGAGGTACGGCTCCTGCAGCCGGTCGGCGTGCTGCACCGGGTACTTGAGCGGGCCGCGGGTCAGCACCTCGTCGAGGTAGTCGCGCGCCGACGCGGTCCGCCCCGCATCCAGCAGACCCGCGACCACGTGCAGGCGGTTGGCGAACTCGTGCCGCTGCACCCGGAGCGCGTTGGTCATCGCGCCGACCGCGTCGAGGCGCCGGCTCAGCGCGGCGAGGTCGGTGCGGTCGCGCAGCACCACCACCACGCCCAGGTCGCGGTCGCCGCGGGTCACCCGGCGGATGTCGACGTAGACGATGCGGGAACGGACGACGAAGCCCTCCTCGCCTCCGGGGCGGGGCGGTTCGACGGAGTGCAGCGCGGCGCCGATCGCGTCGGCCAGCGGTACGGGGAGGTCGAGCTCCGCGAGCGGCCGCCCGTGCAGCGCCCGCCCGGTCGGGTCGTCGGAGCCGAGGATCGCGGCGGCCCGCGCATTGCAGACGCCGACGCGCCCGTCGCGGTCGAGCGCGAGCACGCCCTCGTCGACCCCGTCGAGCACGGCGGCCTGGTCCTGCACGAGCGAGGTGAGCTCCTCCGGAGCGAGGCCGAGCGTCAGGCGCAGCAGGCGGCGGCGGATGAAGACGGAGGCGACGGCGGCGAGCACCAGCCCGGCGAGCGCCGCGGCGAGGACGCCGAGCAGCGCGGTCGGCAGGTCGGTGAAGACGCTGGAGCGCGCGAAGCCGATGCTGACCTCGCCGACGACCCGCTGCTCCCCCGCGGCGAAGACCGGGACCTTGGCCCGTGCCGACTCGCCCAGCGTGCCGGTGCCCCACGAGACGCTCTCGCGCCCGGCGAGCGCCTCGTCGGGGCTCGTCGAGACCCGCTCGCCGAGGCGGTCCTCGTCGGGGTGCGCGAGGCGGATGCCCTGGTCGTCGGTGATCACGACGAAGAGCGCGCCGGTGCGCTGCTCGACGGCGGCAGCGACGTCCTCGAGCGGTCCGCCGCGCAGCTCCGAGGCGGCGGGCGCGCCGGGCACCGCGGAGGACGCGGCGACCGCGTCCTGCACGTCGGGGTCCTCGGCGACGGTGCGGGCGATGGCGAGCGCCGTCCCCTCCGCCTCGCCGCGCAGCTGCTGGACGCTGAGCGCGGTGACGAGGCCGGCGCAGACCAGCACGGCGGCCGACACCGTGGCGAGCTGCAGGACCAGGACATGGGTCGCGAAGCGCATCGGGGCCTCCTCGCCGTCGTCGTGCGCAGAATGCGCAGAAGCCACACTATGCGCAGATGTCGCCGTAATGAGCGATACCCCGGCGCCGGACGCGGAGCTGCCTAGGGTTTCCAGCATCTCCCGGCAGGCTCTCCCGCCGAGCGCGGGCGGAGGCACTGGACGAAGGAGTCAGCTGTGTTGGTAGTACTCGGTTTCACCATGATCCTGGCCTTCATGGCCCTGATCATGACCAAGCGGCTGACGCCGATGGTCGCCCTGATCGTCGTGCCGACGATCTTCGGCCTCTTCGCGGGCGCCGGCCTCGGCATCGGCGACATGGTCCTCGAGGCGATCGGCAGCCTCGCGCCCACGGCCGCGCTGCTGATGTTCGCGATCATGTACTTCGGGATCATGATCGACGTCGGGCTCTTCGACCCGCTGATCCGCTTCATCGTCCGCGCGCTCGGCGACGACCCGGCGAAGGTCGTGCTCGGCACGGCGCTGCTCGCCGGCGCGGTCTCGCTCGACGGCGACGGCTCGACCACCTTCATCGTCACCACCGCCGCGATGCTCCCGATCTACCTGCGCCTGGGGATGAACCCGGTCGTGCTGACCTGCGTCGCGGGCCTGGCCAACGGCACGCTCAACATCGTCCCCTGGGGCGGACCGACGGTGCGCGCCGCCGCGGCCCTCCAGGTCTCGCCGAGCGAGATCTTCGTGCCGATGCTCCCCTCGCTCGCGGTGGGCCTGGTCGTCACGCTCGTCTTCGCCTGGTTCCTCGGGCTCGGCGAGCGCCGCCGCCTCGGCTCGCTCGCGCTGGCCGAGCCGATGCTCGAGCAGGAGCTCGTCGGCGCCGGCCGCGGCTCCTCCTCCCGCTCGGGCGGCGCCCGCACCGGCGGCCTCGCGGCGCTGACCGGGGGCATCCGCACCGTCGCCCGGGAGCGCTTCTCCTTCCTCCGCGGCCCTCAGGCCCTGCGCGGAGCCCAGGTGGCGGTCGCCGCCCGCGTGCAGGCCGACGACGCCGACACCGCGATGGCCGACACGATGCTCGACCCCGAGCGCGAGACGCTGCGCCCGAAGCTGATCTGGGTGAACCTGGTCCTGACCCTCGCGGTGATGACGCTGCTGGTCGCCGACATCCTGCCGCTGCCCTACGTGTTCATGGTCGGCTCCGCGGTCGCCCTCCTGATCAACTTCCCGAAGATGAAGGACCAGGCGGCCGAGATCGTCAAGCACGCGCCGAGCATCGTGGGCGTCGTGTCGATGGTGCTGGCGGCCGGCGTGCTGATCGGCGTCCTCAACGGCACCGGCATGGTCGACGCCATGGCGGAGTGGGTCGTCGCGGTGATCCCGCCGGCGCTCGGACCGTTCCTCGCCGTGATCACCGGCGTGCTCAGCATCCCGATGACCTTCTTCATGTCGAACGACGCGTTCTACTACGGCATCCTCCCCGTGCTCTCCGAGAGCGCGGCGAACTACGGCATCTCGCCGGTCGAGATGGCGCGCGCCTCCATCACCGGGCAGCCGGTGCACCTCCAGAGCCCGCTGGTCCCGGCGATCCTCCTGCTCGTCTCCCTCGCCGCGGTGAACCTCGGCGACCACCACCGCAAGGTGCTGTGGCGAGCGGTCGTCGTCTCGCTGGTCATGCTCGCCGTCGGCGTGCTGGTCGGCTCGATCCCCTTCGGCTGAGGTCGGCGGAGCGGAGCGCCGAGCGATCGGAACGAGGACGGGACCTTCTGCTGCGGCGGGGGTCCCGTCCTCGTTCCGCGGCTCGGTCCCGCAGCCCGCGCTAGCGCAGCAGCGGCGCCAGGTTCTCGGTCCAGACGTCGGAGCCGACCTTGAGGATGAGGGCGCCGACCACGACGAGGAACGCGACCCGGATGAAGCGGCTGCCACGAGCGACGGCCATCCGCGAGCCGAGGTACGCGCCCGCCACGTTGGCGGCGCCCATCAGGAGGCCCAGCAGCCAGATCACGTGCCCGCCCGGCACGAAGTAGAGCAGGGCGCCGAGGTTGGTCGCGACGTTGACGATCTTCGCCTTGGCGCTGGCGAGCAGGAAGTCGTAGCCCAGCGCGGTGATCAGGGCGATGATCAGGAAGGTGCCGGTGCCCGGTCCGATCAGGCCGTCGTAGAAGCCGATCAGGAGTCCCAGCACGGCCGCGGTGACGAGGTGGCGCCGGCCCGCGTGCTTGAGCACCGTGACGCTGCCCAGTGCCGGGCGGGCGATCGTCACGACGGCGACCACGATCAGCGCGACGACGATGATCGGCTTGAACACCGCGGCCGGGAGGAGGCCGGCGAGCGTCGCGCCTCCGTAGCTGCCCGCGAGGGCGACCGCCGCCATCGGCAGTGCGGTGCGCAGATCGGGCTTCGCGCGCCGGTAGTAGGTGATCGCGCTGGTGGTCGTGCCGAAGATCGAGGCCAGCTTGTTCGTGGCGAGCGCCTGCACGGGCGAGATCCCCGGCACGAGGAGCAGGGCGGGGAGCTGGAGGAGTCCGCCGCCGCCCACGACCGCGTCGATCCAGCCGGCCGCGAAGGCGGCGAGGATCATCAGCGCGAGGACGGGGAGTCCGAGATCCTCTGTGAAGGTCAGCATCGGTCGGAAGCGTACGCGAGCACCGCGACCCCCTCGACCTCGGTGGCCGGGCCGCCCTAGGGTCGGCGGCATGCGATTCGGACTCTTCATCCCCCAGGGCTGGCGCCACGACCTCGTCGGCGTCCCGGCCGCCGACCAGTGGCGCACCATGAGCGACCTCGCCCGGCACGCCGACGACGGCGCCTGGGAGTCGATCTGGGTCTACGACCACTTCCACACCGTCCCGCAGGTGACGGAGGAGGCGACGCACGAGGCGTGGTCGCTGATGAGCGCGTTCGGCGCCACCACGTCGCGCGTGCGGCTGGGCCAGATGTGCACCTGCATGGGCTACCGGAACCCCGCCTACCTCGCCAAGGTCGCGACGACCGTCGACATCGTCTCGGGCGGGCGGGTCGAGATGGGCATCGGCGGCGGCTGGTACGAGCACGAGTGGCGCGCGTACGGCTGCGGCTTCCCGCCGATCGCCGAGCGGCTGGGCCGGCTCGACGAGGGAGTGCAGATCCTGCAGCAGGCCTGGACGACCGGGTCCGCGACTCTCGACGGCCGCTACTACCAGGTGGACGGCGCGCAGAACCGGCCGCTGCCCCTGCAGGAGGGCGGCATCCCGCTGTGGGTCGCCGGCGGCGGCGAGAAGGTCACGCTGCGGATCGCGGCCCAGTACGCGCAGTACACGAACTTCGCCGGGACCCCGGAGGCGTTCGACCACAAGAGCTCGGTCCTCCGCGGGCACTGCGAGCGCCTGGGCACCGACTTCTCGGCGATCACCCGGAGCTCGAACTACAACGTCGTGATCGGCGAGACGGAGGCGGAGGTCGAGGCGGCGCTGCAGCGTCTCGAGGAGCGCGTGGTCCCGTACCTCGGCGCGGAGGGAGCGGCGTCCTTCGTCGCCGAGTACCGCAGCCCCGACGCGCTCGCGGTCGGCACTCCCTCGCAGATCGTCGACCGGCTCGCCGGCATGCAGTCGCGCGGGATGGACTACGGCATCCTCTACTTCCCGGACGCCGCCTACGACCGGTCCGGCATCGAGCTGTTCGAGCGCGAGGTGCTGCCGGCGCTCTCCTGAGCGCGGAGCGGCGGGGGCTCCTACGCCTCCCGCCCCCCGCCCGCAAGTCCTTGGGGCGCCCCGGCCCCGCGCCTACGGTCGGAGCATGGACGCACAGGACATCCGCTGGAACGACGAAGCCCGCGACAAGATCCTCGAGGACTCGGCCAGGGTCCTCCGCGAGGCGGTGCTCGACCTCGCGACGAGCAAGAAGGGCGAGCCCTGGGAGGACGTGTTCGCGGAGCTGAACGCGCGCCTCAAGGACCGCTTCATCGACTTCGAGCCCGGCCCGGACCTCCGCAAGTACGCCGAGGCCGTCTCCGCCGGGGAGATCGAGACCGGCTCGTGAGCGAGCACGACCGCGACGCCGCGCTCGAGGACGAGATCACCTCGATCCACGCCCTCGGCGAGGGCCGCGTCGGCGAGACGGCCGACCCGGAGGACGAGGACCACGAGCTCTCGCCCGAGCAGGACGCCCGCATCGAGTCCGAGCTGAAGAGCCGGGGCAGCGAGAGCTGATCCCCCCGGTACGCGGAAGGCCCGCTCCCCCTCGAGGGAGCGGGCCTTCCGCGTGAGTCGCGACTACGCCGAGAGGGGCTCGTAGTCGGTGTAGCCCTCGGCTCCTCCGCCGTAGACCGTCTCCTGGACGACCTCGTTCTCGGGGTGCCCGCCCTGCCAGCGCTCGACCAGGTCGGGGTTGGCGATCGCCGGGCGGCCGACGGCCACGGCGTCGGCGTGGCCCTCGCTGATCAGCTCGGTCGCCTCCTCGCGGCTGGTCGGCGAGCCGAAGCCGCTGTTGGCGATGAAGACGCCGTCGAAGCGCGAGCGGAGGTCCTGGACCAGCTCGCCGGCGGGCTCGGCGTGCAGGACGCTGAGGTAGGCCAGGCCGAGCGGGGCGAGCCCGTCGACGACGGCCTCGTAGGTGGCGCGCACGTCGTCGCCGTCGGTCTCGACGACGTCCTGGATGTTGTGGGCCGGCGAGAGGCGGATGCCGACGCGGCCCGCTCCGACCTCGTCGACGATCGCGCGGGTGACCTCGAGCGGGAACGCGGCGCGCTCGGCCGGGGTCCCGCCGTACTGGTCGGTGCGCACGTTGGAGACGGGCGAGAGGAACTCGTGCAGCAGGTAGCCGTTGGCGCCGTGCACCTCGACTCCGTCGAAGCCGGCGTCGATCGCGCGGCGGGCGGCGGCGACGAACTCGTCGCGGACGGTCGCCAGCTCCTCGGTGGTCAGCGCGTGCGGCACCGGGAAGGGCTTCTTGCCGGAGGGGGTGTGCACCTCTCCGTCGATGGCGACGGCGCTCGGGGCGACGATGCGGTCGGTGCCGGTGATCTCGGTGTGCGAGACGCGGCCCGCGTTCATCAGCTGCATGACGATACGCCCGCCCGCGGCGTGCACGGCGTCGGCGACGGCGCGCCAGCCCGCGGCCTGCGCGTCGGTCTCGATGCCGGGCTGCCCGGCGTAGCCCTTGGACTCGGCGCTGGGGAAGACGCCCTCGCTGATCAGCAGGCCCATGCTCGCGCGCTGGGCGTAGTACTCGGCGACGATCGCGCCGGGCACGCCCTGCTCGTCGGAGCGCAGTCGCGTCATCGGTGCCAGGACGATGCGGTTGGGGAGGTCGAGGTCGCCGGCGGTGAGGGGGGAGAACGGATCCACGGGATCGCCTTTCTACGGAGCTGTCTCAGGGGGCTGCCCTGAGGGGGGAGGCACGTGCACCTGCGGCGCACTCCGGGCAGCAACCGCGAGCGGAGCACGGTCATTCCTCCTCCCGGCGTTCTCCCATCCCCCGCGCCCCGGGCACGCGGTCGACGGCCTGCCGCCTCCCGACCCCTGCTCGGACACCGGGGCTGTCTACACTCGGGAGGCGACGACGAAGGAGTGTGCGCGATGCCGGCGAGACCCCACCACACCGTGAGCTCCCGGCTGCTGCCGGCGCTCGCGGCCCTCCTGATCGCCGCGGTCCTCGCGCTGGTCCCCGCGACCGCGGCGACGGCCGAATCGCCCGTCTCCTTCTCCTCCTCCACCGTCCTCGACTCGGTCGGGGTGCTGAGCTCCGGAGAGACCGCCGAGATCGAGCAGGCCTCGCGGGCCCTCTACGACCAGCACCGCGTGCAGCTGTTCGTCGCCTTCGTCGACTCCTTCACGGATCCGTCCGACCGCGCCGCGTGGGCGGACGAGACCGCGACCCGCAACGGACTGGGCACCGACGACGTCCTCCTGGCCGTCGCGGTCGACGCCCGTCAGTACCAGGTGTCGGTCGCGCAGGGCTTCGCCCTCGACGACGCGCAGGTCTCCTCGCTCCAGTCCGACGACATCGAGCCGAGGCTCGCCGACGGCGACTGGGCCGGAGCCGCGGTGGCCGCCGCCGACGGGATCGGGCAGCGCCTCGACGCGCCCAGCGCCGGCGAGTCCCTCGGCTCGGGGCTGCTGATCGCGCTCGGCGTGCTCGCGGCCCTCGTCGTCATCGGCCTCGTGGTGCTGCTGCTCGTCCGCCGCGCGCGGAAGCGCCGCGCCCAGGAGGCGGTGGAGGCCTCGATCGACGAGCTCGCCACCCGTGCCGGGTCGGCCCTCGTCCACGCCGACGACGCCGTCCGCACCAGCGAGCAGGAGGTCGGCTTCGCGGAGGCGCAGTTCGGCGCCGACGCGGCCGGCGCGTTCCGCGAGGCGCTCGTCACCGCGAAGCGCCTGCTCGGCGAGGCCTTCAGCCTGCAGCAGCGTCTCGACGACGCCGAGCCGGAGACCGATCAGGAGCGCCGCGACGGCTACCAGCGCATCCTCCAGCTCTGCGCCGACGCCGAGCAGACGCTCGACGAGCGAGCGAGTGCGTTCGAGGAGCTGCGCGACCTCGAGAAGAACGCGCCGCAGGTCGCCGCCGCGCTCTCGGCCCGCGCCGCCGAGGTCGGCGACCGCCTCCCGTCGGCCCGCGCCCGCCTCGCCGAGCTCGCCTCCCGCTACGCACCGACCGCGATCGACGACGTGGGCGACGACGCCGACCAGGCCGAGGACCGACTCCGCTTCACCCGCGACCAGCTCGCCGGCGCCCAGAAGGCGCTGCAGGCCGGCGACTCCGGCCGCGCCGCCGTGCTGCTGCGCGCCGGGCAGCAGGCCGCCGAGCAGGCCTCCGGGCTCGTCGACGCGGTGGCCACGCGCGGTGACGAGCTGCAGAAGGCGGAGGCGTCGCTCGCCGGCCGCATCGCCGAGATCCGCGCCGACGTGGCGCAGGGACGAGCGCTCGCCGCCTCCCAGGACGCGGAGTCCGCGGCCCAGGCGCAGAACGTCGCCGCGGCGGTCGCCTCGACCGAGGCCGCCATCGACGACGTCGAGCGCGCCCTCTCCGTGCGGCCGAACGACCCGCTCGCCCTGCTCGAGGCGCTCACCGCCGCCGACGCCACGATCGACGCCGCCGTCGGCGGGTTCCGCGACGCGCAGGCCCAGCGCGAGCGCGAGCGGGCCGCCCTCGGCGCCGAGCTCACCTCCGCCCGCAGCCGCGTCTCGGCCGCCGAGGACTTCATCGCGGCCCGCCGCGGCGCGGTCGGCTCGGAGGCGCGCACCCGCGTCGCCGAGGCCGCCCGCTCGGCCGAGTACGCCGAGCGCATCGCCGCCACCGACCCCCGCGAGGCTCTCGCCTCCGCCCAGCGCGCTTCGCAGCTCGCCCAGCAGGCGCTCGAGCGGGCGCGGGCCGACGCCGGCTCCTACTCCGCCCCGAACGCCGTCGGCAGCCCCTACGGTGGCGACACGACCGGCGCGTTCCTCGGCGGGATCCTGGTCGAGTCGCTCCTGGGAGGCGGACGCCGCAGCGGCTACCGCTCGGGCGGCTTCGGCGGAGGCGGGTTCAGCGGCGGCTTCGGCGGCGGCGGCTCGTCCCGGCGCTCCGGCGGCGGCGGCTTCGGCGGCGGGCGCAGCAGTGGCGGAGGCGGACGCCGTGGAGGCGGCGGTCGCTTCTGAGCGCCCCCGGGCATCCGCGCACGACCGACGACCACCACCTCCCCCACGACTCCGGCACCACCTCCGACATCCGGCACCACCCACGACGCAAGGAGAGACACCCATGGCTCAGAGACAGTCGATCTTCGGCCGCATCGCGCAGCTCGCGAAGGCCAACATCAACGCGCTCCTCGACCAGGCCGAGGACCCGCAGAAGATGCTCGACCAGATGGTCCGCGACTACACCGACAGCATCCGCGACGCCGAGGCGGCGATCGCCACCACGATCGGCAACCTGCGCCTGCTCGAGGACGACTACCGCGAGGACGTGCAGAACGCCCAGGAGTGGGGCGGCAAGGCCCTCGCCGCGAGCCGCAAGGCCGACGAGCTGCGCACCGGCGGGAGCGCCGGCGACGCCGACAAGTTCGACGCGCTGGCCAAGGTCGCTCTGCAGCGCCAGATCCAGTCCGAGAAGGAGGCGAAGGACGCCGAGCCGACCATCGCCTCGCAGACCGAGGTCGTCGACAAGCTCAAGTCGGGCCTGAACCAGATGCGCGAGAAGCTGCAGCAGCTCTCGAGCAAGCGCGACGAGCTGATCGCACGCTCGAAGACCGTCGAGGCGCAGAGCCAGGTCCAGGACGCCGTGAAGAGCATCGACCTGATGGACCCGACGAGCGAGGTGAGCCGTTTCGAGCAGAAGATCCGCCGCGAGGAGGCGCGCGTCCGCGGCGCGGAGGAGCTCGCCTCCTCGAGCCTGGACGCGCAGTTCGAGTCGCTCGAGGACCTCGGTGAGATGACCGAGGTGGAGGCGCGCCTCGCCGCGCTCAAGTCCGGCCGCCCGCAGGACTCGATCGGCTCCTGAGCCCGTGCGCCTCCGGCGGCGGTCCCGCCGGAGGCGCAACCCACCCTTCCCGACACGCGCGGCGCGAAGGCTGGCAATCGCCATGGTGCGGTGCCGCCGCCGTCCCCGTAGTGTTCACACCAGGTTGCCCTTGACCCCGGTCGCCCTGATGCCGCGTCCGGCCCCTACCGACGCGGTGAACCATGAGCGGACCGCCCCCGTCGGGATCGCTCGCCGAGAGACCGTCGACGCCGACGGTCACCACGAAGAGCGAGGCGCCGATGAGCACCCCCACCACCACGTCCGTCACCGGAGGCGCCCCCCGCGTCGTCCGCACCCGTCCGCGCGCCGACGGCCGCGTCAACCCGACGACCGAGTACTCCGGTCTCCTCAGCACGGTCCGCGACGCGGGGCTCCTCCGCCGCCGCACCGGCTTCTACTACACGATGTTCGGCGCGCTGGTCCTCGCGCTCGGCGGCATCGTCACCGGCTTCGTCCTGCTGGGCGACTCCTGGTTCCAGCTCCTGCTCGCCGCCGCCCTCGGCATCGTGCTGACGCAGTTCGCCTTCCTCGCCCACGAGGCCTCGCACCGCCAGGTGTTCGAGTCCGGCAAGGCCAACGACGTTGCCGGCCGCACCCTCGCGAACCTCTTCGTCGGCATCAGCTACTCCTGGTGGATGACCAAGCACAGCCGCCACCACGCGAACCCGAACGTGCTGGGCAAGGACCCGGACATCGAGCGCGACGTCGTCTCCTTCACCGCCGAGGACGCGGCCCGCTCGCGCGGCCTCTACGCCTGGCTCACCCGCCGCCAGGGCTACGCGTTCTTCCCGCTCCTGCTGCTCGAGGGCCTCAACCTGCACCTGCACGGCTTCCGCACCGTGTTCGGCAAGGGCAAGGTCGACAAGCGCTGGGTCGAGATCACCATGCTCGTCACCCGCGTCGGCCTCTACCTCGCCGTCGTCTTCTGGGCCCTCCCCCTCGGCATGGCGTTCGCCTTCGTCGGCGTGCAGCTGGGCGTCTTCGGCCTCTACATGGGCGCCTCGTTCGCGCCGAACCACAAGGGCATGCCGCTGCTGCCGAAGGAGGCGCGCGTCGACTTCCTCCGCCGCCAGGTCCTCACCTCGCGCAGCATCCGCAGCACCTGGTTCACCGACCTCTACATGGGCGGCCTCAACTACCAGGTGGAGCACCACCTCTTCCCGAACATGCCCCGCCCGGCGCTGCGCCGTGCGCAGGTCATCGCCAAGGAGTACTGCACCACCCACCAGATCCCCTACACCGAGACCTCGTTGATGGAGTCGTACGCGATCGTCGTCCGCTACCTCAACAAGGTCGGCCTGTCGGCCGGCGGCGACCCGTTCGACTGCCCCGCCGCCTCCGCCTACGGACGCTGAGCACTCCCCCTTCGGAGGCCCCTCGCACCTTCCCGGTGCGGGGGGCCTCCGTCGTTCGCGGGAGCGCAAGGGGGTGCCCCCGCGGGCGGCGGAGTCGTAGCGTCGGGACATGAGCAGCTCCGGCTACGACATCGAGCCCATCCCCACCGACACGACCGACGGCGCCCGCACGCCCGACCCCGCCACCGAGACCGGCACCTCCGCGGGCCTCGACGAGGTCGGCGGCGCGGCCTCCCCCCTGGCCGACGGCGTCGGCGCCGACGGCGAGGAGCAGAACCCCCCGCTGCCCGACTGGGGCCCCACCGACGGCGTCCACGGCACCGACGCCGAGACCGACGCCTCGGGCACCGAGCAGCACTGACACGGCTCCGCGAGGGACCTCCCCGGCCGGTCGGCGAACGTTCCGACCGCGTTCCGAGGAGGTCCCTCCGTGTTCGCCGGAGGGTCGGCCGGCGCTCGGTCGGCGCGCCCTACACTGGCGAAATGCAGCCGACCGAACGCGCCCTCCGCGTGATCTCCTACAACCTCCGGGAGCACCGAGCGCACGCCGAGATCGCCCCCCTCGCCGCCCGCCACGACATCGACGTCCTGTGCCTGCAGGAGTGCGACACCACGAAGCTGCCGCAGGAGGTGGGCTCGCTCCGGCTCGCGTCCGTCACGGCCCGCAACCGCCTGGGCCTGGCCGTCTACTACTCGCAGGGCCGCTTCGAGCTCTCCGGCAGCGCCGCGTTCGAGCTCAGCAAGTCCATGCACGACCGCGTGATGTCCCCCGCTCACGAGCGCCTGCTGGCCGTCCGCCTCGATGACCGCGACGGCGGATCGATCGCGGTCTCCTCCTTCCACGCCGCCCCGCTGTCGGCAGGCAACGCCCTGCGCCGCAAGCAGATCGACGAGGCGCTCAACCGGCTGCGCGAGTACGCGCCGGACACCCCCTCCCTGATGGTCGGCGACTACAACTACCCGTGGTTCTTCCGCGGACTCGACCGCCGGATGACCAGGAACGGCTACCTGGTCTCGCGGAGCGACTCCCCCACCTACGCGCGCTACCGCTACTTCAGCGGCCACTTCGACTTCGCGATCAGCGACTCCGTGCGGATCGAGCGGGTCTCCACGCTGCCCCAGGGCGTCTCGGACCACCTCCCGGTGATGGTCGACGCGCACTACGGCGTTCCCGCCGCCTGAGCGCGGGGCCCGCGGGCCCGCGCGGTCGGTAGGCTCAGGGGGTGACGACCCTGATCCTCGCCCGGCACGGAGAGACTGTCTGGCACTCCGAGAACCGCTTCGCGGGCTCCTCCGACATCGCGCTGACCCCCCGGGGCCAGGACCAGGCGGCGACTCTGGCCGCCTGGGCCGTCGACGCCGACCTCGAGGCGGTGTACTCCTCCACCCTGGTCCGGGCCGTGCGCACCGCCGTGCCCGCCGCGCGGGCGGCCCACCTCGAGCTGCAGCCCGACCCGGCCCTGGTCGAGGTCGACTTCGGCCGCGGCGAGGGGCTGACCACCGACGAGATGGAGAAGCGCTTCCCGGACGAGTACCACGCGTGGGTCGCGGCGCCGGCCATCCAGCCGATGCCCGGCGGCGAGTCCGGCCTCGACGCCGTCGCCCGCGCGAACACCTCCCTCGCCCGCATCCACCGCGAGCACCCCGACGGCCGCGTGCTCGTCGTCGCGCACGGCACGCTCATCCGCCTCCTGCTGTGCGCCTACCTCGGCATCAACCCCGAGACCTATCGGCACACCTTCCCGGTGGTCGACAACGTCTCGCTGACCACGCTGCGCTGGGACGCGACCGGCGTCGGCCTGCTCGGATACAACGTCCCGCCCGTCCAGACGCAGCGGCGCTCCAGCTGAGCGCAGCGGCCGCTCCGGAGCGGCGCCCGGCGAGCGCGGGCTCGATCGGCCTGGTGCTCGGGTCGGTCGCGAGCGTGCAGCTGGGCGCCTCCTTCGCCGTGCTGCTCTTCCCCGCCGCGGGGCCGATCGGCACCGTCACGCTCCGGCTGGTGTTCTCGGCCGTCGTGCTGCTCCTGGTCTGCCGTCCGCGGCTGCGCGGCCACAGCCGGAGCGACTGGGCCACCGTCGCCGCCTACGGTCTCGCCCTCGGCGGGATGAACGCCTGCTACTACGAGGCCATCGCCCGGATCCCGCAGGGCGCCGCCGTCACCCTCGAGGTGCTCGGGCCGCTGACGCTCTCGGTGATCGCCGGGAGGAGCGTGCTGAGCCTGGTCTGGGCGGTGCTCGCGCTGGCCGGAGTGGTGACCCTGTCGCAGGGCGGGTTCTCGGCGCTGGACCCGGTCGGCGTCGGCTTCGCGCTGGGAGCCGCAGTGCTCTGGGCCGCGTACATCGTCTTCGCCGGCCGCACCGGCGGGCGGTTCCAGGGGATCGACGGGCTCGCGCTGGCGCTGGCGGCCGGCGCGATCGTGTCGCTGCCGTTCGGCATCGCCTCCGCCGGACCCGCCCTGGTGGTGCCGCCGGTGCTGCTCCTCGGGCTCGCCGTAGCGGTGCTCTCCTCCGCGGTGCCCTACGCGCTGGAGCTGCTGGCGCTGCGGCGCCTGCGCTCCTCCACCTTCTCGATCCTGATGTCGCTCTCCCCCGGGGCGGCCGCGCTCTCGGGCTTCCTCGTGCTCGGCCAGCGCCTCAGCGCCGTCGAGGCCGTCGGGATCGCGCTCGTGGTCGCCGCGAGCATCGGAGCGGTGCGGACCGCGCGGACCTCCGCCTGAGTAGCGGTTCTTTTGTTAGGCTAACTATGTGCCATCGACCGAAACCCTGCAGACCGATCTCCCGCTGACCTCCCTCGCAGGCGAGGTGCGGGCAGCGGTCGGCCGGCTCGGACGGCGGCTCCGGCAGGAGAAGGCCCAGCACGAGCTCAGCGATCCGCAGTTCAGCGTGCTCGCGCTCCTGCACCGCGAGGGCGCGAAGACCCTCGGCGAGCTGGCCGACGCGGAGCGGGTCCGCCCGCCCTCGATGACCCGCACGGTCGGCTGCCTGGTCGACGAAGGACTCGCGGAGCGCCTGGCCGACCCTGCCGACGGCCGCGTCACCCGCATCCGCCCCACCGGGGCCGGCACCGCACTGGTGCTCGACGTGCGCCGCAGCCGCGACGCGTGGCTCGTGGCGCGCCTCGAGGAACTCCCTCCCGAGGACCTGCGCCTGCTCCACGACGCGGCGGCGGTCCTGCGCGCGGTGGCCGACCGATGAGCGCGATGTTCCGCTCCCTCGCCGTGCCGAACTACCGCATCTGGTTCGCGGGCGCGATGGTCTCGAACGTCGGCACCTGGATGCAGCGCACGGCCCAGGACTGGATCGTGATCAACGACCTGACCGACCACGACGCGACGGCGCTCGGCGTGACCATGGCGCTGCAGTTCGGACCGCAGCTCGTGATGGTCCCCTTCTCCGGCTTCATCGCCGACCGCTTCGACCGGCGGAAGCTCCTGATGGCCACCCAGGGCGCGATGGGCGCGCTCGGGCTCGGCCTGGGACTCATCGTCGTGACCGGGATCGTCCAGCTCTGGATGGTCTACCTCTTCGCCCTGCTCCTCGGCTTCGCCGCGGCGATCGACGCGCCCGTGCGCCAGACGTTCGTCTCGGCGCTGGTCGAGGAGCGCGACCTCACCAACGCCGTCTCGCTGAACTCGGCCTCCTTCAACTCGGCGCGGATGATCGGACCGGCCCTCGCGGGCGTGCTCATCGCCGCGGTCGGCTCCGGCTGGGTCTTCCTCCTCAACGCCGCGAGCTTCCTCGCCGTCCTGCTCTCGCTGCGCGCACTCCACCGCGACCAGCTCCGCAGCGCCCCGCGCGCCACGCGCGGCCCGGGTGCGCTGCTGGAGGGGTTCCGCTACGTGTCGAAGCGGCCGGACATCCTCGTGGTGCTCGCGATCGTGTTCCTGATCGGCACCTTCGGCCTGAACTTCCCGATCTTCGCCTCGACGATGGCGACGGTCGAGTTCGACATGGGGGCGAGCGAGTTCGGCCTCCTCTCCTCCGCGATCGCCGTCGGCTCGGTGCTGGGGGCGCTCCTCTCGGCTCGCCGCGACCGCCCGAGGCTCCGGCTCATCGTCGGCGCCTCCGCGGCGTTCGGCGTCGCGCTCGCGCTGGCCGGCGTCATGCCGACGGTCTGGGCGTTCGCGATCCTGCTCCCCTTCGTCGGCATCGCGGCGCAGACGCTGATGACCTCGGCCAACGGCTACGTGCAGCTCTCGACCGCCCCCGAGATGCGGGGCCGGGTCATGGCGCTGTACATGGCCATCTTCGTCGGCGGCACCCCGATCGGCGCACCGCTGATCGGCTGGGTCGCGAACGCCTACGGTCCGCGCCAGGCGATGCTGGTCGGCGCCGCCTCCGGGATCGCGGCGGCCGCCATCGGACTCGCCTTCCACCTCCGCCTGCGCCGCGCCGCCCGGCTCGCGGCCCCCGGACCGGAGGCTCTGCCCGCCAACGGCGGAGTCCCCCTGCTGCGCCCGCGCGCCTAGGCTCCGTCGGCCGGTCCGCACGCCGGGCGGATCCGCGGACCGCCCACTCGACGGGTCGCCCCCGACGCGGGGCGCGACCGCCGCCCGCCCTCAGGCCTCGCGGGTGATCTCGACGCGGACGAAGAGCTTCGACGAGCGGGGCCCGGCGAACACCCCGCGCAGCGGCGCGATGTCGTTGTAGTCGCGGCCGCGGCCGACGGTGACGTGGCGGTCGCCGATGTCGATCAGGTTCGTCGGGTCGTAGCCGCGCCAGGCTCCTCCGCAGAACCACTCGACCCAGGCGTGCGACTCCCCCACCACGGTCTCGCCGATCTCGGCGTGCGGCTTGGGGTGCAGGTAGCCCGAGACGTAGCGCGCCGGGATGCCCACCGAGCGCAGCGCCCCGAGGACGATGTGCGTGATGTCCTGGCAGACGCCCTCGCGCGCGGTCCACGACTCCGTCGCGGTGGAGTGCACGCCGGTGACGCCCTGCCGGTAGGTCATCGCCCGGCCGATCGTCTCGGCGATCGTGAGCGCGGCCTCGCACGGTCCGGCCGCCTCGTCCGCGAGCGAGCGCGCCATCGCCGAGAGGTCCTCCGGCGGCGCGGTGCGGTGGGTCTGCTTCGACTGCTCCACGTACTCGGTGCGCGTCTCGACCTGCTCGGACAGCTGATCCCACCCGGTCGGGTGGTCGGGGTGCTGCTTCGGCCGGATCTCGACGAGCGAGGTCGCCGTCAGCGAGAGCTCGCGGTGGGCGTCGAGCACGTCGAACGACGAGACGCGGGTGCCCCAGTAGTCGGTGTAGGCGTGCACCGAGGTCACCGGCCGGATGTCGAGGTTCGAGAACAGCACCAGCTGCCCGTCCGAGGAGGCGGGGAGCATCCGCGCCTCGTTGTAGGACGCGACCACGTCCCCCGCGTAGGTGAAGCCCGTGGTGTGCCTGATGCGCAGCCTGCTCACAGCGCCTCCCCGATCCAGCTCGGCATGACGTTGGTGGGGAAGTACCGCTGGCGGATCGCCTCGGAAGCGGCCGAGGTCGCCTCCTGCACGCTGTCCATGTGCCGCGGCAGGTCCTCGAGGATGTCGGTGATCGGCCGGAACTCCAGCTCGCTGCGGATCCGCCCGAGGACGCGCTGCGCGTCGCCGGAGTGGCCGATGCGGCCGGTGCGCGGCTCGATGTCGCGCATGCACGCCTCCGCCCGCGAGACCGAGAAGAGGATCGAGCGCGGGAACAGCCGGTCCAGGAGGAGGAACTCGGCCGCGTTCCGCGCGCTCGGCACGCCCCGGTAGGTGCGCAGGTACGCCTCGTAGGCGCCGCAGGAGCGGAGGATCGTGGTCCAGGAGGGGCCGCTCGCCTCGGTCAGCGAGCGGGTGGCGAGCAGGCGGGCGGTCATGTCGGCGCGCTCGATCGAGCGGCCGAGCGTGAAGAACTGCCAGGCCTCGTCGCGCGAGGTCGCCGACTCGATGATGCCGACGGCGAGGGCGGAGCGCTCCCTCACCCAGCTGAAGAACTCCGACACCCGCTCGCCCGAGACGCGGCGCGGCATCCGGGTGCGCGTGGTGTTGAGGCACTCCCAGAGCTCGGTCGAGACGATCTCGCGCGCCCGGCGGGCGTTCTCGCGGGCCGCGCCGAGCGAGTAGGCGATCGAGGCGGGGTTCGTGCGGTCGATCGCGAGGATCGCCAGCACGTCGGCGCGGGTGATCTCGCGCATGTCGTCGGGCGGGGTCGAGCCCATCACCGACAGGAGCGAGCGGCAGGCCGTGTCCTCGTCGATCCACGGGTCCTCGAGCAGGAGCTGGAGGTGGACGTCGAGGATGCGGGCGGTGCCGTCGGACCGCTCGATGTAGCGGCCGATCCAGAACAGCGACTCGGCGATCCGGGAGAGCATCAGTCGTCCTCCCCCGCCGCGAGCGTCTGCTGCTGCTGCTGGTCCTGGTCGGTGTTCGGTGCGTCCTGCGGTGAGTGGTCGGGCGTGTGGTTGAGCGGGTAGACGATCGGGATGGAGCTGGTGACAGCGGCCTGCTCGGCGACGAGCGCCTGGATGTCGCGCGCCTCGGGCTCGGCGCTGCGCGCCTCCTCGAGGCCGACCACCCAGGTGTCCTTCGATCCGCCGCCCTGCGACGAGTTGACGACGAGCTGCCCCTCCGGGAGCGCGACGCGGGTCAGGCCGCCGGGCAGCACCCAGACGTCGGTGCCGTCGTTCACGGCGAAGGGCCGCAGGTCGGCGTGCCGGGGACGCATCCCGTCGTCGACGAGGGTGGGGATGGTGGAGAGCTGCACGACCGGCTGCGCGATCCAGCCGCGCGGGTCGGCCTGGAGGCGGGAGCGCAGCTCCGCGAGCTCCTTCGCCGAGGCGGCCGGCCCGACGACCAGGCCCTTGCCGCCGGAGCCGTCGACCGGCTTCACGACGAGCTCGTCGAGGCGGTCGAGCACCTCCTCGAGCGCTCCCGGGTCCTCGAGCCGCCACGTGTCGACGTTCTTGATCACCGGCTCCTCCGAGAGGTAGTAGCGGATGAGGTCGGGCAGGTAGGTGTAGACGAGCTTGTCGTCGGCGACGCCGTTGCCGACCGCGTTGGCGATCGTGACGTTCCCGAGCCGGGCCGCGAGCATCAGCCCGGGCGAGCCGAGCATCGAGTCGGCGCGGAACTGCAGCGGATCGAGGAACTCGTCGTCCACGCGGCGGTAGATCACGTCGACGCGGGTCGGGCCGGAGGTGGTGCGCATGAACACCTTGCCGCCCGTGCAGAACAGGTCGCGGCCCTCGACCAGCTCCACGCCCATGAGGCGGGCGAGGAGGGTGTGCTCGAAGTAGGCGGAGTTGTAGACGCCCGGGGTGAGCACGACCACGGTCGGGTCGTCGACGCCCTCGGGGGCGGAGGCGCGGAGGGCCTGCAGCAGCTTGTTCGGGTAGTCGCCGACCGGGCGCACCCGCATCGAGACGAACAGCTCGGGCAGCGTCTGCGCCATCACCCGGCGGTTCGAGATGACGTAGGAGACGCCGGAGGGCACGCGGACGTTGTCCTCGAGGACCCGCCAGCCGCCCTTCTCATCGCGGATCAGGTCGATCCCGGACACCTGGATCCGCACGCCGTTCGCGGGGACGATGCCCGCGGCCTGCCGGTGGAAGTGGCTGGAGCTCGAGATGAGCCCGGCGGGGATGACGCCGTCGGCCACGGCGTTCTGCGGGCCGTAGACGTCGGCGAGGAACGCCTCGAGAGCACGGACCCGCTGCTTGATGCCGGTCTGCACCTCGTTCCACTCGGCGCGCTCGATCACCCGGGGGACGGCGTCGAGCGGGAACGGCCGCTCCTCCCCCGCGAAGTCGAAGGTGACGCCCTGCGCGAGGTAGGAGGAGGCGAGCGCGTCGGTGCGGCCGCGCAGCTCCTCCTGGGTCATCCGCGCGAGCGAGGAGTAGATGTCGCGATAGGCGCCGCGGACCCCGTCGGGGCCTCCGGTCGACGCCACGTCGGCGAACATCTCGTCCCAGGGGGTGGCGCCCGTGTCGGGCCGCTCGACCTTCTGGGACCCGTATCCGTCGAAGAGGTCACCCATGGCACGACTCTAGTGCGGGGCGTATTGCGGGGATGTTTCGGGCGGCCGCGGGGCGAGCGGGGCGGGTCGGCGACGTCCGGGCACGGCACCGGCGCCGTCCTCCGACAGGCCGGCGGAGGCCCGGGGATCCACGGGAATAGATCCGGCCGCACGTGGTTGAATGAGGATGTACATGCAAACGCATGGACCAGGCCCCACCGGGCCGGAGGACAGAAGGAGCGCCTGATGCAGTTCGGCATCTTCACGGTCAGCGACATCACGACCGACCCCACGACCGGACGGACCCCGTCCGAGTCCGAGAAGATCCAGGCGACCCTCGCGATCGCGCTGAAGGCGGAGGAGATCGGCCTCGACGTCTTCGCCCTGGGCGAGCACCACAATCCGCCGTTCTGGTCCTCCTCCCCCACCACCACGCTCGGCTACCTCGCGGCGAAGACCGAGAGGATCACGCTCTCCACCGCGATGGCCCTCATCACCACGAACGACCCCGTGAAGCTCGCCGAGGACTACGCGATGCTCCAGCACCTCGCCGGCGGCCGCGTCGACCTCATGCTCGGCCGCGGCAACACCGGCCCCGTCTACCCGTGGTTCGGCAAGGACATCCGCCGCGGCATCGAGCTGACGATCGAGAACTACGACCTGCTGCACCGCCTGTGGACCGAGGACTTCGTCGACTGGGAGGGCCAGTTCCGCACTCCCCTCCAGGGCTTCCAGTCGACCCCGCGCCCCCTCGACGGTGTCGCGCCGTTCGTGTGGCACGGATCGATCCGCTCCCCGCAGATCGCCGAGCAGGCCGCCTACTACGGCGACGGCTTCTTCGCGAACCACATCTTCTGGCCCGCCTCGCACACCCAGAAGATGGTGCAGCTCTACCGCCAGCGCTTCGAGCACTACGGCCACGGGACCGCCGATCAGGCGATCGTCGGGCTCGGCGGGCAGATCTTCCTGGCGAAGAACTCGCAGGACGCGGTCTCGCAGTTCCGCCCCTACTTCGACAACGCCCCCGTCTACGGCCACGGCCCCTCGCTCGAGGACTTCACGGAGCAGACCCCGCTCACCGTCGGCTCCCCGCAGCAGATCATCGACCGCACTCTCGGCTTCCGCGAGTACGTCGGCGACTACCAGCGCCAGCTCTTCCTGATGGACCACGCGGGACTCCCGCTGAAGACCGTCCTGGAGCAGATGGACATGCTCGGCGAGATCCTCCCCGCTCTCCGCGCCGGCTTCGCCGAGGGCCGCCCCGCGCACGTGCCCGACGCCCCCACCCATGCCTCCCTCGTGGCCGCGCGCGACGCGCAGCCCGCGGCCGAGCCCGTCACCGTCTAGTCAGGAGCTCTCCATGGACACCCGCAGGATCACCGTCCTCTCGGCCGGCCTCAGCCAGCCGTCCTCGACCCGGCTGCTCGCCGACCGCCTGGCCGACGCCGCCGAGTCCTCCCTCACCGAGCAGGGCTTCGCCGTCGAGCGGAGCGTCGTGGAGCTGCGCGACCTCGCGCACGACGTCACGAACAACCTCCTCACCGGCTTCGCGAGCCCCGCTCTGCAGACCGCGCTCGACGCGGTCGCCGGCGCCGACGGCCTGATCGCCGTGACGCCGATCTTCACCACCAGCTACAGCGGGCTCTTCAAGTCGTTCGTCGACGTGCTCGACACGGAGGCGCTGCGCGGCCTGCCCGTGCTGCTGGCGGCCACGGGCGGGTCCCCCCGCCACTCCCTGGCCGTCGACTACGCGATGCGCCCGCTCTTCACCTACCTGCACGCGGCGCCCCTCGCGACCACCGTGTTCGCGGCGACGGACGACTGGGGCGGCGCGACCGAGGACGGACGGGCGCTGCCCTCGCGCATCGAGCGCGCCGGACGCGAGCTGGCCGATCAAGCCGCCCGCTCCTCCCGCTCGGGCTCCACGCCCGACCCGTGGGCGCTCGACGGCTCGTTCGAGGGGATGCTCGGCCGCCGCGGCTGAACGCCCGCCGCGCGGATCGGCCGCTCCTCTCATGGATCGGCCGATCCGTCCAGCCGCGATTCCCGCGGCCCTGCCGGAATAGCCTGCCCCCGGGAGCCTGCCGCTGGCCCCCGGAAGGAGGCCGTCATGGGCCTGACCAGCAAGGGGCTCCCCGCGGGGGCTCTCGACCTCTCGCAGCTCGGACGCGCGGTCCTCGACCGCCGCCGCTTCCTCGGAGCGCTCGGCGTCGCCGCCTCCGTCCCGGTCCTCTCCGGCTGCGGCTTCGCCCCCGCGGGCCCCGCGGCGAGCGCCGGCAGCGACACCCTCACCTTCACCACCTGGGGCACCGACGCCGAGCTGGCCGGCTTCCAGCGCGCGATCGACGCGTTCCAGACGGCGAACGCCGGCGCCACCGTGACCCTCAACGCGGTCCCGTACGAGCAGATGTTCACCAACATCGACGCGCAGCTGCAGGCGGGCAACCCGCCGGACGTCTTCCGGGTCCCGTACTACACGTTCGGCAGCTACGCCGGCCGCGACCAGCTCCTGGACCTGTCGGGCATCCTCGACTCCGACGTCGCCGAGCGGTTCACCGATCCGGCCTGGGCCGCGGTGCAGAGCGGCGGGAGCCCCTTCGGCGTCCCCCACCACACCGACACCTCGCTGATCCTCTACAACACCCAGGTGCTGGCCGACGCGGGCGTCACCTCCTTCCCCTCCTCGCCCGAGGAGGCGTGGACCTGGGAGGAGTTCACCGAGGTCGGGCGGAAGCTGCGCGCCTCGCTCCCCGCCGAGCGCTACCCCTTCGCCTACAACTGGCAGGGCAACGGCGTCACGCGCTGGCTGAGCCTGCTGTTCCAGGCCGACGGCCGCTTCCTCACCGAGGACCTGTCCGGGCCCGCGATCGACTCCGCCGCCGGCCGCGCCGCGATCGACTTCAGCCGCAGCTTCTTCACCGACGGCCTCGTGCCGCCGAGCAGCTCCGTGCAGGCGACCACCTACGCCAGCGACCTCTGGTACTCGCAGACCACCGCGATGACCTTCGCCGGCGCGTTCCTCATCCCCGACGCCGACTCCACCCTCGACTTCGAGTGGGGCGCCACCTACTCCCCGCGCAACGTGCGCGGAGGCGGCGACTTCGGCGGCAACGCCCTCGTCGCGACCAAGGCCGCGAAGAACCCGGAGCTGGCCGCCTCCTTCCTCGCGTTCGTGACGGAGGAGGAGGCGATGCGCGACTTCTGCGCCGGCGCCTCGCTCCTCCCCACTCGCCGCGACCTCACGGAGTCGGGCATCGAGTTCGCCGTGCGCCCCGAGCTCGCCGAGGTGTTCCTCGGCCAGGCGGGCACCGTCCAGGCGTCCGACTCGGCGCAGGTCGCCTCGCCCGACATGGCCGCGATCATCACGGTGCTCAAGGAGCAGCTGGAGCAGGCCTTCGTCGGCGGGCGCAGCACCGAGGACACCATCGCCGGCCTCACCTCCGGCATCGCGGCCGCGACGCAGTGAGCCGGTCGGTCCTCGCGCCGGAGGCGGGCGGTCACCGCCCCCGGCGCACCTCCCGCGCCCCCGCCCGCGAGACGGCGGCCGCCTACGCGTTCCTCGCGCCGAACCTGCTGATGCTCGGCCTGTTCGTGTTCGTCCCCCTGGGCGGCGCGTTCCTGATCGGCTTCCAGCGCACGAACGGCTTCGGCGACGGCGTCTTCGTCGGGCTCGACAACTACGCGCGGCTGCTCGGCGACGGCCTCTTCTGGCGCTCGACGCTGAACACGGCGCTGTTCACCCTGATCGTGACCCCGCTCTCGATGGCGCTGGGCCTCGGCGCGGCGGTGCTGATGAACTCGGTGCTGCCCGCGCGTCCGGTGTTCCGCAGCATCCTCATCCTGCCGATGGCGGTCTCCGGCGTGGCGACGGCGCTGATGGGCGTGCTGATCTTCGACGAGAACAGCGGCGTGCTCGACGGCATGCTCCAGACGATCGGCCTCCCCCGCATCGCCTGGCAGTCCGGCGGAGCGGCCGCCTTCGCCTCCGTGGTGCTCGTCACCCTGTGGTGGCGCACCGGCTTCAACATGCTGATCTACCTGGCGGGGCTGCAGGGGGTGAACCCGGCGCTCTACGAGGCGGCCCGGCTCGACGGAGCGAACGCGTGGCAGCAGTTCCGCCACGTGACGCTGCCGCTGGTCGGCCCGTCGTCGTTCTTCCTGCTCATCCTCAACGTCATCTACTCGTTCCAGGTGTTCGACATCGTCTTCGTGCTCACCGGCGGCGGACCCCAGAACGCGACCTCGGTGCTCGTGACCTACGCCTACGACACCGGGTTCGTCACCCGCGACCAGGGCTACGCCGCGGCCATCGGCATCGTGCTGCTGATACTGACCATGATCTTCACCGCGGTGCAGTGGCGCACCAACCGCTCGAGGGACCTCGTCGAATGATCCGCACGTCGCGCACCTCGCGCCTGCTCCGCCTCGCCCTCGCCCTCGCCGTCTCGGTGGTCATCGTCTTCCCGCTGTACTGGATGGTCGTCGTCGCGTTCTCCTCGCGGTCCGAGCTGCTCGGAGGCACCCTCCGCCTCTGGCCCCGCGAGCTGACGCTGGTGAACTTCGAGCGCGTGTTCTCGTCGTTCCCCGTGGCGACCTGGTTCGGCAACTCCCTCGCAATCAGCCTGGTCACCGCCCTGATCACCGTGACGATCAACCTGCTCGGCGGCTACGCCTTCGCGCAGCTGCGGTTCCGCGGATCCGGAGTGCTCTTCCTCCTGGCCCTGTCGACGCTCACCCTGCCCGTGCAGGTGATCATGGTGGCGCTGTTCCGGCTCGTCACCGACCTCGGCCTCTACGGAAGCTACTGGGCGGTGATCCTGCCGACGGCGGCGTCGGCGTTCGGGCTGTTCCTGGCGCGGCAGTTCATCCTCGCGATCCCGCGGGACCTGATCGAGGCGGCCCGGATCGACGGCGCCGGGCACTTCCGCGTGTTCACGGCCATCGTCCTCCCCCTCTCGAAGCCGCTCATCGCCGTGCTCTTCTTCATGTCGCTGCTCGGCTCCTGGAACGACTTCGCCTGGCCGCTCATCGCCCTGAAGGAGAACGCGCTGTTCACGCTCCCGATCGGGCTGCTCTTCCTCCAGGGGCAGTTCGGCAGCGACTACGGAGCGACCATGGCGTTCGCCCTGGTGAACGTCGTGCCGATGGTGGTGCTGTTCCTGGTGTTCCAGCGCTACTTCGTGCAGGGCTTCGCGCGCAGCGGCCTCCGCTGACCCCGCGGCGGGGGGGGTGCGGATCGATGCGCTGAGCGGCCATTCGTCCCCCCGTCCGGGGCCGGGAGTGTCAATCCCCCCGTTCCGCCGACCCGGCCGGCGCCGCCCCGGGGTACCGTCGTCGCAGGCGCTCACCTCGTGCGCTCCGGAGCGCACCGTTCGAGCGGAAGGCGGGATCGCCATGAGTACCGTCGCCGCGAACGCCGCCCAGCAGAAGGTGGCCGGCCGCTACTACCTGATCGAGCGCATCGGCTCCGGCGGGATGGGTTCGGTCTACCGGGCCCGCGACGAGACCGTGCAGCGCGAGGTCGCCGTGAAGGTGTTCCGCGCGGAGGCCTCGAACCCCGAGGACGTCGCCCGCCAGGAGCGCGAGGTGCGGATGCTGAGCTCCTTCGCCCACCCCGGCATCGTCAACCTCTTCGACGCGGGCCTGCACAATTTCGGCGGCGAGGTCCGCCGCTACGTCGTGATGGAGCTCGTCGCCGACCCCACGATGGAGGCGCGGCTCGAGTCCGGCCCCCTCCCGGCGGCGGAGGTCGCGGCGATCGGCACACAGCTCGCGGAGGCCCTGGCCTACCTGCACGAGCGCGGCGTCGTGCACCGCGACGTGAAGCCCGCGAACATCCTGGTCAGCGAGGTCGCCTCCAGCGGCTACGCCCGCACCGCCAAGCTCACCGACTTCGGCGTGGCGCACTTCATGGACGGCTCCCGCCTCACCAGCGACGGCGTCGTGATCGGCACCGCGAGCTTCGTCAGCCCGGAGCAGGTCGCGGGCGAGCCGATCAGCGGAGCGAGCGACGTCTTCTCCCTCGGCCTGGTCCTCCTCGAGGCGATCACCGGTCACCGGGAGTACTCGGGCACCGTCCTCGAGGCGGCGATCGCCCGCCTCCACCGCAGCCCCTCCGTGCCCGACACCCTGCCGGCGGAGTGGCGGGCGCTGCTGACCTCGATGACGCAGCGGGACCCGGAGAAGCGGCCGACCGCCGACGAGGTCGCGCACCGGCTCCGCGGCGGGATGACGACGGGCTCGGCTTCGGGCGCGCCGACCGCCTCGGACTCGCGCGCGGCACGGATCCGGCGCTCCGTGATCATCGGCTCGAGCGCGGTCGGCGTCGGCGCGATCGCGGCGCTGTCGTGGATGCTCGGAGCGCTCGCCGGTCGCTGACCGACCGGGCGCGGAGCCCTAGGCCTCGCCCGGGAACGCGGGACGGAGCACGATCCGCGTCCAGGCGCCCACGTAGATCCGATCGCCCTCCTCGACCTCGCGGCGCTGACCGGCGGCGATCGGCGACTGCGGGAGCGGCGCCCCGGCCGGGGCGAGGTACGTGCCGTTCGCCGACTGCAGATCCTCG
Source organism: Rathayibacter sp. AY1A7 (assembly GCF_002930845.1). Lineage (NCBI taxonomy): Bacteria > Bacillati > Actinomycetota > Actinomycetes > Micrococcales > Microbacteriaceae > Rathayibacter > Rathayibacter sp. AY1A7. Next base: position 47,103 of record NZ_PSTL01000014.1, on the reverse strand, counting down.
ACCCACCAGCGGTAGCCGTCGGTGCTCAGCTGGCAGTGGCGCCGCGAGACACCGGAGTCGGAGCCGCAGTCCACCTGCGGCGAGATGCCGCGGGAGACGGACGGGCGGCCGACGAGCAGGGTGCGCTCGCGGAGGACGACGGTCGCGGGCGGGCCGGGCGAGGGCATCGGGTCGTCGGCGCGCTGCTCGGCGTACCACTCCGGGTCGACCCAGAGCTCGGCGATCCACGGGCGGTCCGGGTCCGCGGAGGCGGCGGCGGGGCGGGCGGAGCCGGTGGCCGGCGCGGACGCGGACTCCTCCTCCGACGCTGAGGCCTCGGGTGCCGCGTCGGGGACGGCGGCCTCGGGTGCAGGGGCCTCCGGGATCACCTCGGTCGGCGGAGCGGCGGGCGGCGCGGTCGCGACGGGGGTGTCGAAGCCGGCCTCCTGCTCCGGGACCAGCTCGGTGGGAGCCGCGGGATCGGCCTGCGGCGCGGGCGCCTCGCCCAGGTGCTGGGCCGGGTCCCCCGACGGCGTCGCGGAGCCGCCGACCTCGCCCGGAGCGCGGACGGCACCGGAGGAGGTGAACGGATCGGCCTCGGGGAGGGAGCCGGTCGTGAAGTCGTAGCCGCAGTTCTCGCAGAACAGGGCGCCGGGCTCGTTCGGGAACGAGCAGTGCGGGCAGACCGAGGGGCCGGTCGGGATCGCGGTGGTCGGCGCGGCGGGAGCGGGCGACGGGGCCGCAGCGGCACCGATGGGCGCCCCGCAGACGTCGCAGTAGTCGCCGGACTGGGAGGTGTGCCCCTCGGGACAGCGGAAGCTCACTTGCGCACCCGCGTGGTCTTGGTCGACGCGGTGTCCAGCGCCATCTCGTCGAGGCGGTCCACGCCGCGCTTGAGCCGCACGGTGCCCTCGTTCGGGTCGTCGATCTCGACGACCTTCCGCAGCTTCGCGGTCGCCTCGTCGTTCCCGGTGACGGAGGCGAGCTGCACCGCCCGCCCGAGCTTGACCGTGGCGGTCGCCTCGTCGCCCCGCGCCTTGGCCGCGAGCCCGTCCTGGATCGCGGAGGCGAGCTCGGTCTGGCCGGTGTAGTGGGCGACGGCGGGGTCGATGCGGGCGGTCAGGGCGGAGTCGTCCGTCCAGCGCGCCTTCACCAGGGCGGAGGCGACCACCTCGTCGCGCACGCTGAGCTGCACCCGCGCGGCGAGCTGCTCCGAGCCGACCGGCTTCGACGCGACCCGGACCGCCACGTGGTACTCCCGCGACTCGTCGCCCCAGGCGCCGGTCGGGTAGGCGCCGGTGAGCGGGTTCACGGCGTTCCGCCGGGAGCTGAGGTCCTCGAGGTTCGGCGCGACCTGGCGGACGAAGAGCAGCTGCGCGCCCTGCGGAGTCCAGACGCGGAGCTCGCCGTTGGCGACTCCCCGGCCCATCGACGCCCGCATCAGCGACTCGAAGTCGGCGGCCATGTCGGCCGGGTTCGCGATCAGGCCCACGGTGCCCAGCAGGGCGCTCGCGATGGTGCGCGCCTCCTCGACGATCCAGCGGGAGCCGACGCCGCGCACGTCGCACTGGAAGTCCCCCGACGCCGCGCGGATCGCCGCGTCCAGCTGCATCCGCGACTCGTGCTCGTTCTTGCCGTCGGTGAGGAGGATCGCGTGCCTCTGCGTCGCCTCCGGCACGGTCGCGAACAGCTGGCGGGCGAGGGTCAGCCAGGTGCCCATCGCGGTGCCGCCGTCGGCCTGGAGGTAGCCGATCGCCTCCTTCGCCGCGGCTCGCGCCCCCGGCTCCATCCGCACCATCGAGACGGTGGCGTTGGGGTACGGGAAGGCGCGGTCGGCGCGCTCGGACCCGGCCACGACGGCGAAGAAGGTGCCGTCCAGGATCTGGTCGACGGCCACGGCGGCGGCGCGCTTGGCGGCCGTCATGTTCTCGCCGGTCATCGATCCGGAGCAGTCCACGATGATGATCTCGGCCGCGGCCCCGTCGGACCCGGCGACCCCCGTGCCGGACGCGGTCACCGTGACGATGGCGTGCACGTCGGTGGCGCCGTCCGAGAGGAACTCGTTCTGGAAAACACTCGCGCTGAACTCCGCCATTCCGGCAGTTTACGGGGACGCCCGGCCCGAGCGGCCCTCCATCGCCGAGGATCGGCCGGGCATCGCGGCCCGACGCCTGCACGACAGCTGTCGGGGCGGGCGGAGGCGGGTCGAGCGCCGCCGGAGCGCCCCCGTCAAGCCCGCCGCGGCCGGACACCGCCGGTGCCAGGGTGGAGCCGTGCCTCCCTGGACCCTCGCCCTCGCCAGCGGCGCCATCGGCGGCGCCACCCTCCTGATCGGCGCCGCGCTCGCCTGGTTCGTGCGCGTGCCCCCGAAGCTCACCGCCGCGATCTCCGCGTTCGGAGCAGGGGTGCTGATCTCGGCGCTCGCCTACGAGCTCGTGCAGGAGGCGGCGGACGACGGAGGACTGCTCCCGACGATCCTCGGCACGCTCGCGGGAGCCGTCGTCTTCGTCGGCGCGGACGCGCTGCTCACCCGCGCCGGCGCGGGGAACCGCAAGAGCGCGAAGGGGTCGGGCGGAGGAGGAGGCGCGGCCATCGCGGCCGGCGCCCTGATCGACGGGGTCCCAGAATCGATCGTGCTCGGCCTCTCGGTCGCCCAGGGCGGAGCGGGAGCGGCGATCAGCGTGCCCATCGTCGCCGCGGTCGCGATCTCGAACCTCCCCGAGGGCCTGTCCTCGACGGTCGGAATGAAGGCCGACGGCCGCTCCGCCCGCTACGTCTTCACCGTCTGGGGCGGGATCGCCGCGATCTCGGCCGCCGCAGCGCTGGTCGGCTTCCTGGTCTTCGCCACCGCGCCCGGCGCGGTCGTGGCCTTCGTGACGACCGTCGCCGCCGGCGCGATCCTCGCCATGATCTCGAACACGATGATCCCCGAGGCGTTCGACCGCGACGACGTGCTCACCGGGCTGTACGCGGTGCTCGGGTTCGTGACGGCGTTCGCCTTGCACAGTGCTGCTTAGGACGCCGCTCCCCGCGCGGCGTCCCGCAGTCGGCTCGAGCGCGTGGCCGGGTCCCGAGGAGCGGGATGCGCACGGCGACGCGGATCCGCTGGAACGCGGATCCCCGGATACGCCTCGCGAGGACGCCGCTGGTTAGGACGCCGCTCCCCGCGCGGCGTCCCGCAGTCGGCTCCAGCGCGTGGCCGGGTCCCGAGGAGCGGGATGCGCACGGCGACGGGGATCCGCTGGAACGCGGATCCCCGGATACGCCTCGCGAGGGCGCCGCTCCCCGCGCGGCGTCCCGCAGTCGGCTCCAGCGCGGGGCCGAGTCCCGAGGAGCGGGATGCGCATGGCGACGCGGATCCGCTGGAACGCGGATCCCCGGATACGCCTCGCGACGGCGCCGCTGGTTAGGACGCCGCTCCCCGCGCGGCGTCCCGCAGTCGGCTCCAGCGCGGGGCCGGGTCCCGAGGAGCGGGACGCGCACGGCGACGCGGATCCGCTGGAACGCGGATCCCCGGACACGCCTCGCGAAGACGCCGCTCCCCGCGGAACGGAGTGCGGTCAGCCGCTGAAGGCGGTGAGGGCGTCGTCGAGGATGCCGAGGCCGCGGGCGACCTCGGCGGAAGTGATGACGGCCGGCGGGACCACGTGGATCCGGTTGTCTGCGGTGAAGGGCAGGAGACCGCGCGACAGCAGGTCGGTCTTGAGGCGGGCGACGGAGGCCGCCGGCAGCGGGGTGCGCGCGGCCCGGTCGGTGACCAGCTCCAGCGCCCAGAACACTCCGGAGCCCCGGACCTCGCCGATCAGGTCGTGCTTCGCCTCGAGCGCCGCCAGGCCGGGGGCCAGGTGCTCCGAGCCGATGGTGCGCGCGTTGTCGACGATCCCCTCCTCCTCCATGGCCTCGAGCGTCGCGACGACGCTGGCCGCGGCGAGCGGGTGGCCCGAGTAGGTGAGACCGCCGGGGAAGACGCGCTCATCGAAGTGGTGGGCGATCGGATCCGAGATGACGACGCCGCCGATCGGGACGTAGCCGGAGTTGACGCCCTTCGCGAAGGTGATCAGGTCGGGGCGCACGTCGAAGGCGTCGAAGGCGAACCACTCCCCCGTGCGGCCGAAGCCCGCCATGACCTCGTCGAGGATCAGCTGGATGCCGTACCGGTCGGCGATCTCGCGCACACCCGCGAGGTAGCCGGGCGGCGGCGTGAGCACGCCGGCGGTGCCGGGGATGGTCTCGAGGAGGAACGCGGCGATCGACTCCGGCCCCTCCGCCTGCACGACGCGCTCGAGGTGGTGGAGGGCGCGCTCGCACTCCTGCTCGAAGGTCTCGGCCCAGAACTCGCTGCGGTACAGGTAGGGCCCGAAGGCGTGCACGTGCCCGCGGGAGTACTCGTTCGGAATGCGGCGCCAGTCGCCGGTCGAGACGATCGCCGCTCCCGTGTTGCCGTGGTACGAGCGGTACAGCGAGACGACCTTGTCGCGGCCGGTGAACAGCCGCGCCATGCGGATCGCGTTCTCGTTCGCGTCCGCGCCGCCGTTGGTGAAGAAGACCTTCTCCATGCCCTCGGGCGCCCGCTCGGTGATCAGGCGGGCCGCCTCGGCGCGGGTCTCGTTCGCGTAGGCCGGGCCGACGGTGGTGAGGACGCCCGCCTGCTCCTGGATCGCGGCGACGACCTTCGGGTGCTGGTAGCCGATGGTGACGTTCACGAGCTGGCTCGAGAAGTCGAGGTAGCGGGTGCCGTCGACGTCCCAGACCTCGGCGCCGAGACCGCCCGCGATCGGCAGCGGATTCAGCGCGCCCTGCGCCGACCAGGAGTGGAACACGCGGGACCGGTCGGCGGCGGTGACCGAGGCGTTGTCGCGGACGGTGGGGGCGGTCGAGGACGTCATGGTCTCCATCGTGCCGCGCGCGCCTCGGAAGCGGGCGTGCGGATCCGTCGATGCGCGGACCCTACGATGGACGGAACGTCGAAGGGAGCCGCGCATGCCCGCGACCGTCCGCGATCTTCTGGCCGAACCGGCCTTCCGCCTCCGCGTGCTCGCCGGCGTCCACGACGAGGCCGACCTCGACGCCCCTCTGGTGTGGGCGCACTCCTCGGACCTCGTCGATCCGACGCCCTGGCTCGAGTCGGGCCAGCTGCTGCTGACCGACGGCGTCCACTTCACCGGGCACGACAGCGCCGAGTTCTCGGAGGAGTACGTCGCCCGGCTGCGCGGCCGCGGCATCCGCGCGCTCGGCTTCGCCACCCGCATCGTGCACGACGAGGTGCCCGCCGCTCTCGTCACGGCGTGCGAGCGCCAGGGCCTGCCGCTGCTGGAGGTGGCGGACCTGACTCCGTTCATGGGGATCATCCGCTTCGTCGCCGACGTGATCTCGCGGGAGCAGCGCGAGCGGCTGGAGTGGTCGCTCGAGGCGCAGCGGCGGGTCGCCCGCGCGGCGCTGCGGCCGGACGGGCTCGCGGCGATCCTCACCGAGCTGGAGCGGCAGCTGGACTGCTGGGTCGCCCTCTACGACGCGGCCGGGCAGAGGGTGCACCTGCCCACCCGGCTCGACGTGCCGGCGGAGGAGGCGGTCGCCGCGGCCGCGAGGCACGCCCTGACCCGCGGCAGCCGAGCGGGACTCCGACTCGACGACGGCGGCGGAGTGACGCTGCAGACGATCGGGCGCCGCGACCACCTGCGCGGGGTGCTCGCCGTGGGCACGGGCACGCCCCTGGACCCGGCGGGCAGCGACCTCGTCGCGAGCGTCATCGCCCTGGCGAGCATCGCGCTGGAGCAGCGGCGCGCGTTGGACTCCTCCCGCCGGCAGCTGCGCTCCGGACTGCTCGAGCTGCTGGCCGCGGGAGCCTTCGACGTCGCCGAGAGCACCGCACGGCGCCTGGGGAGCCCGCTGCCCGCCGAGCCCGTGCGGGTGGTCGTGCTGAGCGCGCCCGTGCACGGCGACTCGCTCCTCGACGAGCTGGAGGTCGTGGCGGAGGAGGACGGCGCGCGCCTGTTCTTCGCCGAGAGGGACGGCTCGCTCGTCGCCGTCGCCGCCGCCGACGGACTCGGGCCGCTGACCGCCGTGCTGGAGCGGCACGGCGCGAGCGCCGGCGCCTCCGCCCCGATCGGCTGGTCGGACCTGGACCGGGGCCTCGAGGAGGCGCGGCGCGCCGCCGAGCGGACGGGAGACGGGACGGTGGTCCGGTTCGAGGACGTCGCCGCCCAGGGGATGATCGGGCTCCTCGCCGCCGCCGGAGCCGCACCGCTCGCCCGCCGGATGCTCGCACCGCTGCTGACCCCCGAGGGAGCCGTGCTGCTCGAGAGCGCCCGCGTCTGGCTCCGCCGCAACGGCGCCTGGGAGCCCGCCGCCCGCGACCTCGGCGTGCACCGTCACACCCTCCGCAACCGCATCACCGCCGTCGAGCGCGCCCTCGGCCTCGACCTCGACGACGTCTCCGCCCGCACCGAGCTCTGGACGGCGCTGCGGCTGCACTCATAGCCGATCTCCTCCTGGCGTCGTCGATCGGCCGCGGTCGGTCTCAGGAGGTGGGGACGCTGGGAAGAGCGGGTCGCGTACCGCGCACGACGATCCGCTCCCACGCGGATCGCCGGTTGCGCGGTGCTGGAAAGCCTCTCTCCTCCTGCGTCGTCGATCGGCCGCGGTCGGCCGGGGAGGGTGGTCCCGCTGGGAAGAGCGGGTCGCGTACCGCGCACGACGATCCGCTCACACGCGGATCGACGGTTGCGCGGTGCTGGAAAGCCTCTCTCCTCCTGCGTCGTCGATCGGCCGCGGTCGGCCGGGGAGGGTGGTCGCGTTCCGCAGAGCGGGTTGCATACCGCGCACGACGATCCGCTCCCACGCGGATCGCCGGTTGCGCGGTGCTCAAGAGCCTCTCTCCTCCTTCGTCGTCGATCGGCCGCGGTCGGCCTCAGAACGCGGGAACGATGGGAAGAGCGGGTCGCGTACCGCGCACGACGATCCGCTCCCACGCGGATCGCCGGTTGCGCGGTGCTCAAGAGCCTCTCTCCTCCTGCGTCGTCGATCGGCCGCGGTCGGCTGGGGAGGGTGGTCGCGCGGGGAAGAGCGGGTCGCGTACCGCGACTGCGGGCGATCGACGACGCCAGGAGGAGAGAGCCTCACGAGCACCGCGGAGCGCAACCGGTGATCCGCGTCTCAGCGGATCGACGTGCGCGGAACGCAGGACGCTCTGCGAGACGCGACCACCCTCCCAGGCCGACTGCGGGCGATCGACGACGAAGGAGGAGAGAGCCTAGGAATGCTGCGGGAACCCGAGGTTGATGCCGCCGTGGGAGGGGTCGAGCCAGCGGCTGGTGATGGCCTTCTGCTGGGTGAAGAAGCGGACGCCTTCGGCTCCGTGGGCCTTGGTGTCGCCGAAGAGGGACGCTTTCCAGCCGCCGAAGGAGAACGTGGCGACGGGGACGGGGATGGGGACGTTGATGCCGATCATGCCGACCTCGACCTCGTTCTGGAAGCGGCGGGCCGCTCCTCCGTCGTTGGTGAAGATGGCCGTGCCGTTGCCGAAGGCGCCGTTGTTGATGAGTGCGACGCCCTCCTCGTAGGAGGCGACGCGGACGATGGACAGCACCGGTCCGAAGATCTCCTCCGTGTAGGCGCGGGAGGTCGTGGGGACCTTGTCGAGCAGGGTCGGGCCGAGCCAGAAGCCGTTCGCGTCGCCGTCCACCTCGATCCCGCGCCCGTCGATCACGACCTCCGCGCCGTCCTCCTCCGCGATCGCGATGTAGGAGGCGACCTTGTCGCGGTGCGCCTCGGTGACGAGCGGGCCCATGTCGCAGCCACGGCGGCCGTCGCCGATGCGCAGCTTCGACGCCCTGTCCTGGATCCTGGTGATGAGCTCGTCGGCGACGGGCTCGACCGCGACGACGACCGAGATCGCCATGCACCGCTCGCCCGCCGAGCCGAAGCCGGCGTTGATGGCGGAGTCGGCGACGAGGTCGAGGTCCGCGTCGGGGAGCACCAGCATGTGGTTCTTCGCCCCACCGAGGGCCTGGACGCGCTTGCCGTGGCGGGTGCCCGTCTCGTAGACGTACTGCGCGATCGGGGTCGAGCCGACGAACGAGATCGAGCGCACGTCGGGGTGCTCGAGCAGCCCGTCGACGGCCTGCTTGTCGCCGTTGAGCACCGTGTAGACGCCGTCGGGGAGGCCGGCCTCCTTCCAGAGGGCGCCGAGCCAGATCGCCGGGGACGGGTCCTTCTCGGAGGGCTTCACCACGACGGTGTTGCCGGCGGCGATGGCGATGGGGAAGAACCACATCGGCACCATCGCAGGGAAGTTGAAGGGGGAGATGATCCCGACCACGCCCAGCGGCTGCTTGGTCGAGTAGACGTCGACGCCGGTGGAGACCTGCTCCGAGTACTCGCCCTTGAGGTGGTGCGCGAGACCGGTCGCGAACTCCACGACCTCCTGGCCTCGGGTGATCTCGCCGAGCGCGTCCGAGACGACCTTGCCGTGCTCCGACGTGATCAGCTCGGCGAGCTCCTGCTTCTTCGCCTCGAGGAGCTCGCGGAAGCGGAAGACGATCTGCTGCCGCTTCGCGAGCGACGTGTCGCGCCAGGCGGGGAAGGCGGCCTTCGCGGAGGCGACGGCGGCGTCCACCTCGGCGGAGTCGGCGAGCGCGACCTCCTTGGTCGCGACTCCCAGCGCCGGGTCGTAGACGGGAGCGGTGCGGCCGGACGAGGAGGCCGAGGGAGCCCCGTCGATCCAGTGGCCGACGACGGACAGGGCGGTGGCGGGCTCGGCGATGCTCATGGCGACGACTGTAGGGGCGTGACCACGGCCGCGGGGGTGCCGATCCGTCCAGCAGTGGAGGGGTGGTCTGGACGGATCGGCGCGCTCAGTCGGTGGGACGGGAGGCGTCGGCGTCGGGCGAAGGGGTGGCCGCGTCGGGGCTCGAGGCGGCGGGGTCGGCCGCGCTCGGGCCCGCAGCGCCGGGATCCGCAGCATCGGGGTCGGCCGCGCTCGGGCCCGCAGCGCCGAGGTCGGCGGCGCCGGCGCCGGCAGCGTCCGGCTCCGCGGCGTCCGGCTCCGCACCATCGGGATCGGCACCGGAGTCGGCAGCATCCTGCTCGGCTGTACCGGTCTCCTCACCGTTCACCTCGGCAGCGGACGCTTCAGCCGCAGTCTCCGCCGCACCCGCCGGGTCGAACCGCGCCAGCGCCGCCGTGATGTTGTCGTGCCCGCCGCGCTCGTTCGCCCAGGCGACCAGCGCCTCCGCGAGCGTGACCGGATCCGCGCCCACCCGCTCCTGCGCCTCGCGCAGCACGCGCGCGAGGTCCTCAGCGGCGGACGCGTAGTTCCACAGCCCGTCGGAGCAGACCAGAACCCAGCCCGGCTCGGTCAGCTCCTCGGAGGCGACCTGCGGCTCCTCGTCGTGCGCGTCGGCGCCGAGCCAGCGGGTGATGGCGTGAGCGTCGGGCGCCGTCTCGGCCTGCTCCCGCGGCACTCCCGAGGCGATCTGCTCCTGCGCCCACGAATCGTCGACCGTGAGCTGCCGCGGCTCGCCCGCGTCCGGCATCCAGTAGCTGCGGCTGTCGCCCACGTTGCCCGTGACGAGCAGCGCGCCGTCCAGCACCGCCGCGGTGAAGGTGCACGAGGGCGGATTCGACCGCTTCTCGGGCACGGCCGCGTCGATCGCTCCGGAGGCGCGCGCGGTGGCCATCTGCAGCAGCGCGCGCCAGCGGTCCGCTCCCGCGCTCTCCCCGCCGACCTCGGCCTGCAGTGCGCTGAGTGCCGCACGGGCCGCGGCGAGCGACGCCTTGTCGGAGTCGGGGGTCGAGGAGACCCCGTCGCAGACCACGAGCAGCGCCGTCCTCAGAGAGCCGTCGGCGCCGGTGGTCGCCCCGAGCGCCATCGCGTCCTCGTTGGCCGGGTGCCGGAGCCCGCGGTCGCAGACGCCGCCGACCAGCGGGTGCGGCGCTTCGGCCCAGTGCTCGCGCTCGGTCGGAGCGGGGCGTCCGCACTGCTCGCAGTAGCCGTCCTCGGCGACCGCTCCCCCGCAGTAGACGCAGGCGGCGGATCCGCCGACGGCGACGGGCGGAGCGGAGGGGGTGGCCGCGACGATCAGCGGCGTCCCGCAGGCCTCGCAGAACGCGTCGCCCGTCGTGACCGGCTCGCCGCAGTTCGGGCAGGGAGTCGACAGCGCGCCGCTCATGTCAGCGTCCAGCGTCGGACCTCGTTGGCCCGGTCGACGAGGCGCAGGCGCTCGTCGCGCTCGCGAGTGGAGGCGGCGAGCGCGCGGTAGGAGGCCTCGAGGCCGTCGCGGATGGCGGCCTCGTTCGCCTCGACCCCGCCGAGGGTCGCTCCCTCGGCCGGGCCGTCGCGCCGCACCAGCTCGAGGGCGGAGGCGAGGACCTGAGTCGTGAGCTCGAGGCGGGTCCGCTGATCGATCGACACGGAGTCGACGCTCGCGAGGGCGGCCGAGAGCGCGGGCAGCCCGCGGCCCGACTCCGCCAGCAGCTCCGCCCGGCGGCGGCGCGCGTCGGAGTAGGAGGAGCGCGTGGGCGCGACGATGTCGAGCGCGTCGAGCGCCCCGTCGAGGTCGGAGCGCAGCTGCCGCACCCGCGCGAGACCGAAGGCGGCGGGTGCCGTGTAGTTCGCGTCGGCGCGGGCGCAGATCACGTAGAGGGACTCGGCGACCTCGGGCTCACCGCTCGCCTCGCACGCCGCGGCGAGCGCGAGCTTCGGGGCGAGCTCGCCGGGGACCTGCCCGTAGACGGTGTTGAAGGAGGCGCGGGCCCCGATGTCGTCGCCGCGCGCGAGCTGCGCGAGACCGCTCATCCAGACCGCCCGCCACTCCCACGGGTCCTCCGTGAGGATCTCGCCCGTCGCGCGGGCCGCCTCCTCCCAGCGCTGCGCCTCGATCGCCGCCCGGGCGCGGGCGAGCCGCACCTCGACCGTCACGGTGGGCGCGAGCGCGAGAGCGCGCAGGCGCACGATCGGGTCGGCGACGTTCACGCCCGCGAGCCACGACCGGGCGGGATCGGACTCGTCGCGGCGGAGCGCCGGCAGCGCGTCCCACGGCGGGACGCGGTCGACCACGTCGGCCACGGGCGCCTCGAACAGGGCCGACTCCGTCGAGTGCAGCGCGGGGTGTCCGGGACCGCGGTCGGTCGCGACGACCTCGCGCAGCACCCCGAGCAGCTGGCCGCGCATCTCGTCCACCGTGGCGAAGCGGTCCTGCGGGTCGGGAGCGCACGCCTTCGCGATCAGGCGGTAGAAGGAGTCGTAGCGCTGGAACAGCGGTGTCTCGGACACCGGCGGCAGCGAGGCGACGAAGGTCGTCTGGTTGCCGCGGAAGTCGAGCACCAGCGAGGCCAGCGTGCGGCCGATCGTGTAGACGTCGGAGGCGACCGAGGGACCGAGGTCGGCGACCTCCGGAGCCTGGTAGCCGACGGTGCCGTAGATGGCGGAGTCCTCGTCGTCGATCCGGCGCACTCCGCCGAGGTCGATCAGCTTGACCTGGTCGCCCACCTGGATCATGTTGTCCGGCTTGAAGTCGCAGTAGAGCAGGCCGTGGTCGTGCAGGTAGGCGAAGGCGGGCATGACCTCGAGCACGAAGGCGAGCGCCTGGTCCACCGGAAGCGGATCCGCGGCGCCGCCGTTGGCGTCCAGCCGCTCCTTCAGGATCTGCTTGAGGCTCGGCCCGCCGACGTACTCCATCACGATGTAGCCGGCGCCGTCGTGCAGGACGAAGTTGTAGATCTCGACGATCAGCGGGTGCTCGACCTCGGCCAGGAACCGGCGCTCGGTGACGGCCGCCGCGTACGCATCGGGGTCGCCGGAGTTGAGCAGGCCCTTGAGCACCACCCAGCGCCCCGAGACGTTCCGGTCGCGCGCGAGGTAGATCCAGCCGAGGCCGCCGTAGGCCAGGCAGCCGACGACCTCGTACTGGCCGCCGACGACATCGCCCTTCACCAGCTGCGGGGTGAACGAGAACGGCGTGCGGCAGTTGGGGCAGAACCCCTCGGTGCGGCCGGGCCGACCGTCGCGCCCGCGGCCGACGGCGGTGCCGCAGTGCGAGCAGAAGCGCTTGCGCTCGGGGAGGACCGCCTCGGTCATCAGGGCGGCCATCGGGTCGGCGGCCGGGCGGGACGGGACGGTGGTGAGCCCGGCGCCGAGCCTCGGGCCGCGCAATCGGGTCGAGGTGGTGCCGACGCGGCGGGTGACCTTCGAGCCGGTCTGCGCCGTGCGGGCGGAGCCGAGGGCGGCGGTGGCGAGGCGGGCGGAGGAGGTGCGCGTGCTGCGCGCGGTGGCCGACTCCTCCGCGGGGCCGGGTGCCGTGGCGCCGGGGGTGCCCTCGACGAAGCCGGTGCCGAAGGCGGCGGAGGCGGTGGCCGGCGGGGAGGCCGGGGCGGCGCGGCGCGCGGTCGGCGCGGAGGCGGCGGCGCCCTCCTCGGGCGGCAGGCCGCAGACGTTGCAGTAGCCGTCCTCGATCGTCCCGGTGCAGCCGGGAGTCGCGGTGCAGGGGGCGCCGTTCATGGGGTGGCCTTCCGGTGGTGCGCGGGGTCGGGGTGCGGGAGGTCGCGGGTGACGACGTCGTACTGCTCGACCAGGTGGCGGGCGAGCGGAACGGAGCAGGGCACCGCGTCGAGGGCGGCGCGCACCTCCTCCTCGGCCGCGACGCCGACGGCGGTGGCAGCGCGGCCGTTGCCCTCGGCCCGCTCCCGCAGCGCCCGGAGGCGGAAGCCCAGGGCGGCCCGTTCGCGCAGCGGCGAGGTGTAGGCGGCCTCGACCGCGTCGAACGCGCGGCCGACGGCGGTCAGGCGGGCGAGGTGCGCGTCGAGCGCCTCGCGGTCGGACGGAGGATCGCCCAGCCGGGAGACGTCGGGCACGGCCAGCCGCGGCGGGTCGGCGATCTCGCGGCGGCAGCGGGCCACGAGCTCGCGCAGCGGCGCCTCGCGGCGCTCGGCCGCCTCCGCCAGCTCGTGCGCCCGACGGCGGTCGCGCTCGAGTCCGCGCCGCTCGGACGCGGCGATGATCAGGTCGCGCTCGAGCCGGGCGGAGTCGCTCTCGAGCTGGCCGAGCGGCCCCGACACGTCGGCTCCCCGACCCGCCCGCTCGGCGAGCGCGTCGAGGCGGGAGCGCAGCACGGCGACCCGCTCCGCCCGCTCGCGGTCGACCGTGCCGCCGCCGTCACGGGTGAGGTCGCGGCAGCGCTCGATCTCGGCGCGCACCCCCACGATCCGCCCGGCGACGTCGGTGCCGCTGGGGTCGAGCTCGAGCCGGGAGCGCAGCTGGCCGACGACCGCGTCGCAGAGGCGCACCGCCTCCACCAGCGAGACCGCGCCGCTCCCGGAGGCGTCGAGACGGCCCCAGATCAGCTGCGACATCCGCTCGCGCGCCACGACGTCGACGCGGCCGGAGTCCCAGACCGCCTCGAGCTCGGCGAGGCGCCGGGTGACGGACTCGCGGAGCGACTGGGCGAGCACCACGTCGGCCGTGTAGTTCTCGGCCTGCGGCGACGCCAGCGCGGCGGCGTCCAGCCGCGAGAGCTCGCGCGTGGTCCGCTGGAGCCAGCGGGTGAGAGCGGCGAGGTACTCGAAGAGCTCGCGCTGCGGCGCGGCCTCCCCGAGCCGGCCCGGAGCGACGGGGGTCCCCTCCGCGAGACCGGTGCTCATCGGCCGTACACCGGGGCCGGCGGCGAGGCCTCGCCGAGGACCCCGAGCCAGCGCTCGTAGATGCTCTGCCACCGGCCGTCGCTGCGGATGCTCTCGAGCGAGGCGTTGACGAAGCGCACGAAGTCGGGGTCGTCGGCGGGCAGGCCGAGGCCGTAGGGCTCCGAGCTCAGGGCGTCGCCGACGACCTTCGCGTACGGATCCTGCGCCACGAAGCCCGCGAGGATCGTGTCGTCGCCCGCGATGGCGTCGACCTCGCCGGCCTGGAAGAGGGCGAGGCACTGCGAGTGCGTGGCGGCCTCGACGGCCTCGACCTCCGGGTAGTCGTTCTGCAGGCGGCTGAGCGTCGTGGTGCCGCTGGGCGCGCAGACCCTCTCGCCGCCGAGGTCGCCGATGCCCGTGATCGGGACGCCGTCGGGGTCGTCGGAGACGAGCACCTTGAGGCCGGCGTCGTAGTACTCGGACGAGAAGGCGATCGAGCTCCAGCGATCGCAGGTCATCGTGAGGGTGCGGGCCACCATGTCGACCTGCGGGGCGCCGTCGCCGCCGGTGAGCGCGGGGAGGCGCTGAGCGGAGGTGATCACGACGTAGTCGATGGAGTCGCTGCCGAGGATCGCCCGGGCGACCTCGCGGGCGATGTCGACGTCGAAGCCCTCGATCGCCCCCGTGATCGGGTTGCGGGCGCTCATCAGGAGGGTGTCGGCCGAGACGCCGACGCGCAGGGTCCCGCGCCCGCGGATCTCCGCGAGCCTGGTGCTGTCGGTCACGCCGGTCGGCGCGTAGGAGGTGACCGCTGAGGGCGAGCAGTCCGCCGCGGCAGGAGCGGCGGGAGCGGACGCGCTCGCCGTCGGAGTCGGGGTCGCCGCGGCGAGGGGCGTGCCGAGGTCGTCCGCCCCCGTCGTGCAGCCGGTGAGGGCGAGAGCCGCGGCGGTGGCCAGGGCGAGGGCGGCGGCGCGCAGGCGGTTCATCGGTACTCCTCCAGTCGCTGGGCGATGCCGCGCCAGGCGAAGACGGCTCCGGCGAGACCGGCCGCCAGCAGGATCCACGAGACGAGGGTCGCGAACTCCGCGCCTCGATCGAGCGTGGTGGCGGCGGCCAGTGCCTTCTCCTGCACCACGTCGCGGGCGTCGTCGGAGAAGGTGGTGAAGAGGTCGTTCGGCGTGCCGTTCCCGGTGATCGTGGCGACGCGGACGGCCTGGTCCCAGTTCCCGGCGTCGTCCGCCTCCCGGATCTCCTCGTGGAACGACTGCCACTGCCCGAACTCGTCGACGAGCCGCGTCCTCGCGAGCTCGTCCTGCAGGTCGCCCGACAGCTTCTCCCGGGCGGAGTCGACTGCCTGGGTGTAGCGCTCCTCGAGGGCGGCGCCGGAGCCGCGCTTGATCAGCGTGAAGCTCTCGAGCGACTTGGCGTCGCTCGCGGCGATGAGCGCGTTCGACACGGTGAGCGCCTCGCGGTAGGACTCGACCCGCGCCGTCCCCGCGTCCGCCGCGACCGATCCGTAGGCGAGCGCCCCGCCGACGCCGACGACCAGCAGGAGGGCGGTCCCCGTGGCGAGAGGGCGGTTGAGGTAGCGGTGCGTGCGGCGGGCGAGCCAGAGCTGCGCCGCCAGGAGGAGGACCAGCATCACGAGCGAGCCGATCATGAGCAGGACGCTCCAGCGGACGGCGTCGTAGGCGGCCGCGACCCGGTCGGCACCGGAGTCGACGAGCCCGTCGAGGTCCTCGAGGATGCCGCCGTCTCCCGAGAGGGCCGTCGACGCCTGGTCGAGATACGCCGAGGCGACGGGGAAGCCCTGCCGGTTGTTGGCCCGCGCCTGCTCGATCAGCCCGCTGTAGGTCGTGATGCTGCTGGCGACCCGGGCGAGGGCCCGGGTGTCCGCCGAGTCGGCGGCCGAGAGTCCGGCGATCGCGGAGGCGGCGCCGGTGAGGCTCGAGACGTACGACGCCCGCAGCTCGGTCGGCTCCAGTCCGCCGACGAGGAAGGTGTTGGCCGCGATCGCGTTGGCGTCCACCAGCAGCGTGCGGACGTTCTGCACGCCGAGCAGCTGCGCCGACTGCTCCCGGGCCGTGGTCGCGGCGCGCGCCTGCATCGCTCCTGCCTGCTGCGCGAACACGCCGAACAGCACGGCCGCCAGCGCCGTCAGGGCGAGCAGGAGGCGCAGGGTGGCCGGAGTGGTCGCGGTCGCGCGGGCGAGCAGCGACGGCTTCCGCTGCGCCGGCCGGTTGGCGACCTGGACGAGGGGCGGCTCGGGGATCCTCTGCGCGGGCGGCGCGGCGGGTGCGGTGCTCAACGGCTCTCCTCCTCGGGGTCGTCGGTGACGGGGGCGGCCGTGCCGCTCGGGGCGGCGTCCGCCTGCCCGAGGGCCTCCTCCGAGCCCTCGACCGAGCCCTCGTCGTCGTCGCCGGCTCCGTCCGGGCTGCTCGAGGCTTCGGGGCTCTCCACCACGTCCTCGGGGAGCAGGATGCGCAGCTCGTCGAGCGTCGGCTCCTCCACGTCGCGGAGGCGCCAGGCGTGCCGGGCGATCGCCGCGTCGAGGACGTTGCGGACCCAGCGCCCGTTGCCGAACGCCTCCGTGCGCTGCTGCGCCGAGGCGAGGCCCGCGAACGCGGCGAGCGCCTCCTCCGTCGGCTCGAAGTCCGCGGAGGCGGCGAGGCGGCCGAAGATCGCCGAGAGCTCGTCGTCGGAGTAGTCGGCGAAGTCGATCGTGGTCGAGAAGCGGCTGGCGAGTCCCGGGTTCGTGTCGAGGAAGCCCTGCATCGGCCCGGAGTAGCCGGCGACGATCACGACGAGGTCGCCGCGGTGGTCCTCCATGTCCTTCACGAGGGTGGTGACCGCCTCCGCACCGTACTGGTCGAGCGCGAGCGCGTAGGCCTCGTCGATGAAGAGGACGCCGCCGCGCGCGGAGGCGATCACCTCCGCGGTCTTCGTCGCGGTCTGCCCGAGGTAGCCGGCCACCAGCTCCGATCGGTCGACCTCGACGAGCACGCCCTTCGAGAGGATGCCGAGCGAGCGGTAGATCCGCGAGACCAGCCGCGCCACCGTCGTCTTGCCCGTGCCGGGGTTCCCCGTGAAGACGAGGTGGCGGGTGAGCGTGGGCGTGCTGAGTCCGGCGGCCTGGCGCAGGGTGTCGATCCGGAGCAGCTGCGTCTGCCGCTTGATCTCGCTCTTCACCCGGTCGAGGCCGATCAGCGCGTCGAGCTCGGCGAGCAGGTCGTCGATGGACTCCGGCGGGTCGAGCGGCTCCGGCTCGGAGGCGGGCTCCGCGGCGGGAGCGGCGGCGGGCGCCGGCTCGTCCTGCGGACCGTCGTGCTCGGTCCGGCGGAGGCGCTCGAGGATCTCGTCGACCCCGGGCACGCCGGCCGGCAGACCGGTCGGCAGGTCGGCGCTCGCGGCACCGTCCGGCGTCCGGCCGGTCGTGTGCGGTACTCCTCCGCTCGTCGTCGGAGCGGCGCCCCGAGCGCCCGGGACGGCGGAGAGCTGGGCCGCGGCGGTCGCGGAGGCGGAGGCGATGCCGCCGATGCCCGGGTCGCCGAGAGCGCTGGCCGCCGAGACGACCTCGGTCAGGGCGCGGGCGTAGGCGGAGGAGTGGTGAGAGCCCGCGCCGACCAGGGCGGCCAGCTGATCGGTCGGCCCCGACCGCCAGCGCCGGCCGCTCGAGGCGGCGGTGAAGAACGCCTCCAGACCGCCCGTCGCGCCGGTCGCGGCGAGCCAGTCCTGTCCGGCGCCGCGGATCGACTCGGCGACGGCGGCGGCCAGCCGCGCACCCTCGTCGCGGACGGCCGCGGCGTCGAGGCCGGCGGCCGTCCCCGCGAGCACGAGGGCGTCCAGCGCCGGGGCGAGCGCGGTCACGAGGCGCTCGGCGGGGTCAGCGAGCCGGATCCGGACGGCGCTCCCGGCTGCGGAGGCGCGTCGAGACCGCTCGGGGAGAGCGAGGACTCCGTGAACTTCTCGGCCAGGAACTGCCCGTGCGCGATCAGCGCCGAGGCGTCCTGCCGCGAGACGGCGTCCGAGATGCGGTCGAGCGTGCCTCCGAGGAGGTCGAGCTGATCGCAGAGGATCATCAGCGAGGTCTTCCCCCTGTGCACGGCGCGGCGGTCGGCGAAGTCCCTCGGCAGGCGGAGGTAGCCCTCCACCGCCTCGGGGAGGTAGCTGGTCGCGGTCGCGACGACGGTGTGGCCCTGCCGGCTCATCCCGCCGAGGCGGTCGAGACGGGGCACCATCTCGCGGACCGTCTCGTCGATCCGCTGGATGCGCGCCGCGACGATGCCGGGAACCCGGCCCTCCGTCCGCGCGCCGACCCTGTCGAGCGCCGCGAGGATGTCGTCGCTCGTCGGGACGCTCGGCAGAGCGGGCGCGGTCTCCTCCGGCGCCGCGGGGGCACCCGTGAACAGTCGGGAGAACCAGCCCATCGGCTAGCGGCCGAGATCGAGCGAGGACGTCGCGTCGATGTCCGAGTTGCTGCGGCGGGCCCGCTCGACGTACTCGCCGGCCTTCGCCGTCTCGGTCTGCAGGACTCCGACGGTCTGGGCCATGCTGTCGAGCGCCTTGATCTTGAAGTCCGAGATCGAGTCCATCGTCTGGTAGATGTTCGCGAACGCGGCCTGCAGCTGCGGCAGCCCGACCGTGGCCGAGGCGGCCTGCGACTGGATCGAGGCCGACTGGTCGGCGAGCATGCGCGAGGTGGCCTCGATCATGTTGGACGTCGTGGTGTTCAGCGCCGTGATCTGATCGAGCACGAGGCGCTGGTTGGCGAGCGCCTGCGCCACGATGACCGCCGTGCGCAGCGCCGAGACGGTCGTGGTCGTCGCGCGGTCGACGCCCTTGATCAGCTCGACGTTGTTCTTGATGACGACGTCGATCGCTAGGTAGCCCTGGATCGACACGGCCAGCTGGGTCAGCAGGTCCTGGTGCTTCTGGCGCGCGTAGAAGAGGACGTCCTCGCGCAGCGCCTTCGCCCGCTCCGGATCGGTCGCGTCGAGCTCGGCGATCTTCGCCGAGAGCTTCACGTCGAGCCGCTCGGCGACGTAGATGTACTCGTTGAGACGGGTCATCGTCTCCCAGAGGTTCTGCTTCTCGAGGTTCAGGGCCGCGTTGTCCTTCCGCAGCTCGTCCTGCCCGTCGTACAGGGCCTGGATGATCGCGTTCAGGTGCGACTGGGCGCTCTCGTAGCGGCGGAAGTAGTCGGTGATCTTGTTGCCGAACGGGATGAAGCCCAGGATCTTCTTCTGCAGGTTGTCCTCGGACGGGTCCAGATCCTCCACCGTGCGGCGCAGCTCGAGCAGCGTCTTGCCGATGGTCGACCCCTCGGAGAGCCCGCCCTCCTGGAGGGCGCGCACCGGCGTGCTCAGCAGCCGGTTCGACGAGTCGGCGGCCGAGCGGATGTCGGCGTCGCCCATCGTGCGGATGTCGTTGGCCCGCGTCGCGAACTCGGGGCTGCGGGACTCCGTCGCCAGGAGCGTGTCGAGGTAGCCGTCGACCTTCGCCTCGAGGCCGGGCAGGGCGGCTTCCGGCACCTTCGGCGCGATCGACGGCGCCGAGGTGGTCGGCACCGCTGCCACCGGCTCCGGAGGCGTGAGCGAGAGGGCGTTCTGGACGGGCGGCTGCAGGGCCTCGGTCATCGGGATCCTCACCGTTCCTGGCGCTCGGCGCCGACTGGGATGAACGTCCGCCCAGCATATCCCGGGCCCTCCCGCGGGATCCCCGCGAGCCGCCTCGTCCGAGGACTCGACGCGATCGGGCGGCTGTGGAGGAGCATCCGCCGCCGGTCAGACCGCCTTCGGGCGCCTCCGCAGCGTCGCCACCGCGACTCCGGCCAGGGCGAGCGCGCCTCCGAGCAGCGCGGCGAGCGGCGGGGTCTCGCCCAGGACGAGCCAGGACAGCAGCACGACCACCGCGGGCACCGCGTAGGTGGACGCCGCGGTACGACCCGCGCTGGAGCGCGCGAGGACGTACCCCCACGTCGTGAAGGCGACGGCCGTCGGGAAGATCCCGAGGTAGACCACGGCCAGGATCGAGGAGAGCGGAGCGGCGGCGAGCGCCTCGACGAGCTCCGGTGCGAAGGGCAGGCACGCGACCGTGCCGGCGAGGCAGCCGAGCCAGGTCATCGTCGGCGCGTCGATCCGGCCCAGCAGGCGCTTCTGCAGGGTCGCCGCGCTGCCGTAGACGACGGCGGCCACCAGGCCGAGGGCGACGCCGATCACGTCGAACTGCCCGGTGGAGGTGGAGAACGCGATCACCGCGACGCCGGTCAGCGCCACGAGCATCCCGGCGAGGAGACGGCGGGGGAACCCCTCCCCCAGCAGCAGCCCGGCGAGCACGGCGGTGATCATCGGCGCGATGTTCACCAGCAGCGCCGCCGTCCCCGCGTCGACGTGCCGCTCCGCAGCGTTCAACGCCAGGTTGTAGACCCCGAACCAGGCGACTCCCCAGCCCAGCACGAGCAGGAGGAGGCGCCCGCGCGGGACCGCTGTGCGCGGATCCGGAGCCGCCTCCGAGCGGCGCCTCCGGGCGATGAGGACGACGCGCACCACCGTGAGCGCGAGCGACCCCACCACGATGCGGCCGAGGGTCAGCGCGCCCGGGCCGAAGTCCTCCGTCGTGGCGCGGATGCCGACGAAGGCCGACGCCCAGAGCAGGACGGTGACCGCGATCGCGCCCCACAGCAGGAGGGCGTCCCTCGTGGAGGGCGGGGCGGAGGAGGAGACGTCGGTCATGAGGCCATCGTGGCGCCGCCGGGGATTCAGCACCAGTTCCGTTCACTGTCGGATCGTTCAGCCGAACTGTACGGTCGTCTCATGCTCGACGTGCACCGGCTCCGCATCCTCCGCTCCGTCGTCGCCTCCGGCTCGATCGCGGGAGCCGCCTCCGGCCTCGGCTACACGCCGTCCGCCGTCAGCCAGCACCTCTCCGCTCTGCAGCGCGAGACCGGACTGACCCTGCTGGAGCGGGTGGGCCGCGGCGTCCGCCCGACCCCGGCCGGACGCGCCCTCGCCGCCCAGGCGGACCGCGTCCTCGAGCGCCTCGCCGAAGCGGAGGCCGTGGTGGAGGAGCTGCGCGAGGGCCGCTCCGGCCGCCTCTCGGTGACGTACTTCGCCTCCGTCGGCAGCGCCTGGATGCCGGAGGTCGCCCGCCGGCTGAGCGCCGCGTTCCCGGGCCTCGCCCTCGACCTGCGCCTGGGAGAGGAGCTCGACGACGACCTCGGAGCGCGCCCCGACGTGCAGCTCCTCGTCGCCTCCTCCGAGCCGACCGCCCCCGGATTCACGGCGCACCACCTCCTCGACGACCCCTACCTCGTCGTCCTGCCCGACGGTCACCCGCTCGCCTCACGGAGCGAGATCGACCTCGCCGAGCTCGCGAACGAGCGCTGGGTCGACAACGACCTGCCCACCGGCTGGTGCCGCCGGAACGTCGTGGAGGCCTGCGCCGCCGCCGGGTTCGCGCCGCCCTTCCACGTCCAGGCGAACGACCACATCACCGCCGCCGCGTTCGTCGCCGCGGGCATGGGAGTGACGGTCCTGCCGGAGCTCGCGGCCCACCGCCTGCCGGACGGCATCCGCGCCGTGCCCGTCGTCCGTCCCCGGCCCGTCCGCTCCCTCGAGGCCGTCGTGCGCAACTCCGCCGCCTCCTCCGCACCGGTGGCCCTGGTGCTGGAGACACTGAAGGCACTCGCCGCACGCCGTTGAGCGCGCCTGCACGGGCGAGCTCGCAGCACACCGGAGCACGATGGGCGCGTGAGCTCCGTCGAACCCGTCACCCGTTCCGCGCCCGCGCTCGGCGGACCGCGCATCCTGAAGCAGCGCTGGACCGAGGCGACGTTCCTGCACTGGCGGGTCGACCCCGCCCTGGTGGCGCCCCACCTCCCGGCCGGGACGAGGCCCGACGAGCACGACGGCTCCTCCTGGGTGGGCCTGATCCCGTTCCGGCTCTCGCGGACAGCCTTCCTCGGCGGCCCGCGGGTGCCCTGGCTCGGCACCTTCCCCGAGGTGAACGTCCGGCTCTACTCCGTCGACGAGCAGGGACGACGCGGAGTCGTGTTCGTCTCGCTCGACGCCTCCCACCTCCTTCCCGTGCTCACCGCGCAGGCGGTGTTCGGGCTCCCCTACCGCTGGGCCCGGATGAGCATCGAGCACCGCCACGGCGCGGTGATCTACGACACGATCCGGCACTCGGACTCGGCCGCCCGCTCCCGGATCGTCGTCCGCCCGGGCGACCCGGTCGGCGAGGACCCGCTCGCCTCGTTCCTCACTGCACGCTGGGCCTACCACGAGCGCCACCTGGGCTCCACCTGGTACGGCCGCAACCTGCACCGGCCGTGGCCGCTGCGCCGCGCGGAGCTGCTGGCGCTCGACGACGGGCTGCTCGACGCCGCGGGCTTCCCCGGGCTGGCGACGCGCGCGCCGGACTCGGTGCTGTACTCGGCCGGAGTGGAGACGGTGTTCACGGTGCCGCGGAAGGTGTGAGGGGGGCGACGCTCCTCCACAGACGGTTCTTCGCGATGCTGTCCGATGAAACGGCGCTCCCGAGACCCACGGCGAGACTTCGTCCGGTGAGATCAGGGCATGAAGGAATCGGCGACAGTAGACGACGCGCTCACGGAGGCGCTCGCGCTCGCCGGCTCACGGCACGCCGAGCGCTCTGCCGTCGAGGCATCCCGGTACTGGGCGATCGAGGAGGCACGCCGCCTCGCGATGGCGGCACCGGCGGCTCTCGTCGGCGAGCACGTCCAGGTGCAGGTGGATCGGGCGGAGGCGGCGCACCGGGCGCTGATCGCGGAGCTCGCGACGGGACTCCGGGTCTCGGAGGCGCACGCCTCTGCACTGGTCGACGAGGCACGCCTGCTGGTGAACGACCTCCCGGCGACGTTGCGCGCACTCGCGGACGGAGCGCTCTCCCCCGAGCACGCGCGACTCGTGGTGCGAGGAGCGCTCGACGTCCCCGCCGAGGTCCGTGGGCGCTTCGACGAGGAGGCCGCGACGATCGCGGTAGCCTGCACGCCGCCCCAGCTGCGACGCGCCCTCCGGTCGCTCCGGGAACAGCTGCACCCGCAGACGCTCAGCGAACGTCATCGGGACTGCGCCCGTCGTCGCGCGCTCTGGGTGGAGGGCCTCGACGACGGGATGGCGATCCTGCACCTCTACACCGCAGCTCCCGATGTGCTCGGTGCGATGGACAGGATCGACCGGGCCGCCCGCTCCCTCGCGGATCTGCCGGACGAGGAGAGGACGCTGGGCCAGCTCCGCGCAGACATCGCCGCTGCGCTGCTGGTCGACGGGGAGACATCGGCCGAGGGAGACGGCACGTCGATGCCTGCGGGAGTGCGCGCCGAAGTCGCGGTGACCGTGCCTGCACTGACCCTCCTCGGGCGCTCCGACCAGCCCGCCGTCCTCGATGGATACGGACCCGTCGATCCGGAGACCGCGCGGCGTCTCGCAGCAGGTGCTCCCTCGTTCACGCGGCTGCTCACCCATCCGGAGAGCGGAGCGGTCCTCTCCGTCGGACGCGACTCCTACCGAGTGCCGGCGGACCTGCGTCGCCACCTCCAGCACCGCGACGGGACCTGCCGGTTCCCGGGATGCACCCGCAGCACCCGCCACGCGGACGTCGACCACACGAACGACTGGCAGCACGGAGGCACCACGTCGGCCGACAACCTCGCGCACCTCTGCCGACACCACCACCGGCTCCGCCACACCACGGGGTGGACGCACCGGCAGGAGCCGGACGGCACGCTGCACTGGACGAGCCCGACGGGACGGCAGCATGTCACCCGGCCCGGGGAGCCAGGGAACGGGACGGAGCGCGGACACGATCCGACCGGGACCGGCGGGCCGTGACAAGGGGCAGGTCGGGTGGCGTGGACGGGCAGGTCAAGGGGCGGGCCCGCTTCGGCGCGCCCGCGTAGCGTGGACGGCACGGGCCGATAGGCGCGGAAGCGACAAGAGGGGCAGCGACATGGCAGGAACGAAGGACAGGAAAGACGCGACGACGGGGACCTCCGCGGTGCTCTTCGACATCGACGGGACCCTCGCCGACACGAACTTCCTCCACGTCGAGGCGTGGTCGCGCGCCTTCTGGCAGGCCGACCTCGTCGTGCCCGCCTGGCGCATCCAACGAGCGATCGGCGCAGACTCGTCGGAGCTGCTC
This sequence comes from Rathayibacter sp. AY1A7, assembly GCF_002930845.1. Lineage (NCBI taxonomy): Bacteria > Bacillati > Actinomycetota > Actinomycetes > Micrococcales > Microbacteriaceae > Rathayibacter > Rathayibacter sp. AY1A7. The sequence continues at coordinate 23,349 of NZ_PSTL01000014.1, read as the reverse complement.
GACATGCTCCTCGAGGACGACGTGAAGGAGGAGCAGCGCGCACTGGTGAAGTCGCTGCACACCAAGAACTACGCCGAGACGACAGCACGCATCGTTCCACTCCCGGGAGCTCGCGAGCTCGTCGCGACGCTCGTCGGTCGAGGCGTCCACGTCGTCCTCGCCACCTCGGCACCGCAGAACGAGCTGGACGTGCTTCTCAACGTCCTCGACTTCGGCGGCTCCGTCCACGCTGTCACCAGCGGCGCAGACGTCTCGACCGCCAAGCCAGCACCCGACCTGATCTCGATCGCGCTCGACCGCGCGGGCGTCTCCGTCGACCGCGCCATCATGGTCGGCGACGCGACCTGGGACGTCCTGGCCGCCGAGCGCGCGGGCCTGGCAACGGTCGGAGTCCTCTCCGGCGGTACCTCGGAGCACGAACTCCGCGAGGCCGGGGCCGTCGCCGTCTACGAGGACGCGGCGGCCGTCCTGACCGGTCTCGGCGAAGGGCCCCTCGCGAGCCTCCTGAACTGACCGACCGCCACCCCAGGAGGCTCACGAGCCTCAGTCGCGGGGTCGCCGTCGCAGCACGAGGAGCGTCACTCCGATGGCGGCGGCGACCGCGGCGAGAGCGCCGCCGATCCACAGGACGTCCCCGAGGAGTGCCGGGTCCGATCCGGACGTCGCCTGCGCTTCGTCGGCGGACTCGGCCTGTCCTCCTGAGACCGCGACGGTGCCGTTGCAGTCCGGGACCGAGTCCGACCCGTCGGCGAGCGCGGTCCCGTCGGCCGGCGTCCAGTCGAACGCGTACTGGCCCGACACGGGGTGCCCGTCGGTCGACACGACCTGCCACGTCACCTCGTACTCCCCCGCCGCGCCGAGCTCGAGCGGCATCGACGCTTCCGGCCCGACGACGCTGACGCAGCCGTCGCCGTAGTAGAGCCCGTCCGGCCCGACGACGCGCAGAGCCGCCGCCGTTCCGTCCGTCCCGAGGACGAGCAGGTCGTCGTTCGTCGTCAGCACCAGCGTTCCCGGCTGCTCCGTCACGGTCGAGTCCGCAGCGGGAGTCGTCGAGACGAGGTAGTTGTGCGCGCTGGCGGGCGCCGCCACGGCGATCGAGCCGAGCAGCCCGATCGCGGTCGCGGCGACGAGGGCCTTCCGACGGGTCACGCCGACGCCCGGGGTCCGCGGCGGCGGGAGGCGAGCCCGACGGCCACGCCGACCGCGCCGACGACGAGCCCGCCGACTCCGAGGATGCGGGCGAGCACGTCGTCGCCGCTCGTGGCCGTCGTCGCCGAGGCGGTGGTCGCGACCGCGTCGTCGCCGTCGCCGTCGTCGTCGTGTCCGGCCTCGTGGCCGGACCGCGCTTCCGCCGCGGTCACCGCGACGGTGGGAGCGGGCAGCTCGGGCTCGTCCTGGCCGTCGACGGTCGGCTGGTCCCAGGCGGTGCTGCCGGTCTCGCATGTCTGCAGCACGGGGAACTCCAGCGTGGAGCCGGTTGCGTCCTCGGGGAGCTGCAGCTGGAGGGCGACGGTGTCGCGGTAGCCGTCGGCGAGGGGCGTCTTCGCCGTGTAGACCACGTCCGAGACCCGCTTGGTCGCGGTGTTCCCGTGGGAGTCGGTGACCGGGTCGGCGATCGCGACCTCGTTCTTCACGACGTCCCAGTTCGGGTTGATCGTCGGGCTGACCGAGTTGATGCCGTCGGGCATCGTGATCGTGAGTCCCGTCGTCGGCGAGCCCTCGCAGCCGTGGGCCAGCGAGAACGTCACCACCGTGTACGAGCCGGCGGCGGTGCTGCTCGCCGCCGCGGTCACGTGGGCGCTGGCCGCAGTGGGCGCGGCGACAGCGAGCGCGATCGATCCGGCGGCGACGAGTGCGCCGCTGCCGACGAGGCGGAGCCGCGAGAAGGAAGAAGAAGAAGAAGAAGAAGAAGAACGGGTCATAACGGTCGTGTCCTTGGGGGAGATCCGGCGCGGGGCCGGGAGTTCTGGACGCAGCGCGGGTCCGCGGTGCGTGCGGAGGCGCCGACCGGAGCCGCTCCCGCACGGGAGGGGCGTCAGGCGGCGCGGAGGACCCGCAGCGGCGGCCCGCGGTGCCGGAGGATCGAGAGGACCGCGTCGAGGGATCGAGTCGCCCGCGGCTCGTGGGTGCCCGTCATCGAGACGCCGGGGGCCGACGGGAGCGCGACCGCGGACGCGCGGGCGACGATCCGTACGACGACGCGCTGGAGGCCTGCTCCCAGCGTCCAGAAGAGGCGCTCGCCGTACCGGAACGCCGCGATCGTGAAGGCAGCCGCAGCGAGGTGGGCGACGAGCATCAGCGGAGCGTGGGCCGCGTGTCCGCCTCCGCCGGCGATCAGCTCGATGGTCGACCCGTCGTGGAAGTGCGCGCCGGTGCCCGTCGTCCCGACCACGCTCACCTCCCCACCGCTGCCCGTGATGAGGAAGAGGCCGTGGTACGCGATCTGGCTGAGGAGCACGGAGAGCGTCAGCCGGGGAAGGGACAGACGGCGCCCCGAGAGGAGGACGCAGACGACGACGGCGAACGCCGCGGCGAGGGCGAGCACGGCAGGAGCGGGGGTCTCGGCGCCCGCGAGCGTGTGGGAGGCGGCGGCCGTGGCGGTCGCTGCGAGAGCGGCGGCGACGCCGCGAGCCACTCGTGCACCTCGGGTCTGCACTCGCCCGTCCTCTCGTCGTCGCGTCGACGCGTGCGCGCGACGTCTCCAGGGTAATCGACGCGGCGGAGCAGCTCCCCGCCGTCCCGGTTCCCTGCCGTTACGAAGCCGTTACCTAGATCACCGAAAGAAATCCAAACCCCCGCAGGGAGGGCTCCGAACACATGTCAACGGCCGCGACACGGTCCACACAGAACAGGTCCTCCGCATCACGTGGGGGCCGTCTCACGAAGGAGTAATCCCATGCGATCCACCAAGCGTTCCGCCCTCGCCGCATTCGCCCTGCTGGGCACCGCCGCCCTCGGCCTCACCGCCTGCTCGAGCGGAAGCGGCTCGACCACCGCCGCCAGCGACGCGGCGACCGAGATGTCGACCCCGATGGCCACCTCGTCGGCCTCCGCCTCCTCGACCCCCATGGCGACCATGGACCCGGCCGCGAACCTCGTCGGCCCCGGCTGTGCCGCCTACGCCGAGCAGGTCCCGGACGGCGCCGGCTCGGTCGAGGGCATGTCGCTCGACCCCGTTGCGACCGCCGCGTCGAACAACCCGCTGCTCACCACCCTGACCGCTGCGGTCTCCGGTGGCCTCAACCCCGACGTCAACCTCGTCGACACGCTGAACAGCGGCGAGTTCACCGTCTTCGCCCCGGTCGACGACGCGTTCGCCAAGCTCGACGCCGCGACCGTCGACTCCCTCAAGACCCCCGAGGGCGCCGCCACGCTGTCCTCGATCCTGACCTACCACGTCGTCCCCGGCCAGATCGCCCCTGACGCGATCGCCGGCGACCACGCCACCGTCCAGGGTGGCAACCTCACCGTCACCGGTTCCGGCGACGACCTGAAGGTCAACGACGCGTCCGTCATCTGCGGTGGCGTCCAGACCGCCAACGCGACCGTCTACCTCATCGACACCGTGCTGACCCCCCCGGCCAGCTGATTCCCCTCACCGGCTCCGGCCGGTGAACACGCCGAAGGGCGGGCACCGCGAGGTGTCCGCCCTTCGGCGTTCGTGCGTGCAGAAGCCCTCCGCGAAGCCGGACACTGCAGAGTCGTCCGGCACAGAGTCGTCCAGCACAGAGCCGTCCAGCACAGAGTCGCGCAACGCAGCGCCGCCCCACGGGAAGCCGCACAGCGCGGAGCCCTGCGCAGCGCGGAGTCGGAGGGTCACCACGACCCGGCACTCGCCGTCACGCCGCACCACAGCACCCACCACGAAAGACGACGAGGCGCGGACCCCGATGCAGGGGTCCGCGCCTCGTCGTCGTGCGGTCGGCGGCTACTCGGCCGGGGCGCTGATCTCGCGCAGGACGCGGTCGCCGGGGCGGGCCTCGATCATCTCGGCCTCGATCTCGGCACGGTCGAGCAGCTCCTCCATGCGGCGGCGGCGGTTGCGCGTGATGAGCGTCACGACCGTGCCCGTCTTGCCCGCGCGGCCGGTGCGGCCGGAGCGGTGGAGGTACGTCTTGTACTCGTCGGGAGCGTCCGCCTGGATCACCAGGTCGATGTCGTCGACGTGGATGCCGCGCGCGGCCACATCGGTCGCGACCAGCACGTCCACGCGTCCGCTGGTGAGCAGTGCGAGGTTGCGGGTGCGGCGCGACTGGTTGAGGTCGCCGTGGAGGCTCGTCGCGGGGATGTCCGCGTGGTCGAGCTGCTCCGCGAGCTGCTCCGCGAACGCGCGGGTCCGGGCGAAGATCAGCGTCTTGCCCTGGCGGGCGGCGAGCTGCTCGATGATCTCGGCCTTGTCGCGGTGCTCGATCAGGAGCACGCGGTGGTCGATGGTCGAGGACGCCTGGTCCTCGCCGGCGACCTCGTGGACGCTCGGCTCGACCAGGAACTCGTCGACGAGCGTCGCGACGCCCTTGTCGAGCGTGGCCGAGAACAGCAGCCGCTGGCCGCCGTCGGCGGTCTGGCGGAGGATGCGCTGCACCGGCTCGAGGAAGCCGAGGTCGCACATGTGGTCGGCCTCGTCGAGCACCGTGATGGTGATGTTCGAGAGGTCGAGGCGGCCCTGCTCGACGAGGTCCTCGAGGCGGCCCGGCGTCGCGATGACGATGTCGACTCCGCGCTGGAGGGCTCCGACCTGCTTGTACTGGGGGACGCCGCCGTAGATGGTCGTCGTGAACAGGCCGACGGAGCGGGCGATCGGCTGGATCGTCCGGTCGATCTGCATGGCGAGCTCGCGGGTCGGCGCGAGGATGAGCGCGCGCGGAGCGCGGCCCGGCTTGCGGCCCTTCGCTCCGTTGTTCTCCATCAGGCGCTCGACGACGGGGGCGCCGAAGGCGATGGTCTTGCCGGAGCCGGTCTTGCCGCGTCCGAGGACGTCCTTGCCGGCGAGCACCTCGGGGATGGTCGCGGCCTGGATCGGGAACGGCGCGGCCGCTCCGAGCTCGGTCAGCATCCGGACGATGTTCCCGCCCAGGCCGAGGTCGCCGAAGGTGACGCCCTCGACGTCGACGGCGAGAGTGGCCGTCGCCTCGAGGCGCTCGAGCACGACGTCGTCGGCCTGGTGCGGCGCACGGGCGTCGCGGCTGGGGTAGAAGTCCGAGCCGGAGTCGCGGCGCGAGGGCCGGGAGTCGCGGTCGAACGAGCGGGTCGGGCGGTCGCCGCGGTCGTGGCCGCGCGAGGGACGCGCATCCCGGTCGAAGGAGCGGGCCGGGCGGTCGCTGCGGTCGAACGAGCGGGCGGGACGCTCTGTGCGGTCGTAGCCGCGCGAGGGGCGCTCGTCGCGGTCGCCGGTGCGGACCGGTCGGTCGTCGCGTCCGTAGGAGCGGGCCGGACGGTCGTCGCGGTCGTTCGAGCGCGCCGGACGCGCGTCACGGTCGAAGGAACGGGCCGGGCGATCGCTCCGGTCGAAGGAACGCGCCGGACGCTCATCGCGCCCGTAGGAACGGGCCGGACGGTCGTCTCGATCGTTCGAGCGCGCCGGACGCGCGTCACGGTCGAAGGAACGGGCCGGGCGATCGCTCCGGTCGAAGGAACGCGCAGGACGGTCGTCGCGCCCGTAGGAACGGGCCGGACGATCGTCGCGATCGTTCGAGCGGGCCGGACGCGCGTCACGGTCGAAGGAACGGGCCGGGCGGTCGCTCCGGTCGAAGGAACGCGCAGGACGCTCATCGCGCCCGTAGGAACGCGCCGGACGCTCATCGCGCCCGTAGGAACGCGCCGGACGCTCGTCACGGTCGTTCGAGCGCGCCGGACGCGCGTCGCGGTCGTAGCCGCGCGAGGGCCGCTCGTCGCGGTCGTTCCCGCGGGCGGGCCGATCGGCGCGCTCGGTGGCCCGCTCGGCGCGCTCGTCGGCGTTCCAGCGCGCCTTCTTGGGGGCGTTCTCGTCGACGGCGCGGAAGCCGCGGTGGCCCTCGCTGCGCGAGCCCGGCTTGGCGCCGGGGAAGCGCGAGCGGCCGCCGAGCTGGGACTTGCCGCTCGAGGCGCCGAAGCGGTTGGGCTCGAAGTTCTTGGCCGGACGTCCACCGGCGGGCTTCTTGTTCTTGGGCATGGCAGTTCTTCCTGGGTTCAGGTCGTGCGCGAGGAGGCGACGCCGGAGGAGCCCCGTCGTGAGGGGCGTCCGTGCGCTGGACTGCTGCTGGGCAGCAGGGGGAGAACCCGGGCGAGTCATTGACCGGGGCCGATTCACACATGTGATTCGTCTCACGACGACTGTCGGAGACTCGGCCCACTTGACTAACAAACCCATCCGCACGAGAACGCACGGTGTCAAGAGCCGACCGAGCGAGTCTACACGCGGCCCCGGAGCCTGGCTAGGGCGGGGAGACGTGCGGCCAGGAGCCGCTCAGTTCGGTAGCCGCTCAGGCCAGGAGCCGCTCAGGTCGGGAGCCGCGAAGCCCGGGAGTCGTGCACCTCCGCAACCGGTCCCCCGCGGAGTCGCCCCGCATACAGCCCCCCGGCCCCGAGCCGCAGCACGATCGACGCGCGCCCGCGCGCAACTACCGCCCGTCCCGTCCGCTACTGCGACGCCCGCCGAGCCCGGTACGCGGCCACGTTCGCGCGATTGCCGCAGTTGCCCGTGTCGCAGTAGCGCTTCGAGCGGTTGCGGGAGAAGTCCACGAGCACCGCCTCGCAGTCCTCCGCCGCGCAGACGCGGATCCGCTCGCGCTCGTCGCCGCGGATCACGTCGACGAACGCCATGGCGGCCTCGACCAGGATGCGCGTGGCGAGCGGGCTCTCGTCGCGCGTCGCGTGGAGGTGCCAGCCGTAGGGTCCGTGCCGGACCAGCTGCGGGAGCGCGCGGCCGGAGTCGAGCATCCCGTTGACGACGGGGACGAGATCCTCCTCGGCCCGCGTGAGCCAGAGGGTGCGGAGGGAGGAGCGGATCGCCCGCACGGCCTCCAGCTCCTCGGCCGATCCGTCGCGGCTGCCCGTGTAGCGGTTCTCGAGGAGGAAGTCGTCCAGCTGCTCGATCGTCGCCATCTCGTCCTCGCCGGACGGCGACAGCTCGGGAAGCGTGTTGACGAGGGTGGCGGTGGAGGTGAGCGACGCCTCGACGTCATAGGCGAACACCATGTTGACTCCTGACAGTGCGGCTCAGTAGTGTGCGATCAGCTCGCTGTCACGAGTGTAATCCTTTTGACTCCTGAAGGAGCCGGCCATGACCGCCGAGAGCACTGCTGCCGTCACCCTCCCCGCCGCGAGCGCGCCCGCGCCGGCACGGCGCCTCGGCTCCGGCCTCGTCACGGCGCTGGCCGCGTCGGCGGCGTTCGGTCTGGGCGGGCCGTTCGTGAAGCCGCTCCTCGAGGCGGGCTGGACGCCGGCGTCCGCGGTCCTCTGGCGGGCGGGCGGCGCGGCCCTGATCCTCGCGATCCCGGCGATCCTGTCCCTCCGCGGCCGCTGGCCCGTGCTCCGCCGCAACCTCGGCACGATCGCCCTCTACGGAGTCTTCGCCGTGATCGCCGCGCAGCTCTGCTTCTACAGCGCGATCGAGCACATGTCGGTCGGCGTCGCCCTGCTGATCGAGTACCTCGCGCCGGTGTTCCTCGTCCTCCTCGCCTGGGCGCGCACGCGCCGGCACCCCGGCCGCTTCACCCTCGCCGGCTCCGCGCTCGCGCTCGGCGGCCTGGTGCTCGTGCTCGACCTGTCCGGCGAGTCGACCCCCGAGCTGGTCGGTATCGCCTGGGCGCTGACCGCCTCGCTCGGCCTGTGCGTCTACTACGTCATCGCCGGCCGGGTGGATCCGGAGCTGCCGCCGATCGCGCTCACGGCGGGGGCGATGACGGTCGGCGCCGCGATCCTGCTGGCACTCGGGGCGCTCGGCGTCACACCGCTGCGCGCGACCTTCGGAGAGGTGGTGTTCGTCGGAGCGGAGGTCAGCTGGCTCCTTCCCGCGGGCGTGATCCTCGGCATGTCGACGGTGCTGGCGTATCTGCTCGGGATCGAGGGCGGACGCCGTCTCGGCACGCGGATCGCCTCCTTCGTCGGGCTGACGGAGGTGCTGTTCTCGATCGCGGCCGCGTGGCTGATCCTCGGCGAGCTGCCCGCGCCGATCCAGTTCGGCGGCGGCGCGCTGATCCTCGCGGGGGTCGTCCTGGTCCGGCTGCAGCGCGAGCCCGGCACCCCCTGATCGCGGGGGTGCCGCATCCGGGGCGCCGGGCACCCCGTACGCTGATCGCACTCATGCGCGAGCCCACCCGATCCCCGCGACGCGTCGCCGCGGTCCTGGCCGCCCTCGCACTCCTCCTCTCGGGCTGCGCGAGCACCACTCCCGTCTCGGAGCCGGTGGCGCAGGCGCTCGGAGCGGCACCCGCACCCGACTGGTCCGGCGTGAGCGTGACGGCCGACGTCGTCTACGACGCGAGCACTGGGCAGAGCGCCGACGTCTGCTCCTCCCCTGCCCCGTCGGCGGAGCCGCGGCCCGCCGTCCTCGTCGTGCACGGCGGCAGCTGGGCCCGTGGAGGCAAGGCCGACGCGAACTGGCGTCCGATCTGCCAGTGGCTCGGATCGGAGGGGTTCGTCGCCGTCTCGGTCGACTACCGCCTCGCGCCCGCCGCCGTGTTCCCCGCGCAGCTCGACGATGTGACGGCCGCCCTCGACTGGCTGCTCGAGCCGGAGCAGACCGCGCGCTTCGGCATCGATCCGGAGCGGGTGGCGGCCTTCGGCGGCTCGGCCGGCGGCAACCTCGCCTCTCTGCTCGGCACGCTGCCGTCGACCTCGTCGCGCCTGGCCGCCGTGGTCGACCTGAGCGGTCCCTCCGATCTCAGCGCCGCCGGCCTCGCCGACGACGACCCGGTGGTCGGAGTCGCGGCCGCCGTGCGCAGCTACCTCGACTGCGCGGACCTCGCCTCCTGCCCCGCTGCGACCGCCGCCTCGCCCCTCGCGCAGGTGGACGGCTCCGAGCCGCCGTTCCTCATCGCGCACGCGGCGCACGAGCGGGTCACGCTCAGCCAGTCGACCCGCTTCGCCGAGGCGCTGCGCGGAGCGGGCTCGAGGGTCGACCTCCTCGTCCTCCCCGGCTCGCTGCACTCGATCGCGCTGCTCGACGACGCTCTGCGTGCTCGGGTCGTCGAGTTCCTCCGCACCCACCTGGGCTCGTGAGCGGAGTCGTCGTCCGCCTCGAGGACGCAGCCGGAGCGGAGGGCGTCCTCGCCGCGGTCCCGCCCCCGCACGCCCGCGTCCTGATCGCCCGGATCGACGGGGCGGCGGCGGGCGCCCTGGTGCTCGCTCCCGGCCCGGACGACTTCGCCGAGGTGCTGGAGCTCGTGGTCGCCTCCGTCCACCGGCGCACGGGAGTCGCCCGACGGCTCGTCGCGGCGGCGGAGTCGTGGGCGCGGGTGCAGCGGATCCGCACGCTGCGCCTGGCCGCCGCGCCGGAGCTCGCCGCAGCGGCCGAGGCGCTCGGCTTCACGGCGATCGACGGCTTCGGAGCCCACGTCGGCGACGACGCGGTGCTCTGCTTCGCGCGTCCGGTCTGAGCAGCGCCCGCTCCGAGGCGTGTGCCGCTCCCGAGAGGCGGCCCCGCCTCGTCCGGCGCGCACCCCCGCCGTCAGTCGATCGAGCAGCCCGGCTCGTCCGACAGTGCCCGCTGGATCCGGGCGCGGTGCTCGTCCGACATCGGCGGCAGCGCGTCGGGCGCGAACCAGCCGACCTCGGTCGACTCGTCGTCCGCGACGTGGGCCTCCCCCGAGATCCAGCGGCAGCGCACCACGTGGTCGAGGTACTGCGAGCGGTCCCCGTTGGGGTACTGCATCGGCGGCAGGGTGTGCACCTGCACGAGGCGCTCGACCTCGATCTCGACGCCCGCCTCCTCCTGCGCCTCGCGGCGGGCGGTGCCGGCGACGGTCTCGCCCGGGTCGATGATCCCGGTGACGGCCGTCCAGGCTCCGGTGTCGGCGCGCCGGACGAGCAGGACCTCGAGCGCCGGCTCCTCGCGGAGGATCACCGCGGTCACGCCGGTGAGCCAGAGCAGCTCGGTCCCGATCCGCTCGCGCAGCCGCAGCACGAACTCGGGAGTCGCCATCAGTGCGCTTCGGGTCGGAAGTCGAACGCGACGATGCCGGCCGTGTCGACGAACGGCCCGACGAACTCCTTGAACGCGTCGTGCGCCGGATCCCAGTGCGCGGGGTCCTCGACGGCCGGCCGGCCCAGGTAGTAGTGCAGGTCGCCCTCGGAGGAGAAGGTCAGCAGGAACGCGCGGTCGAACCCCTCGCCCGCGCCCTCGATGCTCAGCTGCGGCCCGGTCTCGATCGACTCGATGTAGGGCCGTCCGTCGCGGACGCACTCGTCGGCGAGGGCGAGGAAGCGGCGGGTGACCTCGTCCGCCTCGGCGACCAGCGCCGTCGGGCGGAAGCGGATCAGCACGAGGTGCCGGAGCGTGCCCGGGCGGAAGTCGCGGGCGACGAAGCGCTCCGGACCGATCTCGTCGAGGACCGCGGTGGCGCGCTCCGGGCCGCTGCGCCAGCGCGAGCCGACCGTCTCGGCCGCATCCCTGATGTCCGTCATGCCGACGCCTTCCCGGCGCGGGCGGCACGCCGCCGCTCACGATACCCCTCGACCAGGTTGTAGACGACGGGCAGGACCACGAGGGTCAGCACCGTCGAGGACACCAGGCCGCCGATCACGACGATCGCCAGCGGCTGCGAGATGAAGCCGCCGTGGCCCGTGATCCCCAGCGCCATCGGCAGGAGGGCGAAGATCGTCGCGAGGGCGGTCATCAGGATGGGCCGGAGCCGCCGCTCGGTGCCGTGCAGCAACGCCTCCCGCACCGGCATCCCGCGGTCGCGGTACTGGTTCACCAGGTCCACGAGCACGATCGCGTTCGTGACGACGATGCCGATCAGCATCAGCACTCCGATCAGGGACGGCACGCCCAGCGGCACGCCGGTGATCACCTGCAGGAGGATCGCGCCGGTCGCCGCGAACGGCACCGACACGAGCAGGAGCAGCGGCTGCAGGAGCGAGCGGAACGTCGCCACCATCACGACGTAGACGATCAGGATCGCGACCAGCAGCGCGATGCCCAGCTGCGAGAACGCGTCGGCCTGGTCGGCGGTCACTCCGCCGAGGGAGGCGTCGACACCGGCCGGAAGCGCCGTCGCGTCGATCGCGTTCTGCACGGCGACGTTGGCCGAGGCGAGGTCGTCGCCCTCGGGGGTGACGGTGATGGTCGCGGTGCGCTGCCCGCGCTCGGTGGTGATGCTCGCCGGACCGTCCGTCTGCTCGACCGCCGCGAGGGTGGAGAGCGCGACGGTGCCGGTGAGGGTCGGCACCTCGAGGTTCCGCAGCTCGTCCACGGTGGCCGGCGGCTGCCCGTCGGCCAGGTAGATCGAGAGGGTGCGATCGTCGATCACGACGCTGCCGACCTGGTTGGGCTGGAGCGCCTGGCTGACGATCGTGCCCACGGCGACCTCGCTGAGACCCGCCCGGGCCGCGGCGTCGCGGTCGACCCGCACCGCGATGTAGGGCAGCGAGGAGGAGAGGTTGCTCTCGGCCTGGCTGATCCCGTCGGTCCCGCGCAGGGCCTCGAGGAGCTGGTCGCTCGCGCTCTGGAGGTCGCTCTGCGAGGCGGTCGAGAGGTCGACCTCGATGTCCGAGGAGGCGCCGAAGCCGGAGGAGGCGGCGACGCTGATGTCCTCGGCCGAGGCGACGCCCGACAGCGCGTCGCGGACGTCCGCCTGCACGGCCTCCTGGTCGGCCGACTCGTCGGTGGTGACGGAGTAGCGGATCGAGGTGCCGCCGCCTCCCCCGCCGAACGCGCTCTGCAGGCCGCCGGAGGAGCCGACGGTGAGCTGGACGGTCTCGACGCCGTCGACGCCGAGGATCGCCGTGCTCGCCTGCTGCGCCGTCGCGTCCTGCGCGTCGAGGCTCTGGCCGACGGGGACCGTCTGGGTGACGGTGAAGGTGTCCTGCCCGCTGGAGCCGAGGAAGTTCGTCTTCATCAGCGGGTACAGCGCACCGGTCCCGACGAGCACGAGCAGCGCGAGGAGGACGGTGACGACCGAGTGCTTCAGCGTCCAGTGGATGATCGGGCCGTACACCGACTGCAGCCCGCGCGCCCGCCGGGGAGCGGCGTGGGCGCCGTGGTGCGGGGCCTCCTCGACCGGCGCGGCGGTGTCGGCCGGGACCCCCGAGGCGGGTGCCCCTCCGGCCGCCGCGCGCTCCTCCGCGAGCGCCGCCTGCGCGGCCTGGCGCACCGCCGGCCGCTTCGAGGGGCGGAGGAACCAGTAGGCGAGCACCGGCACGATCGTCAGCGCCACCACGAGGGAGGCGAGCAGGGCGATCGACACGGTCAGCGCGAAGGGCCGGAACAGCTCGCCCGTGGTGCCGCCGACGAACGAGATCGGCAGGAACACCGCGACCGTGGTGATCGTGGAGGCGGTGATCGCGCCGGCGACCTCGCGGACGGCGACCGCGATGGTCCGGGCCCGGTCCTCACCCGCGTCGAGGTGCCGCTTGATGTTCTCGATCACGACGATGGAGTCGTCGACCACACGGCCGATCGCGATGGTGAGCGCGCCGAGGGTCAGGATGTTGAGGGTGTAGCCGGCCGTCTGCAGGCCGATGAAGGTGATCAGCACCGAGGTCGGGATCGAGATGGCCGTGACCAGGGTCGAGCGCACCGACAGCAGGAACAGCAGGATCACCAGCACGGCGAAGACGAGGCCGAGCGCCCCCTCCTGCGCGAGCGACGCGATCGACTCCTGGATGTAGGGCGCCTGGTCGAAGACCGGGGTGAAGGCGGCGTTGTCGCCGATCGACTCCTCGAGGTCCGGGAGCAGCGCGGCCACGCCGGTCGACACATCGACGGTGTTCGCGGCCGGGAGCTTCGTGATCGAGAGGGTCAGGGCGGGCTGGCCGTTGACGCGCGAGATCGAGGTGACGGGGGCGTCGGTGACGGCGACCGTCGCGACGGAGCCGAGGGTGGTGACCGTCGGCTCTGCGGTCACGGCCGCGCCTCCCGCCGCCGCTCCGGCGTCGGAGCCGCCGGCGGAAGCCCCGGCACCCGCGGAGGCACCCGCGCCCGCTGACGCACCGGCGCCGCCCGCACCCGCGGAGGCACCTGCGGACGGCAGCAGCGGCAGCGCCGCGATCGCGTCGGTCGAGTCGAGCTTGACGCCCGACTGCACCGAGAAGGTCGACCCGTCCTGGGTGATCTGTCCGCCCGCGACGAGCACGCCGTTCTGCTGCAGGGCCGAGCGGATGTCGCCGGTCGAGAGGCCGGCCGCGGCGAGCGCCGCGTCGTCCGGAGTGATCGTGACGCGCTGGGCGGTCTCGCCGACGAGCGCCGCCTCGCGCACGCCCTCGACCTTCTCCAGGTCCGGGATGACCGTGGTGCGCAGGCGCTCGGCCAGCGCGTCCGCGTCGCCGTCGCTCGACACGGCGAGCTGCAGCACCGGCAGGTCGTCGAGGGAGCCGGTGACCACCTGCGGGTCGACGCCGTCCGGGAGCGTGCTCTTGATCCGGTTGATCGCCTGCAGGATCTTCTGCTCGGCGGTGGCGAGGTCGGTGCCGTAGGTGAAGGACGCCGAGATGAGGGAGGAGTCCGTGGAGGACGTCGCGCTGGTCGTCTCGAGCCCCGGCACCCCCTGGATGGCGGTCTCGATCGGCGTCGAGACGTCGTCGTTGACCACCTCCGGAGCGGCGCCCGGGTAGGACGTGACGACGGCGAGCTGCGGGAAGGAGATCGACGGCGCGAGCTCCTGCTTGAGCCCGGTCAGGGCGACTCCGCCGAAGACGGCGATGACGACGGTGACGAGCGCGATGAGCGCCCGGTTCTTCATGCTGAGGACCGCGAGGAGATGCACCCTCCGAGTCTTCCATCAGCCGACTGAGTGTTGGGAGGGACGCGGCGTTCCGGGGCGCGCGACGGGGCGACCCGCGCCACCGGCCGGCCCGGACGCCCTCAGCCCAGGCGGACCTCCGCCGTCGACGACCCGACAGGGAGGCTCACTGCAGCGCCCGCCCCCGCGCTCGAGAGCGCGAAGTCCCCGGCGAAGGCCCGGACTCCGACGCGCCCCTCGGCGTCCGTCCGGAGCACCGTCGGCTCGAGCCACCAGTCCCCGCGGATCCGCGAGCGCAGCGCCTCGTAGGCCGGCTTCGGGCTCCCGTCGCGGCGGAGGAACCCGCCCGGCGCTCCGAGCCAGGCTCCGGCGTCGTCGAAGCCCCAGTAGGTGATCGCCTCGACCGCCGGATGCGCGACCAGCGTCTCGTAGTGCCGCACCATCTCGTCCGCCTGCCGTGCCTCCCCCTCCGGAGTGGTCGGCCAGTCCTCGACCACGTGGTCGTTGAGGTCCTCGATCTCGGCGGGCATCAGCTCGCCCGAGACGAGGGTGGTCTCGGTCCAGTGCAGCGGCAGACCGAAGCGCGCGAACCTGTCGCAGATCGCCGCGATCTGCTCCTCCCCGCGGAACCCCTGGTGCATGTGCGACTGCAGGCCGATCGCATCGGGCCGGATCCCGGCCTCGAGCACGTCCTCGATCAGCCGCTCGTACTCGGGCCCGAGGTCGAAGTCGTTCAGCACGAGCACCGGTCCGGTGCCGAGGCTGCGCGCCTCCGAGAAGGCCAGCTCGACCATGCCGACGCGTCCCTTCTCGCGGGCGAGGCGGGTGACGGCGTTCGTCACGCCGTCCGGCTCGTTCGCGAAGCGCGGCATGATGACGACCTCGTTGATCGCGTCCCAGGTGTCGATCAGCCCGGCGAAGGCGCCCACCTCCCGGCGGATGCGCGCGCGGAGGAGCTGCTCGGCCTCGTCCAGCGGCAGCGCGTCGAGCCACTCCGGCTTCACGTAGTGCCAGACGAGCGGGTGCCCCTTCAGGCGGACGCCGTCCGCGGCGAGCACGCGCGCCTCGGCGAGCACCTCCTCCGTCGCGGTGCGGCCGCGCTCCGGCTCGAAGCGTCCCCAGTAGACGGGGAGCGTCGCCGTGTCGAACAGGTCGAGCCAGAGCCGGCGCTCCTCGGCGCGCGCGAGGTCGGTGCTCGGAGGGGTGCAGCCGAAGGCGAAGGCGTGGCGGCGCTGCTCGACCGTCACGTCGGCGTGGGCGAGCGGAGCGCCGTCGGCACCGAGGACGGCGACGAGGGCGTCGGCGAGACGGGGGCTGAAGTCGGTCATGCGGGGCCTCTCAGGCGGGGTGGCGCTCGTCGAGCGCCGTGTACTCGGATCGGGTGAGCGGGAGGACCGCTCCGTGCTTGGTGTCCTCGGGCAGGTCGAACTCCTCCGCGAGCTCCCAGCGGCCCGAGGCCGGGTCGGTGCTCGTGTAGGCGCGGTAGCCGTAGGGGCGGAGGGCGTACTGGTCGACCCAGAGCGACCAGCGCTCCTCGCGGTGGTGCCGGAAGACCAGCGGCCCCTCGATGCTCGGGCCGAGCTCCTGCCCGATCCCCCGCGCGACGGTGGTGAAGTCGTCCGCGAGGAGGGAGGAGCCGACCTGCTGGAACACCTGCATCGTGTCGGGGGCGTCGTCGTGCTGCTTGGCGAAGCGGTGGACGGCCGTGCCCTCGATCAGCAGCGTCATGTCGATCACTCCGCCGGGCAGCCGCAGGTAGGTCTCGGGCTCGGCGAACGTGCGGAAGTCGCGCGTGCGGGACATCATGATGCGGCTGTCGCCCGTCTCGCCGGTGGCGGGGTCGCCGTCCTCGGCCAGGCCGGAGGACCAGTGCACGAGGAAGTCGCCCGAGACCGGGTCGTAGACCGACTCCGGCGCCCAGGCCATGCCCGCGCCCTCGGGAGCGACGGCGACCGCGCGCGGCTCGGACCACTCGAGGAGGTCCGGGGAGTCCCAGACCACGAGGTCGCGGCTCCCCCGGTGCCGGTAGTGGTCCCAGTCCGGGCCCTCGGGCCGCCAGACGCGGAGATCGGTGGCGACGAGGTGGAAGCCCCGCGGCCCGCGGACGATGTGGGGGTCGCGGACGCCGCCCGTGCCGCCGGTCCACTCCAGCACCGGCCCGAGCGCCCGCCAGCGCAGCGGATCGTCGCCCCGGCTGAGCGAGAGGAAGATCTTCTCGCTGTGGCCGGTCCGGTCCTCCACGAAGTGGATCAGCAGGTAGCCGTACCCGTCGCTCATGAGAGAACGATCTCACACGCCCGGCGGGCACTCCACCTCAGACCACGTCGGCGAGGTACCCCGGGTCGGCCGCCGGGTGCCGGGCGACCTGCGCCCACGCCGTCGCGAGCGCCTCCACGGCCCGGTCGGTCGCCTCGGGCGAGTAGCCGATCGGGATGCGGAGGAAGCGCTCGAAGGCGCCGTCGATCCCGAAGCGCGGGCCCGCGGTGATCAGCAGGCCCGCCGTCCGGGCGGCGAGCGCGAGCTGCGAGCTCGCCGGCCGGCCCAGGCCCACCCAGGTGGAGAGGCCGCCCGAGACCCGCGGCACGCTCCACTCCGGGATCGCGCGCGCCAGGGCCGCTTCGAGGTGGTCGCGGCCCGCGCGCAGCTGCGAGCGCCGCAGCTCCAGCACGCCGTCCATCCGGCCGAGCATGTCCGCGACCAGGAGCTGCTCCAGGATCGGCGTGCCGAGGTCGCTCGCCGAGCGCGCCAGCGCCAGCTTGCGGATCACCGCTCGCTCGGCGCGGATCCAGCCGATCCGGATGCCGCCCCACAGCGTCTTGCCGACGGAGCCGATCGAGAGCACCGTCCCCTCGGGCCCGTAGGCGGCGAACGGCAGCGGCGTCATCCGCCGGTCGATGTCGAGCTCGGCCGTCGTCTCGTCGGCGATGATCAGCGTGCCCTGCCGGGCCGCGGCGGCGATCGCCCGCTCCCGCAGCTCGGGGGCCATGGAGCGGCCGGTCGGGTTGTGGAAGTCGGGCATCAGGTAGGCCAGGCTCGGGCTCGTGCCGCGCAGCGCGGCGATCAGGCCCTCTCCGTCCCAGCCGTCCGCCCCGTCGACGTTCACCGGCACGAGCCGCGCGCCGGCCAGCCGGAGGGCCTCGTAGGCGTGCGGGTAGGTCGGGGCCTCGATCAGCGCCCGGTCGCCCCGCGCGAGCAGGGTGCGGGCGACGAGCGCGATCGCGTGCTGCGCGCCGATGGTCACCATGATCTGGCCGGGCTCGGTGCGCAGACCCCGCGCGGTGTAGCGCTCGGCGATCGCGCGGCGCAGCACCGGCAGGCCGACCGTGTCGTAGGAGCCGGAGTCGAAGTGCTCGGGGGCCGCCTGCGCCGCGCGGGTGTACGCCTCGGCCAGCTCGGGGACGGCGGGCAGTGCCGCCTTGGTGAAGTCGAGGAAGTCCGGCGCGAGCGAGGGCACCGCGTGCACGGCCGATCCCGGCAGGCGGGTGACGCTGCCGGAGCCGCGCACGCTGACGAGGTAGCCGCTGTCGCGCAGCTCGCGGTACGCGGCGGCCACGGTCGTGCGGCTGACGCCGAGGCGGGCCGAGAGCTCGCGCTCGGCGGGCAGGCGGCTGCCCGCGGGGATGCGGCCGTCGATCCCGAGGAGGCGGATCCGGTCGGCCAGCGCGAGGTAGGCGGGCCGGGTGCCGCGCTGCTCGCGCCAGTCGCCGAGGAGGGTCTGCAGGGCGCGCGCGCCGAAGTGGACATCAGCCATGCGTCCAAGGTAGCCGGATTGGACCGCGCGAAGAAGGCCAATGTCGCGCTGTGATGAGTCCATGACCCTCACCGCTCCCGTTGCCGCCGCCGCTCCCCCAGCGGGCCAGTGGCGCCTCCGACCCGTGCCGCGCCTGCTGGTGGGCCTGATCCTCTACGGATTCGCCGACGCGATGATGATCCGCGCGGCGATCGGCGTGGACCCGTGGACCGTCTTCGCCCAGGGGGTCGCGCACCAGACCGGGCTCGGGATCGGACTGCTCACGAACGTGATCGGCCTGCTCGTCCTGCTGCTGTGGATCCCCCTCCGACAGCGGCCCGGTCTCGGCACCGTGCTGAACGTGCTCGTGGTCGGCACGATGATCGACGTCGGACTGCGTGTGCTGGCGACGCCGGAGGAGTGGTGGGCCCGCGGCCTGCTCTTCGCCGGAGGCCTCGTGCTTCTGGCGGTCGCGAGCGGGATCTACATCGGCGCCCACCTCGGTCCGGGGCCCCGCGACGGACTGATGCTGGGCCTGCACACCCGCACGGGCCTGCCGATCTGGGTGGCGCGCTCGGGCGTCGAGCTCACGGTGCTGCTCATCGGCTGGGCCCTCGGCGGCGACGCCGGCCTCGGCACCCTCCTCTTCGCGGTGCTGATCGGGCCGCTCTGCTCGGTGACCCTGCCTCTGCTCGGGGTGCGGAGGCACTGACCCGCGTACGACGGAGGCCCCGCCTCCCGGACCGGTTCCGGGAGGCGGGGCCGTCGCGATCGGATCGGCTAGCGCTTGGCCGCGATCTCCGCGCGCATCCGCGACGCCTCGTCGGAGTCCTGGATCGAGGCGATCCCCTCGGTGATCGAGGTGCCCGACGCGGGGGCCTCGTGCTCGTCCGCTCCGAGCGTGGTCTCGTCGAAGGGCGAGCGCCCGCCGAGGACCTCGCGGACCTGCACCATGTCGATCTGCTTGGTCCAGGTGCCCACGAGAAGGGTGGCGACCGCGTTGCCGGTGAAGTTGGTGACCGCGCGGGCCTCGGACATGAAGCGGTCGATGCCGACGATCACGCCGACGCCGTTGACCAGGTCGGGACGGAAGGACTGGAGGCCGCCGGCCAGCGTGGCCAGGCCCGCTCCGGTGACGCCCGCGGCGCCCTTCGAGGCGATCATCATGAAGAGGAGGAGGCCGATCTGCTCCGGGATCGACATCGGCGCTCCGGTGGCCGAGGCGATGAACAGCGACGCCATCGTGAGGTAGATCGCCGTGCCGTCGAGGTTGAAGGAGTAGCCGGTGGGCACGGTGATGCCGACGACGGGCTTGGAGACGCCGAGGTGCTCCATCTTCGCGATCAGGCGGGGCAGCGCCGCCTCCGAGGAGGAGGTGCCGACGATCAGCAGGTACTCGCGGGCCAGGTACTTCATCAGCGAGAAGATGCTGACGCCGGTCACCAGGCGCAGCAGCAGGCCGAGGACGACGACCACGAAGATCGCGCAGGTGATGTAGAAGCCGATCATCAGGGTGGCGAGAGCGACGACCGCTCCCCAGCCGGTCTTGCCGACGACCGCGGCGATGGCGCCGAACGCGCCGATCGGGGCGACCCAGAGCACCATCGAGAGGATGCGGAAGACCAGGACCTGGAGCTGCTTGATCGCTCCGAGGATCGGCTGGCCCTTGGCGCCCATCTTCTGCAGCGCGAAGCCGACGAGCAGCGCGACGAAGAGGGTCTGCAGGATGCTGCCGTCCACGAGCGAGGAGAACAGCGAGACGGGGATGATCCCGAGGACGAAGTCGCTGGTGCTCTCGGCCTTGAGGTCGCTGGTGTCGTAGGTGGCGCTCGAGATGTCGAGGCCCTCGCCCGGGTGCAGGATGTTGCCGACGACGAGGCCGATCGCCAGGGCGAAGGTCGACATCACGATGAAGTAGCCCAGCGCGAGTCCGCCGACCTTGCCGACCGTGGCGGCCTTCGCGATGGAGCCGATGCCGATGACGATGGTGCAGAAGATGATCGGCGCGATCATCATCTTGATCAGTCCGACGAAGGCCTTGCCGACGGGCTCGAGCGTCGCCGCGAAGGCGGGAGCGACGAGTCCGACCACGACGCCGGCGACCACGGCGATGATGACGGCGATGTAGAGCCAGTGGTTCCGGTCGATGCGCCGCCGGGTCTTCGGAGGGGTGACCGCGGGGATCAGCCGGTCGGACGGCGTCTGAGGCGTCTTCGCCATGGGGGTGTCCTTCTCTTCGTCGAGGTGAGGGGGTAGGACGATGGTGGCCCCGCCTCCGGAGCCCGGCACGGTTGCGTTCATACTGTTCACGGCGGGGCGCCCCGAGCGCTCGCTCACGAGGGAGTGGCATGGTCAGGACGCCGAGCGCACGCGGACCGCGCGGCAGCATCGCCGCGCGCCTGTTCGCCGTGCAGCTGCTGAGCATCCTGCTGATCGCCGCAGCGGCCGTCGCGGTGCTGGCCCTCGACGCGCGGAGCCGGGCGGGCGACGAGGCCGCCCAACGGAGCCTCGTCGTGGCGCGGACGGTGGCCGACAATCCGTTCGTCCTCGAGTCGACGGCCGGTGCGGATCCCTCCGCGAGCCTGCAGCCGTACGCCGAGGAGGTCATGCGGGACACCGGCGTCGACTTCCTCACGATCATGGCCCCCGACCGCACCCGGTACACCCACCGCGACCGCGACCGGATCGGCCTGCCGTTCCAGGGCACGATCGAGCCCGCGCTGGAGGGGCGGACCTTCACCGAGACGTACACCGGCACGCTCGGGCCCTCCGTCCGCGCCGTCGCGCCGATCGAGGACGCCGACGGCGCGGTCGTCGCGCTCGTGTCGGCGGGCGTCACGCTCTCGGCCGTGGACGCCTCCTTCGCCGCCCGCGTGCAGGTCGTCGCGTGGGGCGCGCTCGGGGCGGTCGCGCTCGGCGCGCTCGGCTCGTGGCTCCTCGCCCGCTACCTGAGGCGGGTCACGGGCGGGCGGGGCCCGGAGCAGATGAGCCAGGTCTTCGCCTACTACGAGTCCGTCCTGCACTCGGTGCGGGAGGGGCTGCTGCTGGTCGACGACCGCGGCCGACTGGTGCTCGCCAACGACCACGCGCTGGAGCTGCTCGGGCTCGAGGGCGTGCGGACGCCGGTGCCGGTCGCCGAGCTCGACCTCCCCGTCGCCCTGCGCGAGCTGCTGCAGGACGACGAGCCCGTCTCGGACCGCCTGGTCGTGGCCCGCGAGCGGATCCTCGTAGTGAACGAGCGGCCCGCCGCCTCCCCCGGCGCCCGCCCCCTGGGCACGGTCGTCACGCTCCGGGACCGCACCGAGCTGCAGCGGGTGAGCGGCGAGCTGGAGTCGCTGCGCACCCTCTCGGACGCGCTGCGCTCGCAGACCCACGAGTTCTCGAACCGCCTGCACACCATCGCGTCGCTGATCGAGCTCGGCCGGCCCGACGAGGCGCTCGCGTTCGCCGCCGGCGAGCTGAACCTCAGCCAGCGCCTGGCCGACCGGGTCCTCGGCTCCGTGCAGGAGCCGGTGATCGCCGCCCTGCTGCTGGGCAAGGCCGCGCAGGCCCGCGAGCGCGGCGTCGAGCTGCACTTCGAGACGCACCTCGAGCCCGGCACGCAGGGGCTGGAGCCCGGGGACCTCGTGACGGTGCTGGGCAATCTGATCGACAACGCCCTCGACGCGGCCGCCTCCTCCGCTCCGGACCGCGAGCCGTGGGTGGAGGTCTACCTCGGCCTGGCCGAGGGCGAGCTGGTGGTGCAGGTGTCGGACAGCGGCCCCGGAGTCGCCGGCACCGCCGACGTCTTCGCGCGCGGCTACTCGACGAAGGAGTCGGACGGCTTCGGCCGCGGCATCGGCCTGGCGCTGGTGCAGCAGGTGGTGGAGCGGCTCGGCGGCTCGATCGAGGTCTCGCGCCACGTCGGCGCGGTGTTCACGGTGCAGCTGCCGCTGCCCGCGCGGGTGGCGTCGTGATCCGGGTGCTCGTCGTCGAGGACGAGCCGCTGACCGCGAGCGCCCACGCCGACTACGTCCGGCGGGTCGAGGGCTTCGAGGTGGCCGCGGTCGCCGGCAGCGGGGCGGAGGCGATCCGGGCGCTGCGCGCGGACCCGGGCATCGCGCTGATCCTGCTCGACATGAACCTGCCGGACATGGGCGGCCTCGACCTCTGCCGGGCCGTCAGGGCGGCGGGCCTGGACGTCGACGTCATCGCGATCACCGCCGTCCGCGACGCCGCGAACGTGCGCGCCTCCGTCGCCGCCGGCATCGTGCAGTACCTGATCAAGCCGTTCGTCTTCAGCGCGTTCGCCGCCAAGCTCGCCAGCTACCGGTCGTACCGCGAGCGGATGCACGGCGCCGACGTCGCCAGCCAGCACGAGGTGGACGGGGCCTTCGCGGCGCTCCGCACCTCCAACGCCCCGGGTCTGGCCAAGGGGCTCTCGGCCCAGACCCTCGAGGCCGTCACCGCACTGCTGGGCCCCGTCGGCCTCTCGGCGGCCGAGCTCGCCACCCGCCTCGACATCTCGCGGGTGACGGCCCGCCGCTACCTCGAGCACCTCGCCGACTCCGGAGTGGCGGACCGCGCGCCCCGCTACGGCTCCCCCGGCCGCCCGGAGCTGGAGTACCGCCGCCGCTGAGCGCGCGTCAGGCGGCCCGCAGTGCGGCGGCGATCTCCTCCTCGATCAGGTCGTGGTTGATCGCCGCGCCCACGCGCAGCCCGTCGGCGGACGAGGCGACGACCTGCGCCATGGGCTCGACCAGCGAGCCCGCGGCGAAGACCCCGGCGACGCCGGTCCGGCCCATCGGATCGACGGCGAGGTGCCGCGCGACTCCCGACGGGTGGTCGGCGAGCTCGAGGCCGAGCCCCTCGGGGAGCCGCCCCTCGACCCGCGGGCCGACGACGAGCGCGTCGAGCTCGTGCCGCCGACCGTCGATCACCACGCCGACCAGGCGGTCGTCCTCGACGAGGACCTTCTCGACGCGGCCGGGCACCAGAGCGATCCCGCGGGCGGCCAGCGCCGCCGCATCGTCGCCGGCGGGCGCGGGTGCGCCGTGGAGCAGGATCGACGTCCGGTCGCTGAGCTGACGGAACATCTGCGCCTGGTGCCCGGCGAACGAGCTGCCGAGCACGCCGATCCGCCGGCCGCGCACCTCGAAGCCGTGGCAGTAGGGGCAGTGCAGGACGTCCCGTCCCCAGCGGGCGCCGAGCCCGGGGATCTCCGGCAGCAGGTCGCGGACGCCGGTCGCGAGCAGGAGGCGGCGCGCGCGGAGGACCGTGCCGTCGGCGAGGGTCGCGGTCACGCCCTCGGCACCCGCGGAGGCGCGGACCGCCTCGCCCTCGACCACCCGGGCTCCGTAGCCCTCGGCCTCGGCGCGCGCCAGGCGCACCAGCTCCGTGGGCGGCACGCCGTCGCGGGTCAGCACGTTGTGAGCACCGGGCGAGGGTGCGTTGCGCGGAGGTCCGCCGTCGACGACGAGGACGTCGCGGAGACTGCGGCCGAGGGCGGTGGCGGCGGCGAGGCCGGCGAAGGAGGCGCCGAGGATCAGGACGTCGGCGGGGGCGGGGACGGACGGGCCGGTGGGGGCGTCGGTGGAGGTCATGGGTCGATGCTCCGCCGCCCCGGGCTGGGCCGCGAGGATCCGTGCCGTTCCGGCGCAGCGGCCGGCCGTCCACGCCGGGAACCTCCGGCGCGGCCCCGGCGACCCCGTCCAGCCGCGCCGCGCCGGCGGAGCCCCCCGCGCACAGCCAGCCGCCCGT